>NZ_DATCVQ010000741.1:0-2834 GCF_036566765.1 Streptomyces sp.
GTCCCTCCGAGACTCGCCTACGGGGACTGCAACTCGCGAACCCGGGCGCGGAAGACGCGCCAGCGTCGCTCGTTGCCGTGCACCAGCGTCGCCGACTCCACCATCAGATCCGCCGCCCGGTCCAGCAGTTCGGAAGCCGAATAGAGGTAGGAAGGGGCCGTCCGCTCGCCGCCCAGGTCGGCCCGCAGCGCCGCCGGAGCGAAGTCGACGCGGGCCAGCAGGTCAAGGGCACGTCGCAGCAGCCGCGCGACCAGAGTCTGCAGGCCCGCCGACTGCCAGTCGTTGGCGATGATCCGGTGCCGTTCCCCGAGCAGGTCGGCCAGCGCGGGATAGGCAGCCAAGCCTCCCGCCATCTCCCACGCTTGCTCCATCGCCCCGGCCAGCCAGACACCCGTCTGCTCAAGGTCATCTGCCAGCAGCCGGACCTCACGCTTGAGCCTCTGCACCTCGGCCGGCTCGCCCTCCCCTTCCATGAAGAGGATCCCCGACTCCGCGGTGAGCCCGGGGGCATTCAGGTCCTCCGTGCCGGCGAACGCGATCGGCGACGCCTGTTCACCCGCGCCGATCACGCTCCACCGGTCGGCCAGCGCCTTCAGCGCCCGCGACCGCGCCTGCAGCTCGCCGGCCTGCCGCAACGGCGCCTGTGAGTAGTACTCCTCATGCTCGCGATGGAACCGCGCAAGATTGTCGATCAACTGCAACAGCGACTCAGGGGGCTTGAGCTGCGCCTCGTCCTCGGCCATGTCGGCAGTGTGCACCAGGTCCCACGGGTAAGGGCGTACGGGCACGCCGCCCCAGCGCTGCGAGACGGCCCGGCACTCAGAGACCACTTACGGGGCGGCTTTCAGTCAGCAGACCCGGACGGCATGCCAGGCGTGCCCGGCACCCGGATACGGCGGCCGGTCACCCGGCGCGGCGAGAGCGTCACCAAGGTGTCGCGCCCATTCCCGGCCCACGGCTCCGGGTGGCCGGCGTCCTTCATCCTCTGTGCCGAGGTCTCGTCCGACACAGTGCGTACCGGACCGACGACGAGCACGCTCCAGCCCTGGCTGAAGGCTTCGTCCATGCGGTCCTCCTCGAAGGCGACCTCCGCGCCGGACGCCGAGGCGCGCGCGAGGGACGAGTCCGGTGCAGTCATGAAGACGAGGGCCCCGTCGACGACCTGATAGTTCACGGGGACCACCATCAGCCCGTCCCGCCCTTCGACGGCGACCCGGCCAACGCCGTGGCCGTCGAGCAGCTCCCAGCATTCGGCCTCGCCGATCTCCTCCATGCGTGCCCGGTACCCGGCGCGGGCTCCTCCTGGCGCGAGGTCCGCCGTGTACCCGGTGAGATCCTGGACAGTGGTCTCCAGAGCGTTCGCGAGCCGGACCAGGAACTCGATCCCCGGGGTGGGCACCTGCTCCTCCACGTAGGAGACGTATCCGGGCGTGGAGCCGGCCCGTTCGGCCACCTCCTCCAAGGACAGGCCGAGTCGGGTGCGCCTGGCTGCGACACGGCGTCCGAGGTCGCTCGTGGGGTGCGACGCATGCGGGTCACGGGCCGTGTTCATCAGAGGCCTCCCTCGGTGGTCTCCGGGCCCCGCTGGGGAACGACGGCGACCGGACACGAGGCGTGGTGCAGGGCGCGGTGGGCGACCCTGCCTAGCTCCAGACCGACGAGCCTGTCACGGCGCCGGGCCCCGACGACCAGCAGGTCGGCGGCGGCGGAGCGCTCGGTCAGCACTCTGTGGGCCGGGCCCTCGAACGTGGTCCTGCGAAGGCGCACCCCAGGATGTCGAGACGCCTCGGCCTCCAGGGCCTTGTCGAGCAGTTCGGCGGACCTTTCCGCGAGGTGGGCTCCACCGTCGCCCGTCAGCAGCAGATGGTCGACCGGTTCGTTTGCCGGCAGTCGCCACGTGCGGACGACGTCGAGTTCCGCGTCCCGGACCACCGCCTCACGGAAGGCGAACCGTACGGCCGGCGAGTCCACGTCATGGTCCCCGACGCCGAGCAGGATGCGCCCGTGGCGTGCCTCCAGGGCATGCCGGTCCCCGCGGACGACGACGACCGGGCAGTAAGCCCGGGCGGCCACGATGAGGCTGACGGATCCGAGCAGAAGGTCGGCGAACTCGCCGCGCCCGCGGGACCCTACGACGAGGAGCGTGCCCTCCCGCCCCTCTCTGAGCAGCGCGGTGGACGCGTCCTCGGCGAGGACGTCCGTGCTGAGGTCGAGGTCCAGTGCGCGGAGCCGGGCGCGTTCGGCCGCGACGCCCACGATGTTCTCGGCGAGGATCTGGCCTGAGGGGCGGTCCGTGGTCCGGGCCGGCACGACTCCTTCGTACCGTTCCCACATCGAGGCATGGACGATCCGCAGGGGAAGCGTGTGCCGTACCGCTTCGTCGACGGCCCAGTCCAAGGCCGTGAGACTGGCGTCGGACCCGTCGACTCCTACCACCAGGGGCGACTCCATCGTGCCCACCGCCTTTCCGGGACGTGTGGTGGCCTGCTGCCACGCTCGCACCGCGCTGGAGTCGCGAGGTAGGGCCGGTCGGTCCCGGGCCCGGCCCGCCCGGACCACGTGTGGAGGGGCGCGGAGACACGAAGAGAGGAGGGGCCCATCCGCTTCTCGCGGATCCTGATCGCGCGGTGCGCGGCTCGAAGCCGCTTCCCCGCGTCCTTCTGGCGGGCCCCCTCCTCACTTTCAGGAAAGCACCGGTCGATGGTCCGCGCCAGGGCTGTCAGGGTCCAGACGTGCCCCGTTCGGCCCTTGTCGTCCGTCACCAGGCGGCGACACCCTCGCAGCTACAGGCGTCGGGGCACAGCAGTACCGGAGGCCGGTCATGAAGCACCCAC
>NZ_DATCVQ010000742.1:0-8134 GCF_036566765.1 Streptomyces sp.
GCCCAGGGCCGACATCCGCAAGCGCGGCTGCCAGCCGACGTGCACCCTCGGTCAGCTCGGCGTGATCGGCCGTCGCGGCGAACCCGATACGAAGGTGAGCCGCCGGCGGCTCGGTGGCGAAGTAGCGACTGCCGGCGCTCACGGCGACGCCGCGTTGCCGGGCGGCGCCGGTGAGGACCATGTCGTCCACGCCCGATGGCAGGCGAACCCACAGGTGTAGTCCGCCCGTAGGCAACCCGGTCAAGGTCGCGCCGGGGATCTCCTGCGTGACTGCGGCGGCCAGCACGGCGCACCGCTCCCGCAGCGCCGTACCGAGAGAGCGGACGTGCCGGTCCCAGGAGGGGGAGCTGAGCACTTCCAACGCGGCCTCCTGGAGCGGGCGGGTGACGAAGAAGTCGTCGACCAGGCGCACCGCCCGCATGCGCTCCATGACCGGTCCGCGGGCCACCAGCGCCCCGATCCGCAGGCTCGGTGCGGCGGGCTTGGTGAGTGAGGTGACGTGGACGACCGTGCCGTCGAGGTCGTCGGCGACCAACGGTCGCGGCACGGCGCCGCCGTGTCCCAGGTGCCGTGCGAAGTCGTCCTCGAGCACGAACGCGCCCGAGGCGCGCGCCACATCGAGGATCTGGCGACGCCGTTCGGGCGCGAGCACGGTGCCGGTCGGGTTCTGGAAGGTCGGCTGGCAGTACAGCAGGCGCGCGCCGGTCATCGCGAACGCGTCGGCCAGCATGTCGGGCCGCAGTCCGTCAGAGTCGAGCGGTACCGGAACGGGCCGCAGCCCGGCGGCGCGGGCGGCGGCCAGGGCCCGGGGATAGGTGGGGGACTCGACCAGGACCGGGCTGCCGGGCCCGGCGATGGCCCGGAACGCGATCGACAGGGCGCTCTGCCCGCCGGCGGTGACCAGCACGTCCTCCGGTGCCACGCTGCCGCCGACGATCCGGGCGAGCACGGTGCGCAGCGCCATCAGGCCGCCGGCCGGGGCGCGGTCCCAGGCGTCCGGACGGCGTGCCGCCCGCGCCAGCGCCGCGCTCAGGGTCCGGGTGGGCTGGAGCGAGCCGTGCACGTAGCCGCCGTCCATCGTGATCGTCCCGGCGGGCGGCGGGCCGAGCGGGTCGGCGATCAGGTGGGTGTCGACGGCGCGGTCGGTGAGGGCGACCGTCTGCCAGTCGGTGTCCGATGCGCTGCCGCCGGCCGCGCCACGCAGCCGCCCCAGCTGCGCCACGTAGGTCCCACTGCCCGGGCGGGTCACCACCGCGCCTTCGGCGGCCAGAGCAGCGATGGCCCGCGCCACTGTCGCCGGGCCGACCCGGTACTCCTTGATCAGCTCCCGGCTGCTCGGCAGCCGGTCGCCGGGCGACAGCCGGGAGACCAGCGCACGGAGTCTGTCGGCCAACTCACCAGAAGTGCTACTGTCGTTCATGAGAGACAACAATAGCGCTTCCGGTTCTGGTCAAGAAGCACTTCGCCTGGACATCGCCGCTCTGCGGTCCGACACCCCGGGGTGCCGCCAGGTCATCCACTTCAACAACGCGGGCTGCGGACTGCTGGCGGCACCCGTGACGGACGTGATGGTCGGCCACCTGAACCTCGAAGCCCGGATCGGCGGTTACGAGGCCTCGGCCGCCCGGGCCGCCGAAGTCCGGGAGTTCTACACCGAGATCGCCGCCCTCATCAACACCACACCCGACAACATCGCCTTCGCGGGCAGCGCCACCCACGCCTACACCAACGCCCTGTCCTCGATCCCGTTCGAGACCGACGACGTCATCCTCACCACCCGCGACGACTTCGTCTCCAACCAGATCGCCTTCCTCTCCCTGCGCAAGCGGTTCGGCATACGCATCGTCCACGCGCCCAACACCCCTGAGGGCGGGGTCGACGTGGAGGCGATGGCCGCACTGATGCGGACCCACCGCCCCCGCCTGGTGTCCGCCACCCATGTCCCCACCAACTCGGGCCTCGTCTCGCCCGTAGTCGAAATCGGCCGCCATTGCCGGGAGTTGGACCTGCTCTACCTCGTCGACGCCTGCCAGTCGGTGGGCCAGTTCGTCCTCGACGTGGAGGAGATCGGCTGCGACTTCCTCACCGCCACCTGCCGCAAGTTCCTCCGCGGCCCCCGCGGCTCCGGATTCCTGTACGTATCCGATCGCGTCCTGCGCGCTGGCTACGAACCGCTGTTCATCGACATGCACGGGGCCCGCTGGACCGAACCGGGCGGCTACGAGCCCGTGGCGACGGCGGCCCGGTTCGAGGAGTGGGAGTTCCCGTACGCCACGGTGCTCGGCAGCGCCGCCGCGGTTCGCTACGCCCGTAACGTCGGCATCGAGGCCATCGAGCAGCGCACCCCGGCGCTCGCGGCCCGACTCCGCGACCGGCTCGCACCGATCCCGGGAGTCCGCGTGCTCGACCGCGGCCCGCGTCTCGCCGCGCTTGTCACCGTCGGCGTGGACGGCTGGCAGCCGGAGCCGTTCAAGGCGGCCATGGACGCCCGCGGCATCAACTCGGCGATCAGCTACCGCGAGTTCGCCCAATTCGACTTCGGCGACAAGAACGTCGACTGGTGCCTGCGCCTGTCCCCCCACTACTACAACACCGAGGAGGAAGTGGACCACGTCGCGGACGCGGTCGCGGAACTCGCCGGCCAGGGACGGCGATGACCTTCCCCAAGCTCTCAACTCCGTTCGAGCGGGGGAGACCCCATCCGCAGACACGCACCGAGGAGCCGTCCACGGAAAGCCTCTGGCGCAACGGCGACTTCCTCAAATTCTGGCTCGGCGAGACCCTTTCGCTCCTCGGCACCCAGGTCACGAACCTCGCCCTGCCGCTGACCGCCATCATCGCCTTCGAGGCCACCGACGAACAGGTCGGCGTCCTGCGGTTCCTGCAGCTCGTCCCGTATCTCGGGCTCGCCCTGGTCTTCGGGGTGTGGGTGGACCGGGCCCGGCGGCGGCGGATCATGCTCGGCGCAAACCTCGTCCGGATGATCCTGCTGGCTCTCGTCCCCGTCCTGTACTGGACGGACGCGCTCAGCATGGGCTGGCTCCTTGTGATCGCCTGCGCCGTCGGCGTCGCCTCGGTGCTGTTCGACGTGAGCTGGATGTCGTACGTACCCACACTCGTACGCGACCCCGAGCACTATGTAGAAGCCGGCGCGAAGATGGGGATGAGCTCATCGGCGGCCGATGTGGCAGGGCCCGGACTCGCGGGTGTCCTGGTCGGCGCCCTGACCGCGCCCGTGGCGCTGATCGTCGACGCGTTCTCGTATCTGGTGTCCCTGATCTCGCTGCTGCTCATCCGCACGCCCGAGCCCCGTCCCGAAGCGCCGGCCGCACGGCGGCACCTGCCGACCGAACTCCGGGACGGCTTGCGCTGGGTGCTGAGGAACCCGGTTCTGCGGTCGCTGGCCCTGATCGGGTTCTGCTGCAACTTCTCCATGGTCACCGTGTGGACGATGTTCCTGCTGTACGGGGCACGGGATCTGCACCTGGACTCGACGACCCTCGGCGGCATCTTCGCCACCGCCTCCGTGGGCGGCCTGATCGGCGCGGCGATCTCCCGCAAGGTGATCCGGCGCTTCCGGCTCGGCCTTGTCTACCTCGTCGCCCAGTCGGCCCTCCTCATCGGCCCGACGCTGATCGCCTTGGCCACCGGCCCCCGGCCGGTGATGGTGGGGATGTTCGTCCTCTCCTTCTTCACCACCTACCTCGGACTCGGCGTCGCCGGCGTCGTCATCGTCAGCCTGCGCCAGGCCAGTACCCCGCAGTCGATGATGGGCCGGATGACGGCGGTCTTCCGCACCCTGCTGTTCGGCGGCGGCGCACTCGGCGGCCTGACCGCGGGCCTGCTGTCCGGCCGGATGGGCGCCCGGGGGGCATTGACTGTTGCGGCGATCGGCTCCGCCGCCGTGCTGATCGCGCTTGTCCTGTCCCCGGTGAGCCGACTGCGTGGCCTGCCCTCGGCACCGGAAGAACCCGTCACGGCGGGAACGGACGGGCAGGCCGCCGACTGACATGGAGTACGTCGAAGGGCCCCACCTCGAACGGTGGGGCCCTTCCACAACGTGCGTGGTGAGGTGATGGCGGAGGAGACGAGATTCGGACTCGCGAGGGGTTGCCCCCAACACGCCTTCCAAAGAAGGAGCTGAGACCGGCATCGCGCGAGTGAGCGGTCTCGTGGCGGGGGTCGTGGCGGTGTTGCTCTGCCAGGCTGCCTCAGCTGCACTGGGAGGGCGCGCGGCGCGCGCTCCCTTCCCGGTCTCGCTGGACCACCTGGCTGCGTCCCGCGAGGCCGAGGCCAAATGCGCTGCGTTCCTGCGCCCGTGAGCGGCGGGCGTACCGCGACGGCATGGAGGACCGGCTTGGCGCCCTCGGCCGAATTGCTCTGCCACGTCTGTGCTCTCTTCCGAATCCGTGCCGGGGTGGAGCGGGACAGGGGCGGTTCCTCAGCCGGCCAGGCGTTCCGTCAGCAGGAAGGCGCCGATGGCGATCATCAAGACACCGCTGATGCGGGTGACGGCCCCGGCGGCCGCGGGCCGGGTGCTGAGGACCGTGCGGGCCAGGGCGCCGACGGCGAGGTAGACGACGGCGCATGCGGTCAGGTGCATTGTGCTGAGCACCCCGGTCTGCGCGGCGACCGGCCAGCCCGTGTCAGGGTCGATGAACTGCGGAAACAGCGAGAAGTACAGCAGCAGCGCCTTCGGGTTCAGACCGCTGATCCCGGCCCCCTTGAGCATGACCTGCAGCCGGGAGAAGTCCGTGCTCTCTCCTCCGGCCGCCGGGACGGCCGGCTGCCGCAGGACGCCCCAGCCCAGCCACAGCAGGTAGCCGGCCCCTGCCACGGTCAGGGCGGTGAGCGCGGCCGGGGAGCTCGCCACGATCACGGCCAGGCCCGCGATGGCCACGAGCGCATAGGCCGCGTGTCCGGCGATCAGCCCGGTGACGGCCGGGACGACCGAGCGTCCCCGCAGTCCGGCGGAGATCGCGTACGCCCAGTCCGCGCCCGGCGTGAACACCAGCAGCAGGTCCACCGCCAGGAAGGCCGCCAGGGTCGTCGTGTCCATCGTTGGTTCCCTCTCATGCTTCTTGCTCTGGAGGGAAGGCTAGGCCGGATACGCCCGAAGGTGTTTGCGTCCTTACCTCATGATCGGAGGATGTGGGGGAGAATCTTCTCCATGGACGCCTTGGACCGGAAGATTCTTGCCGAGCTGCAGCTCGACGGCCGCCTGACGATCACCGAGCTGGCCGCTCGCGTGCAGCTCAGCGTCTCGCCCTGTCACCGCCGCCTGCGCGACCTCGAACGCGAAGGTGCCATCCGCGGCTACCGGGCGGTCGTCGACCCGGCCGCCGTCGGCCTGAACTTCGAGGCCCTCGTCTTCGCCACCCTGCGCTGGGAGACCCCCGACACCGTCACCGCGTTCGAGGAGGCCGTGGCCGCCGTCCCGCACGTGCTCCAGGCACAGCGCCTGTTCGGCGAACCCGACTACCTTTTGCGAGTTGCGACTGCCGACCTGACCGCGTTCCAGGAGCTGTACGACCAGCAGCTCGCCCGACTGCCCGGGGTCCAGCGCCTGACCTCGACCCTTGTCATGAAAAACGTCATCGACGACCGCCCCCTGCCTGAGAGCTAGCCATCACCCAACTGCTGCGCGGAATCGCTCGATCCAGCGATGGCACCGCAGCTGTTGCCTGGCTACGGTGACCGTCACCGGCGTTGAGCTGCGCGAACCCTTGCGGCAGCCCTCGGGCCACACGTTCAGCCCGAGAGAACCCCCTTGTCCGCACGTCGCCCGTGCCCGGGTCACAGGAGCGGTGGCGCGAGTACTGCCGTGGGGTCGTAGCGGCGTTGAACCGTCTGGAGTCGGGCCAGGTTGCCGCCGTAGGCCGCCAGCGTCTCGGTCTCGGTTTCGGGGAGGCCCGGTCGTAGTTCGACGCTGTAGACCCCGACCGTGTGCGCAGCCAGTGCCTGCAGCGTGTCGCGGGCCCACGTCCTGCAGGCCTCGTCGTCGTCGGCGTCGTCCCAGATCGCGTTGAGCGGGATGCTCCATTCGCTGGTTCTGCCCCAGAACGCGGTGGCGGCGTCGTCGATATCGGCCAGAGCCCCGCCGGTGTGCTGGAAATCGATGCGGCATGCCTTCGTGGGGGCGGCGCGGATCCGGTCCGCGAGGGCGGCGGCGACCACGGCGTCGAGAGTGGGACCGGTGAAGGCCGCCTTGCCGAAGAACGAACCACGCGAACCGTCGCCCGGCTTGGGCAGCCGGATCGGGTCGGGCTCGGCGCCCCCGGCGCCTGGGATGGCGAACTCGGGCAGTCCGTCCGGATAACGGCCGGACGTCTCCGAGCGGTAGAGCGGTGGCGAGCCGCCGCCGGCGACCACGGCAGAAGTCGCTGATCTGGCCTGCCGAATAGCGCCGTCGTGCGGGCTTGAACAGGCCGTGTAGATGAACAGGACCGGCTCGTCCGGCGAGAGGGAGGTATATCCGAGCACCGCGCTCATGGTGGTGTCTCGCGGAAGCTCGGGAGCAATCCGGAAATAGGCGGCGAGCGCATCCAGACCCACCACCGCCCGGTCGACCCAGACCGGGCCGATCTCGTGGGTCCGGAACGCCGCGGACGTGACGACCCCGACGGAAGGCGCGCAGCCACGCACCGCCCACCACAGCTCGCCCTCCTCGCCCGAGCTCCTCTCCGAGAGATGAACGACGTCGCCCGACGGGAGCACGAGCTCGACCCCGACGAGATGATCGAGGGTGAGCCCCAGGGACCTCGTCAGATAGCCGACGCCCCCTCGGGTGGCCATCCCCAGGCCGGCGTGGCCGACGACGCCGATGGGCACCGCACGACCTGCCGGGGCGAGGACCCCGAGCATGGTGGCCATGGTCGCCCCACCGTCGACGACCACTCGGTCTCCGTCCGGACGGGCGGAGACAAGGCGCTCCGAGAGGTCCAGCATGACGGCTCCGTCGGCGACGCAGTTCGAGCTCAGACCGCCGCCACGCACGGTCACCCGCGCTCCCGTTGCTGACGCGACCCTCATGACGGTCGCGACCTCGTCGACCGTGCGGGGCGCCACGACGCACGTTGGTCGTCGGCGGACGGCCTCGGGAAAGAAGACCTTCTCCAGCGCATTCTCGTACCCCGCGGTTCCCGGCGCGCACACCCCCGATCCCAGCGCAGATCGCAACTGCCCGACGATGTCGTCCGACGGACGCACCAGCGCGCTCACCGCAGCGTCCAGAGCAGGAGGCCGGCCTGTGGGCGGGGCGGGAGTGCGGGGGTGTCGTCACTGGTCACGGTGGCTCCAGATTCCCGGTGGTGGGTTTCGGGCGGAGAGCCTTCGGTTGTCCCAGATGGACGGGACGCTAGACGAGTCGGAATCCGCACACAAGGGTTCGGGCCCAGGCAGCGAGCCCTGAACACACTCACCTGTCGGCTTTGCCGGCGAGTAACGGGTTCCGGCACGCATTCCGCGACGACGATCAGCGCCGATCTGCCACGGTGACGTCGCGTCATCTGGGACCGTGGTGTGCCGCAGCAGCATCCGCACCGTGATCCGCCGGTCCAGCCCGGACCCGGGCAGGTGGTCGCCAGCCGGGGCGTCCAGGCCGATGTCGCCCTCGGCCGCCGGCATGAACACCGAGGCCGAGAAGGAGTTCTTGGTGCTGCTGCCGATGCGGAAGTGCCCGCCGGTCAACGGCTTTGCGCTCTGGCCCAGCTCGCGCGCCCCGGCGCTGCCGGCCCACTCGCCCTGTACGTCGTTCACCCGCGGCTGCACTCCGAGAAGACCGGACTCGACGATCTCCTCGATCGCCTTCCGCAGTTCCGGACGGTCCTGCCCCTGGCCGGGAGCGGTGACGGACATGTCGCTCCTTCGGATCTGCTGTGCCCGCCTCGGCGTCAGGCCGTTGCAGCCGGCCTCCGGCCTGACCCAGGGTCAACCTGAAGGTGTACGTGTACGGCTGGTCCGGATCGCCAAGGACGGTGGCGGTACGGCCGGCCAGGAGGGCTGGGAAGACCAGGTCGCCGAGGTTGGACTGGGCGCCGCCGCGCGGCCCGAAGTAGTCGGAGGCGCGGCCGATCGCCACCTCCACGCGCCCGGCCTTGTGCGCGCCGAGCAGGTCCTGGGCCATCCGGCCCCG
>NZ_DATCVQ010000743.1:0-5421 GCF_036566765.1 Streptomyces sp.
AGCGCGGGGCGCGGACCTCCGGCCGCGACCGGCAGCGAGGGCGCCAGCCGGCGGCGGGCCCGCAGCAGCTCGCGCAGCCCCAGGATGAACGCCTCGGCGCGGGCGATGGCCGGCTCGCACCAGGGCAGCGCCAGCAGGATCACCAGGCCGGCCGCCCAGCCGAGCAGCACATCGCTCAGCCAGTGCGTACCGAGATAGACGGTGGTGAGACCGACGCCCAGAGCGACCACCGCGGACAGCGCCGACAGATAGCGCCGGGCCCGCGGGGTGGTGGCCAGGTAGGCCAGGATCCCCCAGGTCACGACCGCGTTGGCGGTGTGGCCGGACGGAAATATATCGCCGCCCGCGAAGAGCTCGGCGGAGCCGATCTCCGTCGCGTAGTGGGGTCCGAGCCGGCCCAGGCCCAGCTTGACCGCGCCGACGGTCACGTTCAGGAGCAGCAGCGCCGCGCCCAGCGCGAGCAGCGGGCGCAGCGTGTGCTGCCGCCAGGAGCGCCAGCCCAGCCAGGCGGCCACCATCACCGCGGTCGGACCGCGCTGGCCGAGCACCACGTAGTAGTCGAGGAAGGCGTGCAGCTCGGGCCATTGCTGATAGGGCCGGAAGAGCATGATCTTCCAGTCGAGCAGCACGAGCCAGGTGCACAGCAGCACGGCGACCACGATCGCGAGATAGAACGCCAACGTCCCGCCGAAGAGGGCGAGACGCGTCCGGGTCATCCGCGGGATCTCTATCTTCGGCGGTTCCGGCTCCCGGTCCAGCCGGGCAAAGATGTCGGTACGCACCCAATGGACGTTACAGGGAGTGAGTGCGCGGACCGGCCGATCCGGGCTGTTCGTGATGACCATGTGATGTGGAGTCCGTCTCAAAGCCGGTTCCATTTACACGTCGGCCGCGGAAATCCCGGCGACCCCGTGCCCTATTGGTTGGAGGGCCGTTTCCGCAACTCTGTTTGCCTGTCGAGTTGCGTCTCGACGAAATACCTCACCCGGTCGGCGGTACGGAATTCCACGCGACGCGCCGGGCCCCCGGAGTGGCGTACGCCACAGCCCCCGCTCTGCCGGGTGAGAGCTGCGCCACGCGCCCGGCTGCCGAACTCGCGTACGCTGACGACTCACTCGCGTGTCGATGCCGGGCCGCCCCGAGGGGTCGGCGCCCGCCGAGCGCGAGAGGTCACCGGGAGGTACGTACATGGCGCGGACGATCACGGCCGGGGCACGACTCCGTGCCGCCGGAGGCGGCGCGAACCGCTGGGTGGTCCTCCTCGTCCTCTGCGTCAGTCTGCTGCTCGTCGCCCTCGACGCGACCGTGCTGCACGTCGCCGTCCCCTCCCTCACCTCCGACCTCCACCCCAGCTCCACCCAGCTGCTCTGGGTCGTCGACGCCTACCCGCTGATCTGCGCCGCGCTGCTGATCCTCTTCGGCACGCTCGGCGACCGGATCGGGCGGCGGAAGGTGCTGCTCCTCGGGTACGGCCTGTTCGGCGTCGCCTCCGCGCTCGCCGCGCTGGCCACCGCGCCCGAGGTGCTGATCGGGGCCCGCGCGCTGCTCGGCGTCGGCGGCGCGATGATCATGCCCGCCACGCTCTCGATCCTCCGGGCGGTCTTCCCCGACCGGCGCGAGCGGGCCACCGCCATCGGCATCTGGACCGCGACCGCCGCCGTCGGCGCCGCCACCGGCCCGGTGCTCGGCGGCTTCCTGGTCGAGAACTTCTGGTGGGGCTCGGTCTTCCTGATAAACATCCCGCTGATGGCGGTGATCCTGCCGCTCGCTCGCTGGCTGCTGCCGGAGTCCAGGGGCCGCGCCGACGGACCCTGGGACGTCCTCGGCGCGCTGATGGCCGCGGCCGGCATGCTCGGCCTGGTCCTCGGCGTCAAGCGGGCCGGCGTGGGCGACGCCGTCCTCGCCCCGGCCACGCTCGGCCCGCTGCTGCTCGGGGCCGCGCTGCTCGTCCTCTTCGTCCGCCGCCAGAAGCGCCGCCCGCATCCGCTGATCGACACCGGGCTGTTCTCCCGCGCCGCGTTCACCACCTCCGTCGGCTGCGTCGTGCTCGCGATGCTGGCGCTGGTCGGCCTGCAGCTGATCGCCGTCCAGTACCTCCAGCTGGTGCTCGGGCTGAGCCCGCTGGAGACCGGGCTGCGGCTGCTGCCGCTCACCTTCGCCGCGATGGCGGCCGGCGCCACCGGCTCGTCCACGCTGCACCGGATCGGCCCGCGCCGGATGGTCGGCTGGGGCTTCGTGCTCACCGCCGCCGCCGTGCTGCTGCTGGTCCTCATGGGCCAGCACGACCGGCCGCTGCTGCTCACCATCGGTTTCGTACTGCTCGGCTTCGGCCTGCAGACCACGCTCTTCGGCGCGTACGAGTCGATGCTCAGCGAGGCCCCGCCGGAGAGCGCGGGCGCCGCTGCGGCGATCGGCGAGACCTCGTACCAGCTCGGCGCGGGCATGGGCATCGCGCTGCTCGGCAGCGTGATGAACGCCGCGTACGCCCCCGGCCTCGCCGACGTGCCCGGGGTCCCCGCCGCCGCCTCCCACGCCGCCGCGAACTCGCTCGGCGAGGCGTACCAGGTCGCCGAACGGATCGGCGGCCCGGCGGGCGCGGCGCTGCACGCCGCGGCCCGGCACTCCTTCGTCACCGGCCTGCACGTCACCCTCGTGGTCAGCGCCGGCCTGCTGCTGCTCGGCGCGTTGATGGCGCTGCGGCTGCCCCGGGTGATGGAGTGCCCGCAGGAACAGGCACGGCCGGAGGAGCAGTCGGCCGAGACGGCCCCGCGCGCGGCGGAGCCCACCGTTCCGGTCGAGCCGCGGCTGCCGCACCGGCGCGAGCCCGCCGAGCCGGCCACGTCCGGACGCACGGCGCGCTGACCGGGCCGACCGGGCCGGACCGGACGCACGGCGCAGTGATCAGGCCGGGTCTGGACGTGCGGCGCAGTGATCCGTAACGTCGGCGCCGGTCCGTGATCAGCGGGCCACCGGCGCCGATCCGCACCCGGACCGCCGGCGCTGCCGAAGAGAGTGCGACCCGCCGGAGGCCCGCATGTCCGCCCCCTCGCCCGCCCCGTCGAAGCTGCCGCCGTTCGACCCCGCCGACCCGCTCGGCCTCGACGACCTGCTCGATCCCGAGGACCTCGCGGTCCGCGACACCGTCCGTCGCTGGGCGGCCGACCGGGTCCTGCCGCACATCGCCGAGTGGTACGAGAAGGGGGAGCTGCCCGAGATCCGCGAGCTGGCCCGCGAGCTCGGCTCGCTCGGCGCCCTCGGCATGTCCCTGACCGGATACGGCTGCGCGGGCGCGACGAACGTCCAGTACGGCCTGGCCTGCCTTGAGCTGGAGGCCGCGGACTCCGGCATCCGCTCGCTGGTCTCCGTGCAGGGCTCGCTCGCCATGTACGCGATCTGGAAGTACGGCTCCGAGGAGCAGAAGCAGCGCTGGCTGCCCGGGATGGCGGCCGGCGAGATCATCGGCTGCTTCGGGCTGACCGAGCCCGACCACGGCTCGGACCCGGCGGGCATGCGTACGTACGCCAAGAAGGACGGCGCCGACTGGGTGCTCAACGGCCGCAAGATGTGGATCACCAACGGCTCGGTCGCGGGCGTGGCCGTCGTGTGGGCGCAGACCGACGAGGGCATCCGCGGCTTCGTGGTGCCGACCGACGCGCCCGGTTTCTCCGCGCCGGAGATCCACCACAAGTGGTCGCTGCGCGCCAGCGTCACCAGCGAGCTGGTCATGGACGACGTACGGCTGCCGGCCGACGCGGTGCTGCCCGGGGTGACCGGGCTCAAGGGCCCGCTCGGCTGTCTGTCGCACGCCCGCTACGGCATCGTGTGGGGCGCGATGGGCGCCGCGCGGGCGTCGTTCGAGGCGGCGCTCGCGTACGCGAAGAGCCGCGAGCAGTTCGGCCGGCCGATCGGCGGCTTCCAGCTCACCCAGGGCAAGCTCGCCGACATGGCGGTGGAGCTGCACAAGGGCATCCTGCTCGCGCACCACCTGGGCCGCCGGATGGACGCCGGGCGGCTGCGGCCGGAGCAGGTCAGCTTCGGCAAGCTCAACAACGTGCGGGAGGCGATCGAGATCTGCCGCACCTCGCGCACGATCCTGGGCGCCAACGGCATCTCGCTGGAGTACCCGGTGATGCGGCACGCCACCAACCTGGAGTCGGTGCTCACCTACGAGGGCACCGTCGAGATGCACCAGCTGGTGCTGGGCAAGGCGCTCACCGGTCTCGACGCGTTCCGCTAGAACGCGGCGTCGTCGCGGTGGGCACGGGGTGCGGCGGCCGGTGAGCCGCCCTGCCTCAGCTCTGGTTGAAGAAACCGTCCTGCGCGCGGCCCGCGGACTCCCCGGTGACGATCCGGGTGTCGGAGGGGGTCAGCAGGAACACCCGGGTCGCCACCCGCTCGATGGAGCCGCGCAGGCCGAAGGCGAGGCCCGCCGCGAAGTCGACCACGCGCTTGGCGTCGGCCGGCTCCATCGCCGTGAGGTTCACGATCACCGGGACGCCGGCGCGGAACAGCTCGCCGATGCCCCGGGCGTCGCGGAACCCGTCCGGCGAGACGGTGGCGATCCGGCGGCCCTGCTCCTGCGCCGAGTCGGAAGCGACCCGCACCCGCGGGTCCGTCACCCAGGCGTCGCCGTTCTCGGCTCCCTCGGCGTACTCGTCGTCGTAGTAACGCTCGTCGCTGTCCTCGACGAGTCCCAGCCATGCACTCGCCTTGCGCACCGATCCCATGGACGCCTCCTTTCAGCGCGGTCACTCGTGGTTCCGCATCCCTATGGTCGTCCATCATGCGGATCGCGCGCCAAGTGGATAGGGACCGCGCAGGGGATTCGTGACGGGACTGGTGCAGAAGATATGGCGATACGTCAAGGTTCTTCCCTTATATGGAGCCTGACGGAGCCTCGAACGTGTCGCGTAGCGCACAAAAGAGGAAAGTCGGGCCCGGGCGGTCCGGACGGGTGATCAGGGGGACGTACGGGTGAACGGGCGCCGATCGATACGATGCCAGCCGCACTGACGCTCGAAGCCCGGGGGAATCCTTGTTCGGAATCGTCAGGCCCTGTGCGCACCGTCTCACCGACGGGCTGAGGACGGAGTGGATGGCCCATCTCTGCGGCCTCTGTCTTGCACTGCGGGCCGACCACGGCCAGTTCGCGCGCGTGGCCACCAACTACGACGGCCTCATCGTCTCGGTTCTGACGGAGGCTCAGGCCGGCGTCTCGGCCGCCGACCGGCGCATCGCCGGACCCTGCCCGCTGCGCGCCATGCGCACCGCGCCGGTCGCCATGGGCGAGGGCGCCCGCCTCGCGGCGTCCGTCTCCCTCGTGCTGGCCTCGGCGAAGGTCCGCGACCATGTGGCCGACCGGGACGGGCTGTTGGCCCGCCGGCCGGTTGCCGCCGCGGCCCGCCGGGTCGCCCGCGCCTG
>NZ_DATCVQ010000744.1:0-5926 GCF_036566765.1 Streptomyces sp.
GCCGCGGACGGCGACCCGGTGGCGGCCGACGTCCTGCGGCAGGCGGCGGCGCACATCGCCGAGGCGGCGGCCGCGGTGTGCCCGCGCGGCGGCGCCGACGAAGGCGATGACGGCTCGACGGTCGGCGAAGTCGCCCTGACCGGCGGACTGTTCAAGCTCGGCGACCCCCTCCTCGCCCCCCTGCGGCGGGAACTCGCCGCACAACTGCCGCACGCCCGGCAGGTGTCGGCGGCCGGGGACCCGTTGTCCGGGGCGGTCGCGCTCGCCGTGGCGCTGGCGACCGGAACGCTCCGGCTGCCGGAGGACCCGCGCCTGCTGTACGTACCCGAGCATTAACTCCCGTAAGGAGCAGGTCGGACAAACGTGGGCATCCAACGCCGAGTCGCACCTCAACGAGGAGCGCGACGGGCAGAACCAGTAGCATGCGGCCGCATGAGCTCCCCCACTGGGCCCGCTTCCGGCCTGCCTGTACGAATGCCGCGACCCCGCCAGACCGGGCGGCACCGTCGACCCGAACCCGTGGCGGCGCCCGAGGGCGCTCCGACGCTGGTCCTGGCGGTCCCCGGCACGCCCTCCCCGGCCATACGCTCCCTGGCCGAAGAGGTCGTCAGCATCGCCCGCTCGGAGCTGCCCGGCCTGGAGGCCGCGATCGGCTTCCTGGACGGTGACGACACCGAGTACCCCACCCTCGGCTCCGTCCTCGTGCAGGTCTCGGCCCTGCGCCACGAGCGCTACGAGATCGCCGTGGCGGCCGGCCGCGAGGTCAGCGCGCCCGAGGGCCCGGCCGCGGTCGTGGTCCCGCTGCTCGCGGGCCCGGACAGCGGGCTGATGCGCCGGATCCGCCAGTCCGTCATGGACAGCGGTTCGGGCGCCGAGCTGACCGACGTGCTCGGCCCGCACCCGCTGCTCGCCGAGGCGCTGCACGTCCGGCTCTCCGAGGCCGGTCTGTCCCGCGCCGACCGCGCCCGGCTGTTCACGGTGGCCACGGCCGCCGACGGCATCATCCTGGCCACGGTCGGCGGCGAGGAGGCGGTCCAGGCCGCCGGCATCACCGGCATGCTGCTGGCCGCGCGCCTGGCCGTCCCGGTGATCGCCGCCGCGCTTGACCAGGAGGGCTCGATCGCCGCCGTCGCCGAGCAGCTGCGCGGCGCCGGCTCGGCCCAGCTGGCGCTCGCCCCGTACCTGGTCGGCCCGGAGCTGGCCGAGGGCCTGCTCGACGAGGCGGCGAGGGAGGCGGGCTGCCCGACCTCCGAGCCGCTCGGCGCGTACCCGGCCATCGGCAAGCTGGTCCTGTCGCAGTACGCGGCGATCCTGGGCATCACCCCGCAGCCGCAGGGCACCCCGACGCACTGAGGCCGGCGCACGGAAGCCACGGAAGCCGCAGGGCCCCGACCGGATGTCCGGTGGGGCCCTGCGCCGTGTCGGGCGTGTGCCGAGTGTCGGGCGTGTGCCGAGTGTCGGGTGTATGCCGATCGTCGGGCGTGTGCCGAGTGCTGTGTCCGTCGCGTCAGGCGAAGATCACGCAGGACGCCGCGGGAGCCAGGAACGCGCCCGCCCTGGTCGGGACGCCCGTCCCGGGATCCAGGTCGAACCAGGTCACGTCGCCGGAGCGCTCGTTCGCGGCGTACAGCCGACGCGCGGCGGGGTCCAGGGTGAGGTCACGGGGCCAGTGGCCGCCGCACGGCACGGTGGTGACCAGCTCGGCCGCGTCCCCGGTCGGCGAGAGCGCGAGGACGGCGATGCTGTCGTCGCCGCGCACCGCCGCCCACGCGAAGCGCCCGTCGGCCGCCACGACGATCTCGGAGGGGTAGCTCGGCTCCGCCGCCCCCTCGGGCAGCACCGCGGTCTCCCCCAGCGGTTCGAGGACGCCCTCGGCGGCGTCCCAGCGGCAGACGGTGACGGTCGGGGCCAGCTCGTTCAGCACGTACGCGTGCGTGCCCGCCGGATGGAAGGCCAGGTGCCGGGGCCCGGTACCGGCGCGCAGCGCGGTCTCGCGGTGCGGCTTCAGCAGGCCCGTCGCCGGGTCGAGGGCGCACACGCGGACGGAGTCCGTGCCGAGGTCGACGCTCACGATCCAGCGCCCGGTGGGGTCGGGCAGCACTTGGTGGGCGTGCGGACCGGACTGCCGGTCGGTGACGGGGCCCGCTCCCGCGTGCCGCAGCACGTCGGTGGCGGGGCGCGGCGAGCCGTCCGCGGCGAGCGGCAGGACGCTGACGCTGCCGGAGGTGTAGTCGGCCGTCAGGACGTGACCGGCGGCGACGCACAGGTGGGTGGGACCGGAGCCGCGTACGGGCGCGGGCGCGCCGAGGGGCCGCGGTACGGGTCCGGCGGCGTCGAAGGCGGCCACGGCTCCGTCCTCGGTCTCGGAGACCGCGTACAGGACGGGGCGGCCGTCGGCGGCCGGCGCGAGCGCGAGGAAGGACGGGTCCGCGACCGCGTCGGTCGCCCCGGTCTCCGTCAGCGCCCCGGTCTCCGGGTCGACCGCGGCGGCCACGACGCCCCGTCCTCCGGCCGATGTGAACGATCCGATGAATGCCCGTACTGCGCCCTGCTCGGCCACAGCCTCTCCCCTCCGCGGGACTCCGCGCGCTCGGTCTGCGCGCCGACGGTAGCAGGCGGTCTAGACCAAAGAGTGGGGCAGATCGAGCAGATCGGGTGGATCAGGCCGCCGGGACCAGCGGGTCGCGCGGCGAGGACCCCAGCGGCGTCGCCAGCTCGGCCAGGGCCTTCTCCAGGCCGTGCAGATGCACGAGGGCGGGCTCGCCGCGCTCCTCGTGCGGCGTCTCGCCGTGCGCCTGCGCCGCCACCCGGCAGCACCCCAGCTCGTCGGCGGTGAGCGCCTCCACGGCCTCCTCGACGCGCCAGCAGGCGGCGGCCAGACGTGAGTCGTGCGCGGCGGCGGGGTCGGCGGCGACGGCCACCAGGCCGCGCACCTCGCGGGCGCAGTCGTCGAGCAGCTCGATGACCCGGCGGGCCCGGGCCTTGCGGGCGCGGAAGGGGTTCAGCGGGTGCAGCAGCGGGGCGAGCGCCATGCGCACCCGGCCGAGCAGCAGCTCCAGCTCGGCGGCGTGCGGGGCCGGGTCGCCCTCGCGGTCGCCGGCGAGCCGGGCGATCGCCTCGGCGGTGGCGGCGTGCATGCTGTGCAGGGCGCGCTGGATCCAGGCGTGGTTCGTGGCGTGCGTGGTGATCGGCAGTACGAGGGCCACGGCCAGCGCGGCGAAGACCGCGCCGACGCCCGTCTCGGCGACCCGGAGCACCAGCAGACCGGCGTCGAGGACGCCGAGCAGGCCGTACAGCGAGCTGGCCATGACCGTGACCGCCAGCATCATCCAGGAGTACGAGACGGCCGCGGTGTAGAAGATCCCGAAGATGCAGACCGCCACGAGGACCGCCGTCGGCGCGGGCGCGCCGTGCAGCGGGATGGCGATCAGCACGCCGAAGACGATGCCGACGACGGTGCCGAGGACCCGGCGGAAGCCGCGGACCAGGGTCTCGCCGCGCGAGGTCGTGTTGACGAAGATCCACCAGACGGTGCCGACGGCCCAGTACCAGCGCTCGTCGGAGAGCACCTGTCCGACGACCAGCGCGACGGCGGAGGCCGCCGCGGCCTGGACGGCCTGCCGGGTGGTGGCGCGCGCGAGACCGGTGCCGGGCAGCGCGGGCGGGGCCGCGGCGGGCGGGGTGCGGCGCTCGATGGGCCAGAGGACGAACCGGGTGGCCGCGGCCGCCACGAGGGCCAGGAGCACGGCGGCGTACAGCTCGGGCAACTGGGCCGGCACGGCGTGCAGGAACTGCGTGCTGAAGAAGTCCATGAACGCGAAGATCCCGAGCGCGTGGCCGCGGGGACCCCAGCGCCGGGCGTAGACGCCGCAGAAGACGACCGCGACGAACGCCGCGTCGCGGAGCTGCGGCTGGCCGTGCAGGGCCGTGGCCAGGGCCAGGACGGGGAAACCGGCCACGGGGAGCAGCGCGGTGGTCAGCGCCTGCGCGCGCACGGTCGAGTCGGTGACCGTGAAGAGCGCGAGCAGCGCGGCCAGGCCGCCGACGATCGAGGCGACCAGCGACAGTCCGCACGCCTGGGCGGCCACGACGGCGAGAGCCACGCCGAGGACGGCGCGCAGGGAGATACGCAGTCGGAACAGTCCCGGGTCCGGAGCCACGAACATCTTCTTCACGGCGGTACGCCGCCCCCTTGCAGTGGTGCGCGCCGTTCCCCATGCGGCCCGGGATGGTGGGCCGCGCATGGACACGACGAAGGCACCGCGGTCCGGAGTCGGCGTCGTTGCCGTCCGGCGCTGCGGCGCCAGGAAGTACTTGGATATGGAAAGGGTAACGGCGGCGAGGCAGGTGGCTCAACAGAGGCGGGGACCAGTGGGCCAATGGCTCAGTGTCGGCCGCTCCCGGAGAGCCAGGGGTGGGCCACTGGAACGCGGGGTGCGGCATTCAGCCGTGTTCCACCCCGTCGGACGGCCTTCGCCGGGTGAGCCGGAATTCGAGCATCGCGGCGAAGCGGGCGTCGGGGTCGTCGAGGTCCGGACCCGCGATCCGCGCGGCGCGGCGCAGCCGGTATCGAAAGGTGTCGGGGTGCACGTCCAGCGCCGCGGCGGGGCGCGAGAAGCCCGGCGTACGGGGCACGGTGCGGGCGCTGTACGACCACCACACCGTCCTCGCCGACGCGTCCGGGCTCGACGTGAGCGATGTCGTCGAGTTCGGGCTCTCCCATCCGTGCGCGGCGTTCGACCGCTGGCCGGAGTACTTCGTCACGGGCGGGGACGGCGCGGTGATCGACGTCTGGCGCACCGAGTTCGGCCGCGCGTCGACAGCCGAGCCGCTGGAAGGACATGCGGCAGGAAGCCGCCTGCGGGACTGTGTGAGGGTCCCGGGCGAGACTTATCCTCGACAGTGAGCGGCGCCGGCGCGGACGGACGCCGAACCCCGGGGTCTGAACGGCAGGTGCGCCATGATCATCAGCCATGTCATCGACGAGGACGGCATCCTGCACGTCAAGATCCTCCGGGACCTCGACATCACGAACCGGGCGGCGGCCGCTCTGCAGATCGAGGCGCTGGTCTTCGCACACCGCCCCTCCGCGGTGACGGTCGAGCTCCCCGCCGGCCAGCCCTCCCCCGCCACGCTCAGCGCCCTCGCGCGCGCCCAGCGCATGTGCCAGAGCCTCGCGGTCCCGCTCACCGCGACCGGACCTGACTCCTCCGAGCCGTACCTGGAGGGCGTCGGCACGGGTGGGGCGGGGGCGCGGCGGCTGCACTTCGGGGCGCGTCAGGACCGGTGACGCGCAGGGCGGCGCGCGCGTGCCGCCGGTCCGGGGCCGGGTGATCCTGGTGGCATGACGGGTGTCCTGAAGGCGCCGAGCACCCCGGAGACGCCCCGGGCGTCCAGGGCGTCGGTCCCGGCGGCGTACCGCGCCGCGGCCCGTAAGGCGGCGCGCGTCACGGCCGCCGCGGGTGGCGGCTTCTACCTGTTCCTGTACGGCGTGGACTCCCCCACGGCCGCCACGTACGCGCTGTTCGGCGCGGTCGCGCTCGGCGGGCTCTCGCGCATCCCCGGGACCGGACGGCAGCGGGCCGCCATGATGCTCCGGGTGACGCCGTGGTGCTGGGCGCTGATCACCCTCGGCACGTTCCTGGCGGTGCGGACCTGGAGCGCGGTGGTCGGGATGCTGATCGTCGGCTTCGCGCTGGCGTTCCTCGCGGTGTGCGGACCGCGGCCGGCAGGGGCCGCGCCCGGCCTCCAACTCCTGTACATCATGCCGTGCTTCCCGCCCTACGATCCCGGCTCGCTCGACGAGCGCCTGGGGGGCGCGACGGTGGGGATCGGACTGTTGATCCTGGCCGAGGCGTTCCTGTTCCCGGAGCCGCCGCCACTGTCGTACGGGGCGCGCGTCGCCGCGGCCGCCGGCCTGGCGGCG
>NZ_DATCVQ010000745.1:0-14547 GCF_036566765.1 Streptomyces sp.
AGCTTGTCGGAGCCCTGCTGGATCAGCGCGGCCATACCGGGGCCGGCCCGCTGACCGAAGATCGTCATGATCTGGCCGGTGGTCGCGCCCGACTTGGCCAGCTCGCCGACGATCTGGTGCAGGGGACGCAGCTTGCCGTCCGCGGTCGCCACGTTGACGCCGAGGTCTTCGAGCGTGCCGGAAATCTTGTCGGTGGGCGCGAGCAGCCGGGTCACGGCACCCCGGAGCGCGGTGCCCGCCATCGACGCCTTGATGCCCGCGTTACCCATAAGGGCAGTCGCTGCGGCGGCTTCCTCGAACTTGACGCCCGCCTGATGGGCGATTGGCCCGGAGTACTTGAACGCCTCGCCCAGGTCGTCGACAGAGGTGTTGGCCTTCACGGACGCCTTCACCATGGCGTCGACGGCGTGCGGGATCTCGTTGATCTTCATGCCGTAGCCGGTGAGCACCGACGTGGTGATTTCCGCCGCCCGGGTCAGGTCGAGCTGCTCGCTGGACGCCAGCGACAGCACCGACGGCATCGCCCCGTAGATTTGGTTGACCCCCAGGCCTGCGGTCGCCAGCTGCGCCATTGCGTCCGCGGACTGCGCGGCCGAGTACTGGGTGGTACGGCCTAGGTCTTTGGCCTGGTCCCGCAGCTTCGTCAACTGCTTGCCGGTCGCACCCGAGAGGGCTTCGACCCGGTTCATGTTCTTCTCGAAGTCGCCCGCCATCTTGATGACGGACGCCCCCAAGCCCGCGGTGGCGATCGCGCCGACCGTCAGACCCGCCTTGAGGGCAGCACCGACCTTCTCCGACGTCGTCTGCAGGCGCTGGGCGGACCGGCCGACGTTGTTGAAGACACGGGAGGCGTTGTCGCGGGCGATGAGCCGGTAGACGACCGCGGTGGATGCCATGGCGCGCCTCCCCTCGTGCTAGGCGTGTCAGGGCCAGTTGCGGTTGCTTCGCTTTTCGTCTTCCGCCTCAGCGGCTGCGCGTTCCTCGGCTTCGATGCGGTAGAGGATCTCCCACTCGGTCAGCTCTCGGGCGCTGACGCGTCGGAGTAGCTGGGCGACAGAGCAGTGGAAGACATCTCGGGCGAGGATGAAGTAGAACCGCCGCTGGCCGTCGGCGGCTCGGAGTTTCCCTCCAGCTCTTCCGCCTCTTCGTCGCTCATGCCGGACAGGCGGGTGGCGACGTCGTACAGGCGGTCGAGGACGCGGCCGTTCTTCATGCCGAGCAGGCCCGTGTCCTGATCGGTGAAGATGCGATCGCCGTTCTCGTCAACGATGCACTTCACGAGCAGGCCAGCGCGGGCATTGTCCTGAATGAACACGACCTCGGCCTGAGCGGTGCCCGCGTTTCGGATCTGGCGCCGTGACCCCTGGTAGGCGTCGAGCTCCTCGCCCGTGAGGCCGCGGATGATGACCTCGTCCCCCCACTCGGGGACGAATACCTTCTCGACCTGCAGGTCGTTGACGCCGAGGATGGCGTCGCGGGACAGGGCCATGGTGCTCCTAGCTGATGTCTCGGGTAATGCCGTCGAGGACACGGTTGACGGCTCGGCGGGAGGCGGCACCGGCAGGCCGGACCACCCTGTAGAAGTAGGGGCGTGAGGTCTGGGTGACCCATACGGCGCGGTTGCCGTACACCGGGTGCCGCCAGCGCTTCTTGCCCTCGACCATGGAGGGCAGGCTGCGCCTCTTGTCGGGCATTTTGCGGCCGTCGACGCGGATCGCGGCCCCCGCGTCGCGGCCGACGGTGCGGACCTCGACGCGGGTGGCCCGCACCATCTGTCCGCGCAGTCCGTCCGGGCTGAATCCGCGGCTGGAGGGGATGTTGCGGATCGACGCACGGACGACCGGAACCAGCGGCGTGGCCGCCGCCCGCAGCTCCTTGCGGAACCGCTTCTTGAGTTCCTTGTCGTCCATGCGCCGCAGCGCCGTGCTGATCCTGCGAAGATCCTCGCCCGTCCGCAGCTCGATCACGACGGCACGGTGATGTTCTCGACAGGGATCGAGGTGATCGAGAACTGGATGGTGATCTGCGCCGGGTTCTCCACGTCACGCGCCTTCGGCTGTCCGGTGACCTTCACGGGGAACACGTCGTACTTCAGGCCCGCCGTGTCACCCTCGGGGAAGATGCAGATGAACCCGGCCGTGTCCCGCGGCAGCAGCGTGCGCACGTCGCTGGACGTGGATGACAGGTACAGCGTGATGCTGGAGTCGTCCGCGGTGATACGGCCGGGGATCTTCGACACGAAGCGGGAGCCCAGGTCCGGGGTGTCCTGCTGGTCCGACGTCGTGGCGAACCCGGAGACGGAGGCGACCTCCGCCGTCAGGTCGCTGCCCGCGTTCAGCTCCGCGCGGGTCGGGGCGCTCTTGTTCGCGATGGTCGCGACCCAGTAGTAGTGGGTCGTACCCGGCGGGATGTACCGGGAAGTTGCAGTGATCGGCGTGGCCACCATGGGTCAGCTCTCCTCTTCGTTCTTCTTGGCGGCCGTCTTGGTGCGCGACCGCGCCGGCCTGTCGGTGGATTCCGCCGGCTCTGACTGCTCCGGCTCGTCTGCGGCCTGCTCTTCGGCTGCCGCCGCCTCGGCTTGCGCCTTCACCTTCAGGGCGGCCCGCTTCTCGAGCTCCTCGGCCGGGACCTCCTGCCAGCCGGCGCCTGCGTAGTGCGGCAGCGCGCCGGCGTCGACTTCGATCTCCTGATCGGCGGGCAGCGACGGGTGCCGCAGGGTGACGGTGCTCACGGGACCCTCACCACCGCGACGGTCACCGAAGAGGTGGCCGAGTAGTTGATCGTCGCCAGGCCCGTAGTCGGGTCCGCGTACAGGCTGGAGGGCAGCGGGATGATGCCGAGTCCGGTGGTCAGGCCGACGCTCGGCGACGTGCTGTCCGCGACGGCGAGTCGGCCGTCGACCATCCCCGGCGTGGTGATCGTGACGGTGATGCCTGCGCCGCTGGCGTTCTTGACGAGCAGGAACGTGCCGGTGCCGCACGCGGCGGTGTCGCCGTTCGTTGCGGCCACCAGCGAGGTGGAAATGTCGACGCCCACGTTGGGCACGACCTGTGTGACGAGCGCGGTCATCCGCGTACTCCTGTTCTAGTTGAACCCAACAGACGGCTACATCAAGTGGCTTGAGGCTTAGACCCCGCTGTAGGCGTCGCACGCCACCTCAAAGGTGACCGTGGCCTGTGCGCCGCTTTGGGTGAAACCCTGAGACAGGCTGTGGGAGCCGATCATCGCGCGCATCACGGTTCCGCCCAGCGTCCTGTCTGCTGCGATAGCAGCCCCTGCCTCGCTGAGCAGTTGATAGGCGCGGCTCCGGGCTCCGGGCAGATCGTCGGTCCCGCGCAGACAGACGGCAGTGCAGCGGATGCTGAACTGCTCCCGGTCCACGCCGCCGCCCAGACCCTCAGTGAGAAGCGTGGATTCGCCGTCTGTACCCTCGTCGCCGCCCGTGAAGCCGACAGCCACCACATCGGTAAGGGTCGCCTGTGAGGTCGTCGGGCCGTCCAGGACGGTCGCGTCGGTCAGCCCCGGCCACGCCTTGAAGATGCGTACCAGGCCGTCAACTGCGCCTGGCAGCTTCGACGTCCACGCCATCAGGCCACCCCCGGAAGCTGCGAGTCGAGGAGTTCGATGGCACGGCGGGGGATCGCGAAACCGCGCCCCGCCACGTAGGTTTCGCCGTCACCGCCGAGTTGGACACCCATGGTGCCGCGCTGCGTCTCCCACAGATGCTGAATGATGATCAGCCCGGCGAGCCGGTAGTTCTCCTGAATGACCGCCTCGCCGGCCTGGTAGGTGACGTCCAGGGCGCCAGTGAACGCGGGCCCGGCCATCACGGTCACCAAACCGGTCTCCTCATCGACGTCCAGGCTGTCTGGATCCCACGTTGTCGCCCCGTCCGCCGAGACGACCGACGTCAAGGCCAGCACAGGGACGTTTCGCAGCAGCAGCTCTGCCGCTGCCCCGCTGACGATGAAGCGGTCCGTGAAGGAGCGCCGCACCACAATGCGGCCGAGCGCCTTCTCGACCGCCCCTGTCGCCGCGCCGATGTAGCCGCGCAGCTCGTCATCGTCCGAGGTTTCCGTAGCCCCGAAGTTCAACTGAGCACGCGCGTCAGCCAGCGACACAATCCCGCCCGGGAAAGCGGGCCGCACATCGAACACGTCGCTGTACGCGGTCGTCGGAACCGTCGTGACCATCCGCCACGCGTGACGGCCCACCTGCAACGTCGCGTAGTCGACCCGCAGCTGGCCCGTCGATGCGGGCGGAAGCGTGACGGTCGGCGTGACCGTGGTCCCGTCCGGCAGGCTGATCGTCAGCGTTGCCGACGACGGATTCGCCAAAGCGCCTGCCGCGTCACGGACATCGACGGCGATCTGCTGCACGGCGCCGAGATCGATCACTGGGAGCCTCCCGACGCCGTCGCAACCATCACCCTGCCGCCCGCGGCTGCGGGCGCGCTCGCCATGCCCTGTCTTGCGTTCGGTATCGCCGCCGCGCCAGGGCCTGAACTGCCCGGAACCACCGCAGGCGTCACCGTGCCTGACGCCTGCAAAACCGCGGATGCGGCAAGCCCTGCGGCGGCCATCAGGGCCGCAATCCCCGATGCGGTCAGCGTCGCCCCGCCCGTCAGCGAACCGCCGCCCGCATGCTCCGCCTGGCCCGCTGCAGACAGCCCTGAAACTGCCGAAAAGTTGCCGTCTGCCGCAGCTTGCACCGTGCCGGCTGCCGGCAGGAGCGCCGCCACCGCGAGGGTGGCATCGCCGAACACCTGCGGGATCAGCGACGCCGACAAACCAGCCGTGATCGCGAGCGAGGCATCACCCGCGCAGGCCACCGACCCCGCCGCAGACAAGCCCGCAACCACAGAATCGGACGCGTCACCGGACGCCGCCCGCACACCATCCGCCGTCAGTCCCGCAGTCGGCGACAGCGATGCCGTATTGAAGAGCTCCGCCGTACCCTCGGCCGTCAAACCAGCCGTCGCCACCGCAGACGCGGATCCGGCGGCAGCCACGGTCCCCGCGGCGCTCAGGGACGCTGTCACGACGGCAGACGCGTCCGCCACAGCGTTGCGCGTACCGGACGCCGTGAGACCAGCGGTAGCCGCCTCGGATGCCGAGCCCACCACGGCCGCCTGGCCGGTCGCCGACAGGCCAGCTGTCGCAGCGAGCGCCGCATCTCCCGAGGCAGCCCGCTCCCCGGCCGCGGCGAGACCCGCGGTGACTGCCAGGCTCGCGTCGCCGAGTTGGACGACTGGCGGCACATTCAGGCTGTCGAACTCGGCGAAGTCGTTGGTGCCGTCGCTGCGGTGGGCGATCAGCTGGAATTCGAGGTCGGCGGCGCTGACCCATGCCGGGCTGGCGAGGCTCCGCCGGTTCGTCCACGTCGTCGCGTCCGGACTGGTGTCCCAGTAGACCGTGCCGCCGGTTTCACGCACACGCAGCCAGAGGTGGTCGGTGGCCGAGTAGGTGATGGCGACCGCTCCGGCGTCGAAGTAGCCGGTGCGGGAGAACATCACCAGTTCGCCGGTGAGGGCGCGCAGTTCGAAGCCGAGGTCGGTGCCGCCGACATCGGACTTGATGAGGATCTGCGCCCAGGCCTCGGTGGTGGCACCCCCGGCGGCAGGCGGGTAGGCGCGCAGGTAGACGGAGGATTCGGCGAGCGTGTAGGTGAGGGCGGAGCTGTAGGCGTTGTATCCGGTGTCGCACGAGACGCGGGCCCGGCCTCCGGTCTCGCTGTAGGTGCCGAAGTTGTTGACCCAGAGCCCCGTATCGACGGTGTTGTCGTCGAAGTTGTCGACGAGCGAACCGATCGCAAGCCCGACCGCGGCCACCATGGCGCCGGGAGCCTGCGGCAGTCGGCGCGGGTCCAGGGCAGACGCCCACCCCGGCCCCTTCTGTGACGGCTGGGCGAGGACAATCTGCGATCGCATACCGGCCCGCGAAGTGCCACCGACCGCGAGCGCACCGCTCGTGTGAAAACGGCCCCCAGCCATGGGTCAGCGCTCGTCGTAGGCCACGTAGCAGCGAAGGTTCGCCGAGGTCGCCGCAGCTGTCTGGCAGATCACGAGACCTCCCGCCGCCGCGATCACGAGTCCCGGGTCGGGGAACGTCCAGATGAAGCCGGTGCCGAGCGTGGCCGGGGTGGTGCCGCGACGGAACGCGAGTCCGGTCGTCGTCGGGTCAGCGGTCGCCCAGGTTTTCTCCAGCACGGCAGCCGTCGCGCCCAAGGTCGGGTCCTCGGCCGACGGCGTGTCGGAGGTGATGGCGCCGGTGCCGACGGCGTTCATGCGGAACAGGGCAAAGCCGATCGCGGCAGCGGTTCCGGATTCGAGGAACACGCCGACCTCGTACACGGCCAGCGACTTCGCCGAGCCGGCTTTGAGGTTCCACATGGCCTTGTCGGTGGCGTTGGCCGATGCCTTCGTTGCCGCCGCGGCAACGCTGTAGCGGGCCATCTCAGCTGGCCTGCGGGGTGAGGCTGACGCCCAGGGTGTTCAGCGTGAAGGTGTCGCCGCTGCTCCACGCCTTCGACGCCGACAGGGCCACCGAGAACAGGAACGTGCCGCCGCTGCTGGCGGTCCACACGGAGATGTCCGTCAGCGTCTCCGACGTGCCGCCGTTCGTCCACGGGCCCACCGAACCGGACAGGGCCAGCGCGCTGCCGCTCGACGATGCAGAGAACGTCGCCTGCAGGCGTGTCGTTGACCCGGCACTGGTCGCGGTCGTCCCCGCCGCGCCCGGGTTCGCGGTGTGCAACTGGATCCACGTCGCCGTGTTCGTGTACGACGCGCCACCGCTGCGCAGCGTGTTCAGCCAGCCGCTGACCAGTGTCGTGGACAGTCCTTCAGCCATCGGTCATCTCCTCCTGCTCGGGAGACTCCTCGGCCTCCGGCTGCTCCGCGGCGGGCGTCACCTCACCGGACGCCTCCACCGTCAGGGCGAAGACGTGCTGATCCATCAGTCGCCGTCCTTGCCTT
Source organism: Streptomyces sp. (assembly GCF_036566765.1). GTDB lineage: Bacteria > Actinomycetota > Actinomycetes > Streptomycetales > Streptomycetaceae > Streptomyces. The sequence goes on from NZ_DATCVQ010000745.1 coordinate 6,977, forward strand.
GGCCAGGCTTTGCGCGCGGCGTGCGCCGCGGCTTCGGATCGACCGCAGCCTCCGGCGGCTTCTGGTCCGCGCGCTCCGGCGCGGCAGTCTCGGCAGCCTTCTCCTTGGCGGGTTCCACCTCGACGCCGTACTGGTCGCGCAGAACTGCCGCGACCTGGCTGGCGTCAGTGGTGCGGCCAGCTCGCCGATAGGCGGCGTACTCGTCGACCAGCGCAGCCCTGTAGGCCGCATCCACATCCCTCATAGCTCCCTCACCTGCTCGATTTCCGGCAGCTCCGCGTAATACCTGTCCTTCTGTGCCCGCCGCATCGCTGACCGGTGCGCGGTGCGGTGCTCCAGCCGCACGTCCCACAGGGCTTCGGCCGGCTCGGCGCGGTGCACAGTGTCGTTGCCGCACAGCACCCGCGGCCCGTGCTCGCCGGGCACGGTCACGACGTAATGCGCCTGCTGGATGCCGATGCCAGGCAGGGCCCGGAACAGGCAGCGGAACGGATGCTGCGAGTCCTGGCCGTCACCGCGCTCCCAGAGCGTCACCTCAGCCACGTCCAGTGTGGTTGCCGCGAGCAGCGTCCGTGCGTCCGGCGGCACCTGGGTGAGGACTTCGTCGGCGTCGATCCGTAGGAACCAGTCCCCGGGTTCCGCCAGCGTCGACGCCAGCCGGAACATGAAGTCGCGCTTGGCGACCTCGTTGCCCCACCAGGGCTGCCGCGATGTATGGATGGTGCAGCCGATCCCGGCTCCGGCCGCCGTGCGGGCGATCGTGTCGCCCTGCTCGCTGCCGGATGCGGGCTTTCGCATCGCGTCCGGGAAGAGGGCGTAGGGGCCATCGACGGCCACCAGGTGATCGCACAGCTTCGCCACGCCGGCCACACATTCGGCGAGCCACGAGGCGGGCTCCTCGTACCAGGACAACAGGCCGATCACTCGCACGCTGCAGCCTCCATCAGCCCCCGGGTCGCCGGATGCCTCGAATAGTCCTCGGGGAAATCAATGTCATCCGTGGCGTCGTTGATCTCCACCCACCAGGGGCGGAGCACCACGTGCTCTCGCAGGGGTGTGTCCTGCAGGAGGCGCAGCATCGTCCAACCGTGCTTCGTTGGATCGGCATGCCCGGCGTCCTGCTCGCGCCTCACCGCTTCGGTGAGGCGGCCCATTTCTGCGGTATCCGTCCACGACTGGGCGAAGATCTCACCCCACGGGGACCCGGTGACCGGCGAGGCCTGCTCCCGGCCGAAGAACCGGAAACCCTCCCCGGCGTGCGCAAGCACCGTCGCCAGGGCCACGTCTGTGAACCACACGTCCCCCAGCAGCAGGACGTTCGTTCCGCCGGGCGCCCAAACGGGCCTCGTCGACTCGAACTCGTTCCGGCGCCCAGCCGACGCCACATAGAAGTGGACTTCACGCATGGCCGCGAGCTCCCGGTAAGGCTCCGGATCATCCGGCGGCCCGACCAGACACACCTCGTCCGACCATCGGGCGGCCTGCCACAGCGTCCGCCCCAACAGGGGCATGGCCGCATCCGAGCCGAGCTCCTCGCGCACCGGCGCGAAGTGGGAGCGGACACCGAGATGTCCGCCCCACTTCGTCTGCGGGCCTGCCGCCGCCACGATCACTCTCACGACGACACCTCCGCCCGCTCGAACGGTTGAGCTAGAACGTAGGACCGATCAAGCCGGTCCCGCCCACCTCGACGATCGACTTGGGGTACCGGGCCGCCGTGAACGCGAGGTACCCGTAGATCTGCAGACGCACCGTGAGCGTGCCGGAACCCACATCCGGAAGGACCCGGGTGCGAATGCCGGACTCGTACAGCAGCAGATCCGACGCGCGGAGGATGTGCACGACGTCCTGGTTGGTGGCCGCCCCGAGGGTCGTCGGCATCGACGGGTCGGTGACGACCGGCAGGCCGTGCATCTGGCCGACGACCTGCTCCGCTGCGACCGCGCCGAGAGTGGCGACGTTGTTCTGCGGGTTCCCGGCGTCCGGCGTGACGAGCGGCCGGCCGTTGCCGTCCACCGCGGCGAGGAAGTAGGCCCAGCGCCTCGGGTGCATGACGATCACGGTCGGCGGCATGAACCGCAGCGTGTGCACGCGCTGCACCGCATCCGCGATCTTGCTGTAGAGCTTCGCCACCGTCGGCGTCGCGTCCGTGTAGGTGATCGTCTCGATGTTCGAGGTGGCACGAACACCGGTGACCTGACCCGAGCTGCCGGACCCAGAGATCACCTGAAGGTCGGCCTTCGTCGCATAGTCCGCGGTCAGGTCACGGAAGATGACCTGATCGAAGGAAACCGGCGACTGGTCGAGGAGCTGGATCGCCACGTCCTGCTGGCCGGCGATCGTCTTCACCGGGGCGTTGATGAACGTGTCCGCCAGGTCGGTCTCCTGCACAGCCGCGTTGTCCGCGGTCTGCACCGCCACAGCAGTACCCGTCGACACCTTCGGGATGTTGATGCTGTCCGTACCGCCCGGCAGCGGCTGCATGTTGCACAGGTTCGCGTAGGCGCGGCCCGCCCGTGCCAGCTCCACGAACTGGTTCATCAGCCACAGCGGCGGCACCGCATATCCGCCGGTGCCGTCGGTGCGGTTCAGGTCGCGGTACTCGCGCTCGGTGGCCACGTCCTGCGCGTGGCGCTGCAGCCGCTCACGGGACTGGCCGTCGTCGTCCATGTTGAGCTGGACGCGCGCCAGGTCCTGCAGGTAGGAGCGGCCGTTGCCCCGCTCGTAGGTGCGGGCCTCACTGACGGACTCGGCGCGCGACGCCGCCCGCTTCACAGCGAGGGCGCCGGCGGTCACCTGGCGGCTCCGCTCGCCCTCCTCGGAGAGCTCGCCGATCCGCTCGTCGTAGGAGCGGAGCTCCTCGTCCTTGGCCTTGACCTGCGCGGTCAGTTCGCGGAACTCGGCGTCCTCCTCGGGCAGAAGGTCGTCGCGGGCCTCCTCCTCGGCGAGGTCGGTGATGGCCTTCCGCTTCGCGAGCAGCGTCTCGCGGTCCTTCGCGGCCTGCTCGCGTCGAGCAATGAGCCGCTTCAGTCGCTCATCCATGAGCGAGCCTGCCTTTCATCGGCAAATGGGCATGACGACGACCCGTGCCGGGCCGGTGAGAAGCCATCGCCAGACCAGTGCCAGGCGTGCGACAGCGACGCGATCAGTGCCAGACCGCGCTAAGTAGGTGGGGAAGCCGGACTATTCGGCTTCGTCGAGGTGCCGGCGCAGATGCCGCTCAACGGCGGCCCGCTGGCCCTCGGGAATGTGGGAGTGCTCCAGCATCGACAGGTGGTAGCGGACCGCCGCCAGGTGGGCGGGCGCTCCAATGCGGCCCTCGTGGTGGGCGCCCCAGTAGGCGCCCTTGTCGTCCGGGCTGCCTTCCGGGTCGACCCAGGCGTGCATGGAGCGCAGCACCACCTGCTCGTCAGGGGCGGCGTTCAGTGCGGCCCGCCGGTCGAGAGGCATGTCGGTGACGGGCGTGGAGTGGGCCGGGATGCCGGCGGCGAGCGAGACGCCGCGCGTCTCGTCGCCCTGCACGGCCAGCGCCTCCGCCAGCGACATGCTGGTGCGCTTGGCCGGCAGGGTCAGGCCGCGGTGCAGTACGGCGAGGCTCTCGCGGGCCGCGGCGAGACGCTCCACGGCCCGGGTGTCGCCGGAGCGGAGCTCGGCCATGGCCTGCTCGGGGTTGACGTTGGCCAGCAGTTCCAGGGCCTCGCTCATGCTGTTGAGCTGGGCGCTGGTCGCCGGGTTGGCGCCGAAGTTCACCACCGACACGTCGCCCTTGTGCAGGGAGACCTCGGTCAGGGTGCGCTCGGTGTCGTCATCCGACCAGGCGTCGGCCTTCACGCGGAACGCGAAAGACATTTCATCCATGTCGCCGCGTTCCATCTTCGTCTCCAGACGCTGCACGTCCGGATCCCGCCGGTCCAGGTCCGCCTCGACGAGGAGGCCCTTGGAGTCCGTCGACAGGCGCAGGGTGCCGCTCTTCGTCCTTGCGAGCGGCATGCCCTCGTGGTTGATGAGCAGGTGCAGGTCGGGCTTCGCGCCCAGGGTCACGTCGAACGCCTTCGGGTCGACGCGCTCGACCCAGCCGTAGGGCGGCCCGCCGAGCACCTCGTAGCCGTTGCTGAACACGGACGCGTAGCCGGTCAGTGTCAGGCCGTCGCCCTTGCCTCGCAGCTCGAAGCCCTCCGCGGCGATTGACCGCCGCTCCGGAGAGTCCAGCAGCTTGTGCCGGTCAACCATGGGTGCCGTCCTTCTCGGGTCGGATGAGGCGCAGCGGCCCCGGTTCGTGGCTGCGGACCGTCGGCAGCGACACGGTCTGCCCGGCCTGGATCGGCAGCGGCGTGTAGTCCTGGCCTTCGCCGTTCGGCAGCGGCGGCTCGTCCTCGAGCGCCCGGATCTCGTCGATGCTGTTCTTGCCGATCAGGCGGGCCTTGGCGTACACCGAGTAGCGGGTCTCGATATCCACGCGGATCAGCGCGTCGGCATTGAACTTGATGTACTGGCCGCGCGGCAACAAGGCGCTCAGGTGGTTCTCTAGCTTCGTCAGCCACGGCAGCAGGGCGTCCTGAATGAACTCGATCTGCCGCTGCTCCGGCGAGCTGTACGTGTAGGAGCCGCCCGTCTCGCCGCCGATCTTCTCCGGCGGGATCCCGTAGATCGCCGCGATCTGCGTGGCCGTCAGCCGCATCGTCTCGACGAATTTGGCCTCCGTCGGGTTGACGCTGATCGGCTCGTAATCCCAGTCCTTGCCGTACACGATCGGCTCGTGCGAGCGGATCGCCTGCACCAGACGCCGCTTGATGATGTTGGCGTCCTTCTGGTCCACGGTCTGCATGCTGTTCTTGAACCGGCCCGGAGGCACGCCGCCGCTACGGAACCAGTCGTCGGAGAACTGCTGCGCCGACAGGCCCGTCGACACCGTCACCGCATACGCGGCGATCGGCGACAGCCCCCACACCCGGCCCGGCAGCGTGAACCACGGAATGTGCACGACATCCTCGGACGGCAACTCCTCGCCCAGATACGACCAGACCGGGTCCGTGACCGAGCCGCGCTCCCCCATCGCGTTCCAGTCCTGCACGGACACGTTCGCCGGGTTCAGCCACTCGATCTGGGTCGGGTACTCCAGATAATCCCGCTGCGTCGCCACGCCGACCGCGTTCCCGCGATACACGAGTGACGTCATCGCCCGCCACACCCAGTCGTCGATCGTGCCCAGCGCCGAGGGCTGGACAAACAGCGACGACAGCGGCAGCTTCGCCCGGTCGTCGCCCATCTTCCGGTACTGCTGGATCGGCAGCGACGCCACCGAGGATGCCAGCAGCCGGCCCGCCGCAAACACCGGCGCCAGGCGAAGCGCGCCCTCCTCCGTCACCGCGGTCGGCGACGCCAGATCCTGCACCGGCCACGACACCGACGACGCACTCAAATCCCGCCGCTCAGCCTCGTGCCGAGTCCAGCCCCACCGCCGGAAGGGATTACGCATGCCGCACCCCCTCCGTCAGAAAATGCTCGCCAGGACGTCGTACTGGGATCCCTCGAGCAGATGGGATCGGGTCACATAGCTCCAGCGAGCCAGCGTCATCGCCACCAGCGGGGAGATGTCGCCCTCCACGCCCTTCGTCGTCCAGGCGATCGTCTCGCCCGTCTGACGCGTCTTCGCCGAAGCGACCGCCACATCCAGATGCCGGTTCGGCACCACCCGGAACGCTTCCTCGCGCAGCGCCTCCAGCAACTGGCCGGCCGCCGCAGCCATATCGACCGCGTTCGTCACCGCCAGATCGCCCGGCTCCGGCGCCTCCGCATCCTCCGGCCGCCTAAAGCCCGCCTTGTCAAGGGCCGTCTCCAGGAACGCGAACGTGCCCCGGCCCATCGCCACCGCGACCGGATCGAGCGCGTCCCTGAGTTCCGTCAGCCGCGGCAGCAGCCACTTCGTACCCGGCCGGTAGTCCGCCAGCTGCGTATGCCCCAAACCGTCGGCGCGCAGCCCGTACACGCACACCGCCGCGTAATCCCGCAGCGGAGAGATGTCGACACCGAGCGCCACACCCGACTCGCGATCCCGCTCCGACGACGCATCCGCCAGCCGCACCCAGCCGGCTGGATCGATGACGGCGTTGCCCTGCGAGATCTTCGGCCAGATACACAGCCGCTCCCGCGCAAACCCGGCGTTGCCCATCGAGCGGCGCTCCCGGAGGATCGTCTCCTCCGTCAGCCGCATCCCCAACGCCGGATTCGACGCCGCCCACAACGTGCGGTCGTCCAGGTCGACGTTGTCCAGGTGGTCGAGATCGCCCTCAACACCCCAGTCCCGCCAGCCCAAACTGTCGTCGCCGCCCGCATCCGCACGGCGCTTCAGATTGAACATGACCTCGCCGGACTCGCCGTTCAACGGCGGCGACGACGTATAGATGATCTGCGCGTTCGGGCGAGCCGCCATCGCCGGCATCAAAGCGTCCTGCTGCTCCGCCGTGAACGCAAACGACTCGTCAATGATGACCAGGTCGCCGGAGAAGCCCCGGCCGCTGCCTTTGCTGCGGGCCACGAACTTGATACGCGCCTCAGTGTCGAGCCTCTCGAAGCCCTCCTCGCCGTTCGTGTTGACGAACTTGACGAGGACGCCGTCGATATCCCACAGATTTTCGTTGGTCGAGCTGACCTGCTTACCGAGGCGGCGAAGAAGCGTCCGGCACCGGCGGAACGCCTCCATCGACGTCTTGTACTCGTGGGCGCTCCACATAATCAGCTGCTCGCCCAGCAGCAGAAACCCGGCCAGAGCGCGGATCTCCAAAATGCTGCCCTTGCCGTTCTGCCGGGCCACAATCTCGCCGTACTCGTAACACGCCCACTGCCCGTCGCTCCGGCACGCCAGCATCAGATTGACCGCATCCGCCTGCCACGGATCCGCCACCAACCCGGCCCGCTTCGCCAGCTCACACGCCTCCGGGCCGAGCGAGTACTCGTAAGGCGGCGCCAGCTCAACCCTTGGCCTTCGCGCGCCTTGCAGCAATCGCCTTCGAGAGATCCGTGACACCAGAACCCCCCACCACCTCGCCGGGCCTCGACGAAGAAGCCGCAGCCCCCTTCTGCCCCTGCCGGATCTCGGCGACAAGCCCCCTCAAGGCCGTCGCCTGCTGCCGGGACTCCGCCAAGAACCCCGAGATATCGGCGGATCCGCCCTCGCCGTCATCCGTTCGCGCCGAGATCCCGCGAATCAGAGCATCGAGTAGATCGAGCCGATCCGAAATCCGGCACGCCTCCTCCAGCAGCACCAGATGAGTCGGAATCAGCTGCCACTGGGCCATCGACTCGATCCACAGCCGCCGGCCCCGCTCCCCCAAGCCGGCTGGTGCGTCCATGAATTCCCCCAAGAACTCTGCGCGTTCGGCTTGACGACACCCCGCGCCAGCAGGAATATGGGTTCAGAGGCAGAACAGAGCCCCCGGCGAGCGAAAGCCCCGAGCGAGAGCCTGAAGCCTCCGAATCCACCGCATAGAGCCGATCGGCTCCGCGGTTCGGAAATCCGGAACCAAGATCGAAACCCCTCGGAGCTTTTCTCCGGGGGGAGATTATTTTGAGGG
>NZ_DATCVQ010000746.1:0-4199 GCF_036566765.1 Streptomyces sp.
GCCAGCGCCCCGGCCGGCACCGCGCCGCCGCGGACGTCCTGGGCGAGGTGCACCAGCGCCGAGAGCCGCGCCGCGGCGTCGGGGTTGGCGATCCGGGCGCGCTGCCCGCGCATCACGAGGCTGAGCATGGCCGGCGAGATCCCGACGATCTCCGCGAGACCCGACTGCGTGACCCCGAACAGCCCGCAGAGGTCTCTGCAGAGCTCCCCCAGGGGGGCGCCGTACCACTGGCGCTGGAGGTCCAGATTGCGGGTCCGCGCGGTCTCGTCCATGAGGTCACGCTAGGAGCGTGATTGACACTTGTCAAAGAGAGTTTTCATGTGTCAATCTCCTGTCGGAACGCATCCACTAGCTGATTGGTCCTCATCACCATGTCCCGGACGCGCACTTCGCCGCTTCTCGCCGCCCTCCTCGTCGCCGGCCTCGGGCTCACGGCCTGCCAGAGCGGCGGCTCCGACACCAAGAACGACGCGGCCCCTTCGGCCAGACCCTCGGCCAGCTCCGCACCCGGGGCCCCGGCCGAGGACGCGCCCTCCGGCGAGGTCGAAGCCCCGAAGGACCTGCCCGCCGGACTGCCGCTGCCGACCGGCAAGCTGACTTCGGTCACCGGCGACAAGGGCGCCTACGTCCTGACGTACGCCACCGACAACCCCGAGGGGGTTCTCGCCGCGTACCGCAAGGAGCTGGAGGGCAAGGGCTACACGGCGGTGGACGTCGCCGGCACGCTGACCGCCACCAAGGGCGCGGAGGCGGTCTCGGTCCTCGCCAGCGGCACCACGGTCGTGGTCACCGTCTCGTCCTGAACACCCCCTCCCTGCGCGGGAGTACGCTTCCGCGCATGGAGGCAGGGGGGATGCTCGCCGGCCGGTACCGGCTCGTCACGCCGATCGCGCGCGGGGCGCAGGGGACGGTCTGGCGGGCGGTCGACACGCAGGGCGGGGGAACGGCCGGCGGGGGGACGGGCGGAGGCGTCGTCGACGTCGCCGTGAAGGTGTCGGGGCACGCGGACGTCGAGTCACTGCTCCGGCTGGTCTGCGAGCAGTCCGTACGCATCGGGCACCCGCACGTCCTCGCGCCCGTGGACTGGTTCGTCCGGGACGGCGAGGCCTGGCTCGTACTGCCGCTCGTGCGCGGCGGAACCCTCGCCGGACTCCTCGCGGACTACGGCGAACTGCCGTCGGAGATCGGCCTGTTGCTCGCCGAGCAGCTCCTCGACGCCCTCGCCGCCGTGCACGCGGCCGGTCTCGTGCACCGCGACGTCAAGCCGTCGAACCTGCTGCTCGCGGCTACCGGGGAGGGCCGCCCGCACGTCTTCCTCGGCGACTTCGGCGTGGCCCGGATCCTGCCGCACGTCCACCTCACCTCGCCCGGCTTCGTGACGGGCACCCCCGACTACCTCGCGCCGGAGGTCCGTGCCGGGGAGGGCGCTTCGCCCGCGCAGGACGTGTACGCGGCCGGGCTCGTCCTGCGCGACCTGGGCGCCCCGCCCGCCCTCCTCGCCCGCATGACCGACGCCCGCCCCGAGGCGCGTCCGCCGGCCGCGGCGGCCCGCGACGAACTAGCCCGCGCCCGGCAGGCGCTCGGGCCGGAGCGGTGGCCGGTGCTGTGGGAGGGCGAACCCTTCGTCGTCCCCGACCAGTTCGGGGACGTGCCGCCGCCCGACGCGGCGCCGGCGGCCGTCACGACCGGTGGCAGCCGCGCCCGGATCCTGGCCGTCGCGGCGGCCGGAGCGGCCGCGCTCGCGGTGGCGGTCGCCGTCGCGCTGACCACGGGCGACGACGGCGAGAAGAACGCGTCGCCCGGCACGCCACCGTCGTCGTCACCGCCCGCGACACAGGCCGCACCGAGCTCCGCACCGACGTCGGAACCGAGCTCCGCACCGACGTCGCCCCGGACCTCCGCACCGACCGCCATGCCGAGCGACGCCACCGTGGGTCTGCCGGACCCCGACGGCCCCACGCCCTTCACCCCGTGCACGGCGGACGAGTTCCTCTCGGTCGGCTTCAGCCCCGAGGGCTACGCCCTCCTGTGCACCAAGGTCCCCGGCACCCGCACCTACGAGTGGCGGCCCGCTCCCTAGCCCTCGCTCGTCTCCGTGTCCTCCGTGCTCTTCGTCAGCAGCTCGTCCGCGTCCATGATCCGGTACGCGTACCCCTGCTCCGCCAGGAACCGCTGCCGGTGTGCCGCGAAGTCCTGGTCGATGGTGTCCCGGGCGACCACCGAGTAGAAGTGCGCCTGGTGCCCGTCGGCCTTCGGCCGCAGTACCCGGCCGAGCCGCTGAGCCTCCTCCTGCCGGGACCCGAAGGTGCCCGACACCTGGATGGCGACGGTCGCCTCCGGCAGGTCGATCGAGAAGTTCGCGACCTTCGACACCACCAGGACGCTGATCTCGCCGTTCCGGAACGCGTCGAAGAGCTTCTCGCGCTGCGCGTTCGACGTCTCGCCCTTGATGACCGGCGCGTTCAGATGCTCGCCGAGCTCGTCCAGCTGGTCGATGTACTGGCCGATGACGAGGGTCTGCTGCCCGGCGAACTTCTTCACCAGCGCCTCGGTCACCTTCCGCTTCGTCGCGGTCGTGGCGCAGAAGCGGTACTTCTCCTCCGTCTCGGCCGTCGCGTACGCGAGGCGCTCGGAGTCCGTGAGGTTCACCCGGACCTCGACGCAGTCGGCGGGCGCGATGTAGCCCTGCGCCTCGATCTCCTTCCACGGCGCGTCGAACCGCTTCGGCCCGATGAGGGAGAAGACGTCCGACTCCCGGCCGTCCTCGCGGACGAGGGTCGCCGTGAGGCCGAGGCGCCGGCGCGCCTGGAGGTCGGCGGTGAACTTGAAGACCGGCGCGGGCAGCAGGTGCACCTCGTCGTAGACGATCAGGCCCCAGTCGCGGGAGTCGAAGAGCTCCAGGTGCGGGTAGACGCCCTTCCGCTTGGTCGTGAGGACCTGGTACGTGGCGATGGTGACCGGCCGGATCTCCTTCCGCGTGCCGGAGTACTCGCCGATCTCGTCCTCGGTCAGCGAGGTCCGCTTCACCAGCTCGTGCTTCCACTGCCGGGCGGAGACCGTGTTCGTGACCAGGATCAGCGTGGTCGCCTTGGCCTGTGCCATCGCGCCCGCGCCGACCAGCGTCTTGCCGGCGCCGCAGGGCAGCACGACGACGCCGGAGCCGCCGTGCCAGAAGCCCTCGACGGCCTGCTTCTGGTACGGGCGCAGCGCCCAGCCGTCCTCGGCCAGCTCGATGGGGTGCGCCTCGCCGTCGACGTACCCGGCGTGGTCCTCGGCAGGCCAGCCCAGCTTCAGCAGCGTCTGCTTGATCTGGCCCCGCTCGGACGGGTGGACGGCGACGGTGTCCTGGTCGATCCGGGCCCCGACCAGCGGCTGGACCTTCTTCGAGCGGAGGATCTCCTCCAGGACGGGCCGGTCGGTGGTGGTGAGGACGAGGCCGTGGGTGGGGTGCTTGGAGAGCGTGAGCCGCCCGTAGCGGGCCATCGTCTCGGCGACGTCGACGAGCAGCGCGTGCGGCACGGGGTAGCGGGAGTACTCGACGAGCGCGTCGACGACCTGCTCGGCGTCGTGCCCGGCGGCCCGGGCGTTCCACAGGCCGAGCGGGGTGATCCGGTACGTGTGGATGTGCTCGGGAGCCCGCTCCAGCTCCGCGAACGGCGCGATGGCCCGCCGACAGGCGTCGGCGAGCTCGTGGTCCACCTCCAGCAGCAGCGTCTTGTCGCTCTGGACGATGAGAGGTCCGTTCACGCTTGAGTCCTTCCCGTAACGGCCAAACATCCAGTCTGCCCGATGGCGGCTCGAAGCGCGGTGGGTCGTGCCGCGGCGATCACGGTCCCGAGGCGGTCCGCGTCCCCGTCCCGCGGTGCCTCATCCCGCCGTCGTGCGGACCAGAGCGTTGCTGCCTATCGAGTTGTGGACCGTGAAGCTCACCGCGTCCGGGCGGTAGCGGTCGTCGGACCACTCCACCGGGCGGCCCTCGTGGGTCGTGGTCACGTACAGGCGCTGGGTGACCGAGGCGCAGTCGGGGGCAACGGCCCCGACGGCCGGTGAGATCCAGTCGGCGTACACGGTCCGCTCGATCAGCACCGGCTCGGCCGCCGGCGTCCGCATCCGGATGGACGGGGAGCACGAGGTGGACGTGTGGACGGCGCACCTCCACTACACCCCGTACGGGCCGTACGAGGCCGACTTCGACGGGC
>NZ_DATCVQ010000747.1:0-17565 GCF_036566765.1 Streptomyces sp.
AACGCCCTGCACGCCGCGGTCGCCTCCGCCGTCCACCGCGCCGTCCTCGCCGCCGGCGCGATCTCCCGGCCGCCGCAGGCCGGCCGCCACCTGTACGCGGACCTCGGCCCGCTGCGGGCCGGGCTCGCCGCCCGGGGCGTCAACGACTCCATGGAGCTGGAGGACTTCCTCGGCGACCGGCTCGGCTTCCCGGTCCCCGGCGGTCACCGGTTCGGCGACGAACTCGGCGCGCTGCGCGTCAGGTTCGACACCGGACCGCTGCTCGGCTCGACCCGCGAGGAGCGGCTGGAGTCCCTCCACGCGCCAGCCCCCCTCGGACTGCCCCATGTGGCACGGGCGTTGAGCGCCTTCGGGGCCGTACTCGAAGAACTCCGGTGACACAGGAACCTCTTGCACGTCGAAGCGTCGAAGCGTCGAAACGGAGCCCGCAGATGACGGAACAGACGGCACGGACGGACCGCACCTCGCGCACCGCCCAGGCGTCCGCCGCCCCCGGCCGGCCCCACGCCCCGGCCGCCCCCGCCGCCCTCCAGCCCGTCGGCCGCACCCGCACGGACTGGCCCCGCTCCTTCGCCGACCGCCTCACCGCACCGCTCCCGGGCGTCCGCGCCATGGCCCGGCTCGCCCGCGAGGGCGCGGTCCGCCCCGGCCCGGACGGCCTGCGCGACATCCCGCTGCTGCCGTTCGCCCCGGGCCCGCTGCCCGCCGCCGGACCCGACACCCTCGCCGTCACCTGGGCGGGCCACGCCAGCTGGGTGCTTCGGATCGGCGGCCTGACCGTGCTCACCGACCCCGTCTGGTCCCGCCGGATCTTCGGCACCCCGGCCAGGATCACCCCGGTCGGCGTGCGCTGGGAGGACCTGCCGCCGGTCGACGCGGTCGTCATCAGTCACAACCACTTCGACCACCTCGACGCCCCCACCCTCAAGCGGCTGCCGCGGCGCACCCCGGTCTTCGTCCCGGCCGGCCTCGCCCGCTGGTTCCGCCGCCGCCGGTTCACCCGGGTCACCGAGCTCGACTGGTGGGAGGCCGCCGAACTCGACGGCGTGCGCTTCGAGTTCGTCCCCGCCCACCACTGGTCCAAGCGCACCCTGCTCGACACCTGCCGCTCCCTGTGGGGCGGCTGGGTGCTCACGGACCGGCTCGGCCGCGGCGTCCACTTCGCCGGGGACACCGGCTACGGCCACTGGTTCGCCGAGATCGGCCGCCGCCATCCCGGCCTCGACCTCACGCTGCTGCCCATCGGCGCGTACGCCCCGCGCTGGTGGCTCCGCGACGTGCACACCGACCCCGAGGAGGCGGTCCGCGCCTTCCAGGACCTCGGGGCCCGGCGCATGGCGCCCATGCACTGGGCGACCTTCGTGCTCTCCGCCGAACCCGTCCTCGAACCCCTCACCCGGCTCCGCGCCGCCTGGACCGAGGCCGGCCTGGAACCCGACCGGCTCTGGGACCTGCCGGTCGGTGGCTCACGCGTGCTCGCCGCCCGAGCTCCCGAGCCCTGAGCCCCCGAGCCCTGAGCCCCTGAGCCCCCTCAGCTCCCTGAGCGCCGCACCCGCCGCCACACCGACGGGGCCGCGCTGATCAGCAGCGCCAGCGCCACCGCCGCCACCACGCCCTCCCACGGCTCGTCGAACAGCGAGCCGCCGAGGATCCCGATCAGCTGGTACGTCGCCGCCCAGGCCAGACACGCCGGCAGGTCGCCCCGGACGAAACGGCGCAGCGGCATCTCGGCCAGCAGGCACGCCAGCATCACCGGGATCCGCCCCGCCGGCACCAGCCGGGACAGCACGAGCATCGACACCTGATGGGTCTCGAGCCGGGCCTGCGCCTGCGCAAGCCGGTCCGGCGCCGCCCGGCCGCGCAGCGCCGCCAGCCAGCGCGAGCCGTTGCGCGACCTGACCCCGCGCTGCCCGAGCCAGTACAGCGTCACGTCGCCGAGCAGCGCGGCGGCCGCCGCCACCAGGAAGACGAACAGCAGCGCCAGCGGCGCGGTCTGGTGGAACGCAACCGCCGCCGCCGAGCTCACGATCGCCCCCGTCGGCACCACCGGCACCAGCGCCCCCAGGGCCACCAGCAGGAACAGCGACGGATAGCCGAGCGCCTGCTGCGTGGACTCCGGCGGCAGGTCGCCCACCGCCCGAGCGATCCGCTCGATCACCGGGCGACCTCCGGCCGCACCCGCTCGCCGTGCCCCAGCAGGTGCACCGCCACCTTCGGCGCGAGCCGCGCCGCGTGCCGGACGAACTCGTCGCCCGGCGCGTGGAACTCGTGCGGACGCACCGCGTCCATCCCGATCGGCCAGTACGTGCCGTAGTGCACCGGCACCGCGGCCGCCGGCGACAGCGCCGCGAGCGCCTGCGCCGCGCGCCCCGCGTCCAGGTGCCCGTGCCCCAGGTACGGGCCCCAGCCGCCCACCGGCAGCAGCGCCACGTCCACCGGGCCCACCGCGTCCGCCATCCCGTCGAACAGCCCGGTGTCCCCGGCGAAGTACGTCCGCGCCTCGCCCTCCACCACGTACCCGAGCGCGGGGGAGCGGTGCGGCCCCACCGGCAGCCGGCGGCCGTCGTGCAGCGCCGGCACGGCCCGTACGGTCACGCCCTCCACCCGCACCTCGTCGCCGGGGCCCACCTCGGTGAGCCGCAGGCCGTCGAGCCTGCGCAGCGCGGGCACGGACCGGGCCGCGCCGCGCGGCACGATCAGCTCGGTGCCCGGGGCGAGCCGGGCGAGCGAGGGCACGTGTAGATGGTCGGCGTGCAGATGGGAGATCAGCACTGCCTCGGCGACCGTGGCCTCCGACGGCGGGAGCGCCCCGCGCCGCCGCCGCAGATGGGCCAGCCGGCGCACGAACAGCGGGTCGGTGAGAAATTGGACCCCGGAGTCCTCGACCGTGCAGGTGGCATGACCCCACCAGGTGATCTCCACGGTCGCCCGCCCTTCTCCCGGAACCGAATCCGGCCGATCCGGGTCCTCCGGTACGAGCCTAAATGTCCGGAGCCGACGGCGGGGGAGAAGCGATCACCGGGGGGCGTCCGCGCACGGCGCGGCGGGTAGCCATCGAGGAGCAAGGGGATGGGAGCCGCTGTGAGGACCACGAGGACCACGAGGACCGCGAGCCCCATCGGGACCGAGCGGAACTCGGCGCAGTGCCCGCGCTGCGGGGGCGTGCTCGCCGTCACCCAGGACGGCTGGAAGATCTGCCACACCTGCGGATACTCCTCACCGCCCTGAGCGCGCCCCCCTTGCCGCGCCCCGATCGGAGTAGGGTCGGCGCATGGACGACGTTCGGGTGGCGGCGATCGCCAGCCTCACCCCGCTCGAGGAACTCGACAGCGACCCCTTCCTGGTGGATACGCGCAGTCAGCACGCCATGTGCGCCCGATGGGCGGGCGACAAGGGCTACGTGGTGACGAGACAGCTGCTCTTCTACGGCCTGAGCCCCGACCACTGCGCGCTCTGGGCCGATGTGGAGGCCGGGGACGTCGACCTGTTCGTCGCGCCCAACGAGCGGGTCCTGGCCCGGGCGTTGACCTCGGTCGCCGGCTTCTTCGCCGAGTGCGAGCGGCGCGGCGTGCGGCTCGAGACGGCCGGGCTCGACGAGCCGTCGTACGACGCGGCGGGCAAGGCCGACGTGCACCGCAGGCTCTCGATGCCCACGGCCGGGTACGACGGCTGCTGACGCCGCGGGGACCGGACCCGCAACGGAGCCGTGCCGGACCCGTGCCGGACCCGTGCCGGACCCGTACTGCGCCCGACCCCTCCCCCTCCTGCCCCATTCGCACGTGCGTTTTGGTCCGACTTCACCCGACCGGGCGTTGTGCCACGCTTGAGGCAGGAAACAGGCGAAAGGCGAACCTGGCGTGGGTGTGGGGAAGGTGCGCGGGCGGTTCTCCGGCCGCTGGCGGAGCATGGGCAGCGCCCTGCTGCGGGTGCTCGTGGTGTGGGCGGTCTCCGCGCTGACCATGCTCGTCCTCGCGGGCCTGCTGCCCGACTTCCAGCTCCAGTCCGAGGACGGCGACAGCCTCACCCGCACCGCCCTGACCGCCGTGCTCGGCGCGGGCGTGTTCGGTCTGCTCAGTGCCCTGGTCTGGCCGGTGGTCGTGCGCGCGCTGCTGCTCGTACCGGCGCTGCTGCTCGGCCTGTTGGTGTTCTTCCTCAACGGCTCGCTGCTGCTGATCGCGCTCTGGCTGATCCCCGACGGGCGCGGCGCCGCCGAGCCGGAGACCGCCGTGGTGGTCGCCGCGGCGATGTCCGCCGTCGCCTCGGCCACCTCCACCGCGCTCGCGGTGCGCGACGACGACGCCTACCGGCGCCGCCTCTACCGGCTCACCGACCGCAGGCGCCGACGTGCCGCCACCGGCGGCCCCGAGCCCGTACCGGGCGCCCTCTTCCTGCAACTCGACGGCGTCGGCCACCGCGTGCTGCGCGACGCCGTCCGCGACGGGCTGATGCCGACGGTCGCCGACTGGCTCGACACCACCCACCGGCTCACCGCCTGGCGCACCGACTGGTCCAGCCAGACCGGCGCCAGCCAGCTCGGCATCCTGCACGGCTCCAACGAGGATGTGCCCGCCTTCCGCTGGTACGAGAAGGACACCGGGCGGCTGATGGTCAGCAACCGCCCGGCGAGCGCGGCCGAGCTGCAGCGGCGGGCCATCGAGCGCACCGGCGACGGCGGGCTGCTCACCCTCGACGGCGCGTCCCGGGGCAACCTGTTCAGCGGCGGCGCCGACCAGCTCGCGCTCGTCCTGTCGATGGCCGCCCGGCGCGGCCGGGCCAACCGGTCCCGGGCCGGCTACTTCGCGTACTTCTCCGACCCCGCCAACGCGGTCCGCACCGCGGGCTCGTTCGTCGCCGAGGTCTTCCGCGAGCTGACCCAGTCGATCCGGGCGCGGCTGCGCAAAGAGAGCCCGCGGGTGTCGCGCGGCGGTCTCTACCCGTTCGTCCGGGCCTTCGCCACCGTCGTGGAGCGGGACGTGGTGGTCGCCGCGGTGATGGGCGACCTGCTGGTCGGCCGCACCGCCGTGTACGCCGACCTCGTCGCGTACGACGAGGTGGCCCACCACTCCGGCCCGCACGGCCGGGACGCCGGGCTCGTGCTCCAGCGGCTCGACCGGGCGATCGCGCAGATCGCCAAGGTGGCCGAGCACGCGCCGCGCCCGTACCGGATCGTGCTGCTCTCCGACCACGGGCAGAGCCCGGGCCCCACCTTCGAGGGGGCGTACGGGCTGACTCTGAAGGATCTGGTGCGGGCCGGCTGCGGGCTGCCGGTGCCGCGCCGGGTGGGGCGCACGCCCAGCGGCTCGGAGGCCCGGGACGCGGCCCGGGACGCGCTGCGCAGCGCGCTGCACCGGCCGGTGGACGAGCACGAGGAGGAGGCGGAGGCGGCGCGGCAGGTGCGCGGCCGGCCCTCCGAGCCGATCGTGCTCGCCTCCGGCAACCTCGCCCTGGTCTCCTTCCCGGACGTGCCGGGGCGGATGACGCGGGAGCAGATCGAGCTCCGCCATCCGGCGCTGCTGCGGACCCTCGCCAACCACCCCGGCATCGGCTTCCTGCTGGTCGCGAGCGAGGAGCACGGCTCGGTGGTGCTGGCCGGGGACGGCGTGGAGACACCGGTCGCCGAGCTGAAGGACGACGGGCCGCTCGCGGCCTTCGGGCCCGGCGCGGCGGACGCGGTGCGGCGCACCGACGCCTTCCCGCACGTCGCGGACATCATGGTCAACTCGATGTGCGAACCGGCCGCCGGCACGGTCCACGCCTTCGAGGAGCAGATCGGCTCGCACGGCGGACTGGGCGGCGAGCAGTCCCGCCCGTTCCTGCTCTCCCCGCTCGGCCTGTCGGCGCCGCCCGCCGCGCCGGTGGGCGCCGAGCAGATCCACGAGGTGCTGCGCGGCTGGCTTCGGGAGAGCTCGGGCCCGCAGGCGCCGGTGGAGGATTCGCTGCCCAAGAGTGAAGCGGAAGAACTTCTTCCGGTCGACGGTCAGGTCGGACGGGACAAAAACAGCTGATTTGGACGCGCGTTCGCCGTTGCCCGAGCATGTTCGGGTTTGCACGACGGAAGGCGCACCACCCCCATGAGCACGGCCACAACTCAACAGGCCCCGACCCGCGAGGTCCAGGACAAGCACGCCCGGCGGTTCGGACTGCCGGTCGCCACCGCCCTGGTCATGGGCAACATCATCGGCGGCGGGATCTTCCTGCTGCCCGCCTCCGTCGCCCCGTACGGCACCATCAGCCTGGTCGCCTTCGGCGTCCTCACCCTCGGCGCCATCGCCCTCGCGCTGGTCTTCGGCCGGCTCGCCGAGCGCGACCCGCGCACCGGCGGCCCCTACGTCTACGCCCGCGAGGCCTTCGGCGACTTCGCCGGCTTCCTCGCCGCCTGGTCGTACTGGGCCACCGCCTGGGTCTCCAACGCCGCCCTCGCCGTCGCCGCGGTCGGCTACCTCGACGTCCTCGTGCCCGTCCACGAGTCGAAGGCCGCCACGATCGCCGCGGCCCTCACGCTCCAATGGCTGCCCGCGCTCGCGAACTTCGCCGGCACCCGGTACGTCGGCGCGGTGCAGATCGTCGCGACCGTCCTGAAGTTCGTCCCGCTGCTGCTGGTCGCCGTCGGCGGACTGTTCTTCTTCGACAGCGCCAACCTCGGGCCGTTCGAGGCGAGCGGGGACGGTCCGCTCGGCGCTGTCTCCGCGTCCGCCGCGATCCTGCTCTTCAGCTACCTCGGCGTCGAGTCCGCCGCGGTCAGCGCCGGCGAGGTCCGCGACCCGCGGCGCAACGTCGGCCGGGCCACGATCCTCGGCACCCTCGCCGCCGCCGCGCTCTACCTCCTCGGCACCGTCTCCGTCTTCGGCCTCGTCGCCCACGACCGGCTCGTCGACTCCGCCGCGCCCTTCTCCGACGCCGTGAACGCCATGTTCGGCGGGGCCTGGGGCGGCGCCGCCGTCGCCTGCATGGCGCTCGTCTCCATGCTCGGCGCGCTCAACGGCTGGACCCTGCTCAGCGCCCAGACCCCGTACGCCGCCGCCCGCGACGGCCTGTTCCCGCAGGTGTTCCGGCGCAAGCGGCGCGGCGTCCCGACGGTCGGCGTCGCGGTCACCGTCACCCTGGCCTCGCTCCTTACGATCTACAACTACACCGCGGGCTCGCAGCGCGTGTTCGAGATCCTCGTGCTCGTCACCACCTTCACCGCGACCGTCCCGTACCTGCTGTCGACGGCCGCCCAGATCCATTTCCTGGCGTCCGGCCGCGCCGACCGAGTGCACCGCGGCCGCCTGGTCCGCGACGCGGGTCTGGCGGTGCTCGCCTTCGGCTTCTCGATGTGGCTGGTGGCCGGCTCCGGCTACGCGGCGGTCTACCAGGGCGTGCTGTTCCTCTTCGCGGGAGTCCTCGTGTACGCCGTGATGTCGGCGCGGCGCAAGGCGGCCGCGCCCACGCCGTGACTACGCCGGGCTACGCCGTCCGCGCCGTCTCCGCCTTCGCCGTGCTCCGGCCGTCCAGCCACACCGCCGTCGCCACCGCCAGGGCGAGCAGGACCAGCGCGACCAGCCCCGGGATCTGCGTCACCGCCGCGCCGGCAGCCAGGCAGAGCACGCCGCCGGTGAGCAGCGCGCGCGAGGGGCGGCCGCTCGTGCGGTGCGCGATGGCCGCCGCGCCCAGCAGGTAGACGCCGACGCCGCCGGTCAGCGACCAGGCCACCACGCCGTGCAGCGGCTCGGCGAGGTCGTAGTGGCCGGTGTCGGCGACCTGCTGGAGGACCTTCTTCATGCCGAGCGCGGTCAGCACGACCCCGGCGACCAGCGGCAGATGCAGGAACGTGTACACGTCCCGCGCGAAGCGGGTGCGATCGTCGCCGTCCAGCGAAGCCAGCCGGTGCTCGGCCGCCTCGCCGAGCTGCCGGAAGTACAGCCGCCACAGGCCCGCCGAGAGCAGCAGCCCGGCCGCGGAGGCGGCGAGCACGGCCACGGTCAGGGGGAAGCCGGACACTCCGACGCCCATCGCGACGATCGACTCGCCGAGCGCGATGATGACGATCAGGCCGTGCCGTTCGGAGAAGTGACCGGTCGAGGCCACCCGCCAGCCGGACGCGCCGGTGACGTAGATCCCCGCGTAGTCGATCAGCACCGCGAGCAGCCACAGCAGGATCTGGGCGGTGCCGGTGGTCAGCGTCGCGCCCAGCAGCAGCGGCACGAGCGGCGGCAGCACCGACGCCAGCGCGGTACGGCGCAGCGTCGCCCGCAGCGCAGGGTCGCCCGGGCTGGAGAGCCAGTACGAGATCAGGTGCAGCAGCCGCACGGCGGCGTAGCCGAGCACGAACAGCAGCGGCGCGGGGATCCCGCCGGGGGCGTCCGAGTACACCTGGGGCACCGCGAGGGAGACGATGAACACCACGGCCATCACCGCGACGAGCACCGCGAACAGTGCGCCGGAGTCCGCCCGTACGACGTTGCCGAGCCAGGCGAAAGAGCACCAGCACCACCACAGCAGCGCCAGCACCACCATGGCCCCGACGACTCGGGTCGTCGAGGGCTCGGCCGCCATCAGCGCGGTGACCTGGGTGATCGCGTACACGAACACGAGGTCGAAGAACAGCTCCGCGGGGGTGACCTTGTGCTCGTCCCCCGTCGGCACCATGCGCGACCTCTGCTTGCCCCACCTCACGTGCTGCTCCCCCTCTGGACGGTCAGGGCGGCAGCATATCCACGAGCCGCATTACCTCAGGGGTAATCGAACACTTCCGGCGGACCCGGCATCGTGAAGTGCACCGGGACCCGGGCGGCGCACTCCGACCGGGCTCCGGCCCCCATCACCGCGCACGCCCTCCAAGGAGGCTGATCCGTCATGTCCCAGGCCCTGCTCGCCGGCATCTCCCGCACCACCCGGCCGCAGTCCATGCTGCGCCGATTCCTCGCCCTCGACGCCGTCGTCACCGGGGGCAACGGACTCGCCTACCTCTTCGCCTCCGACGCCCTCGGGGAGCTGCTCGGCGTCGACGCGGCGCTGCTGTTCGAACTCGGCCTCTTCCTCACGGTGTACGCCGCCGGCGTCGGATTCCTCGCCTCCCGGCCGCAGCCGCCCGTCCTCGGCGTGAAGGCCGTCGTCGACTGCAACCTGCTGTGGGTGCTGGCGAGCCTCGTCTCGCTCGTCGCCTGGCTGGAGCCGACCACGGCAGGCCTGCTGTGGATCCCGATGCAGGCCGGCACGGTCGCCGCCTTCGCCGCGCTCCAGTGGGCCGCGCTGCGCGGCGCTACGACTGCCTAGCGGCGACGCTTCGGAGGTACGCGACCGTCGCCGGGTCGGCCGGCAGCAGCGTCTCGATCGCCAGCTCGGAGACGGTCACGTCCATCGGGGTGTTGAACGTCGAGATCGACGACACGAACGACAGCACGTGGCCGTCGTGCTCGATCCGCAGCGGCAGCGCGAAGTACGGATACGGCTCCGGGTCCTCCCGGTCCTCCGGGTCGCCGCCCTCCGGCAGGGGGTACGCGGCGACCTCCTCGTACAGCGCGCGCAGCGCCTCCGAGCGGGCCAGGCCGATCTGACGCTCCATCTGCGCCAGCAGATGGCCCCGCCACTCGCGCAGGTTCCGGATCCGCGGGGCCAGACCGTCCGGGTGCAGGGTGATCCGCATCGCGTTCAACGGCGGCGTCAGCAGATGCTCCGGCAGGCCCGCGAGCAGCAGCCCGATCGACTGGTTCGCCGCGACCACCGTGTACGCGCCGTCCACGACGATCGCCGGGTACGGGTCGTACCCGCGGAGCAGGTTCTCGATGCCCTCCCGCAGCGTCGCCAGCTGCGGGTCGTCGAGCGTCGACTCCGCGTACTTCGGCGCGTACCCCGCCGCGAGGAGCAGCGCGTTGCGGTCCCGTACCGGCACGTCCAGGTGCTCGGCCAGGCGCAGGATCATCTCCTCGCTCGGCCGGGACCGGCCCGTCTCGATGAACGAGATGTGCCGGGACGAGGAGTCCGCCCGCAGGGCCAGCTCCAACTGGCTCAGCCGCCGCCGTTCGCGCCATTCGCGCAGCAGTGGCCCTACTCCCGTGCCGGTCGCGACAGTTGTCATGGTCCGACGGTAGCCCACCCGCTGCGCCGATCGGGCGACGCGCATGTGTTGACCTGGGCCCCGGGGCCCGAGACCGTATCGTCACCGCTGTCGGCCACGAACCGGAGGGATCCGCGCATGCCCACTGAGCCGCTGTCGCAGAAGGAGATCGAGGACCGGCTGCGGGAACTCCCCGGCTGGTCCCTCGCGGGCGATCGGATCGAGCGCCGCTACCGGCTCGGCGACCACTTCGCCGCCACGGCGATGGTCGTCCACGTCGCGCAGATCCAGCAGGAGCTGAACCACCACTCGGACCTGACGCTCGGTTACAACACCGTCGCCGTCTCGGTGAACTCGCACGACGCGGGCGGCGCGGTCACGGAGAAGGACTTCGCGCTCGCCACCCGGGTCGAGGAGATCGCCCCGGGGCACGGCGCGAGCTGACCGCCGGGCCCCGCGAGGCGTCTGCGTACCATCGGCCCGGTGACGAAGAAACTGCTCGACTACAACGCCGAGGCCGCGCACTACGACGAGACGCGCGGCGGCGTGCCGAGGGCCGTCGCCGCGGCCGAGGCCGTGCTCCGGCTCGTGCCGCCCGGGGCCCGCACCCTCCTCGACGTCGCCTGCGGCACCGGCCTCGTCACCGAGCGGATCACCCGCCCCGGCCTGCGGGTGTACGGGGCAGACGCCGCGCCCGGCATGCTGGGCAAGGCCGCCGAGCGGCTGCCCGGCCGGGTCGTCCGCGCCGACGCGCGCCGACTGCCCCTGCCGGACGCCTCCGTGGACGCGGTCAGCGCGGTGTGGCTGCTGCACCTGGTGCCGTTCGCGGCGCAGATCGTCGCCGAGGCGGCGCGGGTGCTGCGGCCCGGCGGAGTGTTCGTGGCCACCGTGGACAAGGACGTCGCCCACGACGTCGGCAGCGACATGGACGCCGTGCTCCGCCCGTACCGCTCCTTCGACGCAGCCTCCGACCGCTCCGACCGCATCGCCGCCTGCGCCGCCGCCCACGGCCTCACCCCCGCCGGCGAGACCGCCTTCACCGGCCACGGCCAGGGCAACAGCCCCCAGAAGGCCGCCGACAAGCTCCGCTCCGGCTACTTCGCCTCCTGGTTCCACGCCGACCCCGCCACCGCCGAGGCGCTCGCCGCCGCCCTCACCGCCCTCCCGGACCGGGACCGCCCCCGCGACGACCCCGAGTACCGGCTCGCGGCGTACGTCAGGCGCGGCTGACGGGGCGGTCGCCCGTCGTGCCGGGGGCGAGCGCGTCGGCGACGTAGGCGTCCAGGTCGGGGGTGTCGGGGGTCAGCATGTGGCGGGCCCAGGCGTCGCGTTCGTGGAGGATCGGCGGGAGTTCCCACACGCAGCCGATCCAAGGGGAGTCCGTGCGCACGAAGTGCGCGGGGTCCGTGTCCGGGCAGTTCAGGACGGGCTGGCCGGCCGCCGCGCCGCCGAAGTGGAGGACGTTGTCCCAGACCCAGCTGTACGCGTTCAGGTACGCGCCGGTGTCGTCGCCCCGGTGCAGCACGACGAAGGTCGCCGGCGGCGTGCCGTCCGGCTCCGGGAGAATGTCGGGCAGGATCGCGTACGCCGCCTTCTCCACCTCGGGCGCGATGCCGGCCGGGTCGGAGGTCACGTGGTAGCGCTTGACGCGCCGGCCCGCCACCTCGATCGGCGGCGGGACGAACAGGAGTTTCTCGCTGAAAGCCATGGCTGGACCGTAGGAGGACTCCACTGACATCTTGTGTCAGTGAAGTCCAGCCGGCTCATCTCGATCCTCCTGCTGCTCCAGACCCGGGGCCGGCTGACCGCGTCCCAGCTCGCCGAGCAGCTGGAGGTGTCCGTCCGGACCGTCTACCGGGACGTCGAGGCGCTGCACGCCGCCGGGGTCCCGCTGTACGGAGAAGCCGGTCACGCCGGCGGCTACCAGCTCCTGGCCGGCCACCGCTCCCGGCTCACCGGCCTGTTCACCGGCGAGGCCGAGGCCCTCTTCCTCGCCGGCATCCCCGGCGCCGCCGCCGAACTCGGCCTGGGCCGACACTTCGTGGACGCCCAGCTGAAGCTCCGCGCCGCCCTGCCCGATCCGCTGCGCGACCACGTCGACCGGCTCCGCGCCCGCTTTCACATCGACGCCCCCGGCTGGTACGACGACGCCGCCCCGGCCCCGCACCTCCAGGCCGTCGCCGAGGCCGTCCGGGAGAGCCGCGTACTCGACCTGCGCTACCGCCGCTGGAGGGAGCCCACCGACGTCGACCGGCGCGTCGAGCCGTACGGACTCGTCCTCAAGGCCGGCCGCTGGTACCTCGTCGCCGGCCCCGGCCCGCGCACCTTCCGCGTCGACCAGATCCTCGAACTCAACGTCACCGACGAGGAGTTCGAGCTCCCCGAGGGATTCGACCTGCCCGCGTACTGGCGCGCCCACCAGGAGTCCTTCCATGCCCGGCTGCACCAGGGCGAGGCCGTCGTCCGTCTCTCGCCGCGCGCCGCCGCCCGGCTGACCGGCCCGGCCGCCCGCGCGCTCGCCGACAACGGCGTCCCGGAGCCGGACGGTTGGACCCGCGCCACACTGCCGATCGAGTCCCTTGCCCGGGCCCACGACGCCTTCCTCGCGCTCGGCGCGGAGGCAGAGGTCCTCGAACCGGCGGATCTCCGCACCCGCATCGCCGACACCGTGGCCTCGCTCGCCCGCCGGTACGGCGCGTCCTAGGGCTTGTCCGGCGGATCAGGGTCGGACAAGCCCTAGCCCTGCCGCGCCCACGCCCGGCGGGCGAACTCCGTGAAGTCGCGCGGCTCGCGGCCGAGGACGCGCTTCACTCCGTCCGTCACCGCGGCGTTGTGCCCGTCAAGGAGCATCGAGAACAGCCCCGACAGCCACTGCGCCTCCGGCTCCGGCAGGCCGAAGTCCTTGAGCAGGCCCGCGTACTCCGCCTCGCTCATCGGCACGTACTCGACCTGACGCCCGCTCGCGGTCGAGATCTCCGCCGCCACCTCGGCGAACGTCAGCAGCCGCGGACCCGTCACCTCGTGCACCACACCCGCGTGCCCGTCCGCCGTCAGCGTCTCCACGATCACGTCCGCCAGGTCGTCGGCGTCGATGAACGGCTCCGCCGTGTCACCGGCCGGGAAGGCGATGACCCCCTCCGCGACGCCCGCCGCGATCGCGCCCTCGTCGAAGTTCTGGTGGAAGAACGAGGCCCGCACGACGGCGAGTTCGGCGCCCGAGGCGCGCAGCGCCTCCTCCGCCCGGACCGCGTCCGGCTCGCCGCGACCCGACAGCAGCGTCAGCCGTCGCACCCCGTTCGCCACCGCCAGCTCGCCGAAGGCCTCCATCGCCTCCACGGCGCCCGGCGCGGCCAGGTCCGGGTAGTAGTTGACGTACGCCGCGTCCGCGCCGCGCAGCGCCGGCGCCCAGGTCTCCAGGTCCTCCCAGTCGAACAGGGTCGTGCCGGTCCGGGAGCCCGCTCGGACCGTCAGTCCGCGGGCGGCCAGCCCCGTCGCGACCCGGCGGCCCGTCTTGCCGGTCGCGGCGGTGACCAGCACCGTCCGCGCGTCGACCGTGCTGTTCGTGTCGATCGTGTCGTTCTTCGGCGTCTCGTTCTTGTTCGTCGTCATGGCTCTAGACTCCCGTCCCCGGCCCCCATCTCCCATGCCGTACGAGCTCACTTCCATACGCGTGCGTCTACGCTTTGACCCATGGACGCACTCGCCGGACTTCTCGACGGACCGCGGGCCAGAGGGGCCTTCCTGTTGCGCATGGTCATGGAACCGCCGTGGTCCGTACGGATCGAGGACCGCGCCCCGCTCTGCCTCATGAGCGTCACCGAGGGCGAGGCGTGGATCATCCCCGACGTCGGAGACCCCGTCCGGCTGCGCCCCGGCGACATGGCCGTCGCCCGCGGCCCCGAGGCGTACACGGTCGCCGACGCCCCCGACGCCCCGCCGCGCGCGATGATCGGCCCCGGCGGCGTCTGTACCACCTTCACAGGAGAGCCGCTCTCCGAGACGATGCATCTCGGCGTGCGGACCTGGGGCAACGCCGCCGACGGCTCGACCAGCGTGCTCGTCGGGACGTACCAGATGGACGGCGAGGTCGGCCGCCGGCTCCTGGACGCGCTGCCCGACCTCGTCCATCTGCCCGCCGAGGTGTGGAGCTGCCCGCTCATGCCGTTCCTCGACGAGGAGATCTCCCGCGACGAACCCGGCCAGAGCGTGGTTCTCGACCGCGTCCTCGACCTCCTGCTCATCGCCGTCCTGCGGGCCTGGTTCGCCCGCCCCGGCGCCCAGGCCCCCGCCTGGTACCGGGCGATGGGCGACCCGGTCGTCGGCCAGGCGCTCCGGCTGCTGCAGAACGACCCGGCCCATCCCTGGACGGTGGCGTCGCTCGCCACGAAGGCGGGCGTGTCCCGGGCCGGACTCGCCCGCCGGTTCACCGAGCTGGTGGGGGAGCCCCCGATGGCGTACCTGACCGGCTGGCGGCTCGCGCTCGCCGCGGACCTGCTGCGCGAGACGGACGCGACGATCGAGTCGGTGGCCCGGCAGGTCGGTTACAGCAGCGCCTTCGCGCTCAGCGCGTCGTTCAAGCGGGTGCGTGGGCTGAGCCCGCAGGAGTACCGCCGAGGGGTGTGAGTCGCACGGGGGGGAGTGGGGGATCCTTGCCGGGCTCCTTGCCGGAACGGCAAGTTTTCTCGCGTTCGGGGGGCCGGTCCGCGCACGCTGTCCCCATGAGCCACGACCACGGGCACCACGAGCACGGGCAGCACCCGCACGGGTCGCACGCCCACCACCACGATCACACCGACATCGACTGGACCGCCATGGCCCCGCTCCTGGAGCGGCAGGCCGAGATCCAGAGCCCGCTGTACGCCGAGGCGGCCGCCTGGCTGGGCACCCTCGTGCCCGCCTCCGGCGTCCGCCGCGTCCTGGACGTCGGCAGCGGCCCCGGCGTCATCACCTGCCTCCTCGCCGACGCCTTCCCCGCCGCCGAGACGGTCGCCGTCGACGGAACCCCGGAACTCCTCGCGCTCGCCCGCGCCCGTGCCGAGGCCCGCGGCCTCTCCGCGCGCGTCTCCACCCTGCAGGCCGAACTCCCGGGCGACTTCGCGACGTTGGGCGAGGCCGACGTGATCTGGGCGGCCGAGTCGCTGCACCACCTCGGCGACCAGCGGGCCGCCCTCGACGCCTTCGCCGGGCTGCTGCGCCCCGGCGGACTGCTCGTCCTCGTCGAGGGCGGGCTGCCCGCCCGGCGGCTGCCGCGCGACATCGGCTTCGGCCGCCCGGGCCTGGAGGCCCGGCTCGACGCCCTGCACGCCGAGTGGTTCGGCGAGATGCGGGCGGCGCTGCCCGACGCCAAGGAGGAGGTCGACGACTGGCGGGGCCTGCTCGCCGGCGCCGGTCTCGTCCCGGCGGGCACCCGCTCGTTCCTGAGCGACATCCCCGCGCCCGTGTCGCCGGTCGTGCGCGAGCAGGCCGTCATCCAGTACGAGCGGATCCGCGCGTCGGTCGACGAGCGTCTCGCGGCCGACGACCGCGAGACACTCGACCGGCTGCTCGACCCGGCGGACCCGGGCTCGCTGCACCAGCGCGCGGACCTCTTCCAGCTGGTCGCCCGCACGGTGCACACCGCGCGCAAGGGCTAGGGGGTGTCTGACAATTCTCCGCGGCGTCGGGAATTTGTCAGACACTCCCTAGGTCTCGGGCACGGCCTCGGCGGCGGTGCTCAGGACACCGGCTCCAGTCGCCACCACTGCGACGGGGAGTCGGTGTCCTCCCACTGCCGGACGTTCCCGCCGTCCTCCAGCGAGCCGTCCTCGACCTCGAGCAGCAGTCCGCTGATGAAGCTCACCAGCGCGACCGTGCCCGGCGACTGGAGGTCCTGCTCGATGATCCACTCCTGGGCGCCGAAGTTGTTCGCCCGCCACTGCTGGATGTTCGCCCCGTTCTCCGTGGAGGCGTTCGCGACGTCGAGCCGCTTGCCGCTGGCCTCGTTCACCAGGTGGTAGAGCCCGCTGCCGTTCGGGACCGGGGCGACGTGCCACCGCTGGCCCGCCGCCCCGGTCTCCGTTCCCTGCTGCACGTTCGCGCCGCCCCGCGCAGACCCCGCGTACACCTCCAGGACCAGTCCGCTGGCCACGTTCCGTACGAGGTACGTCCCCTCCTCGACGCGCACCGATCAGCCCCCGTACTCGGCCGGGTTCGGGCCCAGTCGGCGGTTCTCGTCGAGCGCGGCGATCCCGGCGAGGTCCTCCGCGTCCAGCTCGAAGTCGAAGACGTCGATGTTCTCCCGGATGCGGGACGGCGTCACCGACTTCGGGATGACGACGTTGCCGGTCTGGAGGTGCCAGCGCAGTACGACCTGGGCGGGGGTGCGTCCGTGCTTCTGGGCGATCGCGACGATCGCGGGGACCTCGAGCAGGCCGCGGCCCTGGCCGAGCGGCGACCACGCCTCGGTCGCGATGCCGTGGGCGGCGTGCGCCTCGCGCGAAGCGCGCTGCTGGAGTTGCGGGTGCAGCTCGATCTGGTTCAGAGCCGGGACGACGGAGGTCTCGCCGAGCAGCCGCTCCAGGTGGTCGGGCAGGAAGTTCGAGACACCGATCGCGCGGGCGCGGCCGTCGGCCATGATCTTCTCGAGGGCGCGGTACGTGTCGACGTACGCGTCCTTCGCCGGGACCGGCCAGTGGATCAGGTACAGGTCGACGTGGTCGAGGCCGAGCCGGCCCAGCGAGGCGTCGAACGCGCGCAGGGTGGAGTCGTAGCCGTGGTCGCGGTTCATCAGCTTGGTGGTGACGAACAGCTCGTCGCGCGCGATGCCGGACTCGGCGAGGGCGCGGCCGGTGCCGCTCTCGTTGCCGTAGCTCGCGGCGGTGTCGATCGAGCGGTACCCGGCCTCCAGGGCGGCGCCGACGGCCCGCGTCGCCTCGTCGTCCGACACCTGCCAGACGCCGAGGCCCAGCCGGGGCATCTCCACGCCGTTGTTGAGGGTGAGGGAGGGGACCTTGCTGCCGTTGCTGGCGTTGCTCACGTGCGGTCGATCCTTACGGTCGTCGGGTGCTACTCCCAGGGTCAACGAGGAGGGGGCGGATCGCATTCCGCGGGCTGCTCGGCCGCGTCGGGCCGTTCGGCCGGGCCGGGCTTGTCGGCCGCGTCGGGCCGCTCGGCCGGGCCCGAGGCCTTCGTACCCAAGTAGGCGTCGCGGACCGCGGGGTCGACGCGGACCTCCGCCGGGGCCCCCTCGGCGAGCACCTCGCCCAGGTCGAGGACGACGACCCGGGAGCACAGGTCCATGACGAAGCCGACGTCGTGCTCGACGAGCAGCACCGCGCAGCCCTCGTCCCCGGCGAGCCGCCGCACGACGGCGGCCAGCTGCTGCCGCTCCTCCTTGGTCATCCCGGACGCGGGCTCGTCCAGGAGCAGCACGCGCGGGGGAGCGGCCAGTGCCCGTGCCAGCTCGGCCATGCGGGCGAGGCCCACCGGGAGCGTGCCGGGGTACGCCCCCGCCAGCTCGGCCAGGCCGCAGGCGCGCAGCACCTCGGCAG
>NZ_DATCVQ010000748.1:0-14944 GCF_036566765.1 Streptomyces sp.
CTGAACCCGAGGCGGGCGAGCGCTGGAAGCCGACTCGAGTCAGCGCCCATCGGCGCCAGAATCCCACCGGTCCGCGGGCGTTCACGCCTGAGCAGCGCGCGCTCGCTGAAGACATTCAGGCCCGAGCGCTGTCCATCCGACAGGCCAGCGACGGCGAGCTGTCCATCAGCGAGGCCGTAGAGCTGGCAGCTGTCCAGATCGCGATGCAAAAGCCGCGGCCGATTCCCGAGCCCACGTGACCTAGACGGCCCCGCAGCCACCCGGCGGACCAACTCCCCAACCCAGGGCCGAAAGGCCGTCAGAACCAAAACTGTGACCCCAGAAAGGGCAACGCATGACCGACCAGCCGACACCCGAGACCGAACCCGAGGACCTCACCGGCGCGTGGGAACCCGCCCCGCCCATCGGCTGCCTGCTCCCCGGCGCAGCCCCCGACGCCCCGCCGATGGCCGCAGGCGACCTCTGCGAGCACCACTACGAGACCCGCATCCTCGGCGGGCACCCGATCACCGTCCGAGCCTGCGTCTTCTGCCGCACCCCCGACTGGAACGACCTCCGCGAACAAGCCGACGAGCTGTACCGGTGGGGCTGGCAGGAAGGGCGGGCCGGGAAACCGGCTCGAGGACGGCTCAGCGCCTACGACAAGCCCCCGCAGGCGCCTGACGGGCCCACGGACGGCCAAGACGCCCACGGGGGCTCTCAGGGGTCACAGGA
This sequence comes from Streptomyces sp., assembly GCF_036566765.1. Classification (GTDB taxonomy): domain Bacteria; phylum Actinomycetota; class Actinomycetes; order Streptomycetales; family Streptomycetaceae; genus Streptomyces. Next base: position 715 of record NZ_DATCVQ010000748.1, read on the forward strand.
GGGCTCGCTCCGCGACAAGATCGCCGAGGCCCTCATGCGCTGGGCCGAAGGCAACAACAACCCGCGGTTCGCGCCGATGCGGCGACCCGGCACGGTCGTCCAGAACGCCTACAGCCGGGCCGACGCCGTCCTCGCCGTCGTACAGCCCGAACTCGCCGCGCTCGCCCGCGTCCGCGCCTGGGGTCAAAGCGCCGTCGACGCCGGCGACACCGGCCCCGGCGTCGGCATCGGCCGGCTCCTGCTCCACCTGCTCGACGGCGAGGTGACGCCGTGACCCGCCAGCCCCCGCCCGCCGCCGTGTGCCCGGCCTCCATCCGTGGCCACTGCCTTGCCGCCGCCCTCGGCGGGGACGTGTGCGCGATCCAGGACGGCGAATGCGTGTGGGACTGGCCCGACCCGCAGCCACCCGGCCACGACAGCGGGCCCACGGTCGCCGAGGCAGCCGCCGACGACCGTCGCTGGCCACTCGAGAAGCACGGCGAATAGCCGAACCGCCCGCCCCTGAACCACCCGCACGCCGCAAGGAGCCCCGCCGTGTACGACACCCCGCCGCCCTGCTGCACGATCTGCCGCTCCGGCCTGTACGCCGACGAGCTGACGTACCAGGCCTGCCGCCCCTGTACCGACCGCGTCGACCGCCAACTCCGGGCGCTCGCCGGATCCGACGGGCTGTACGCCCGCCTCGCCGACAGCCTGCACCCCGGCAGCGGCTCCGGCGGGCCGGCCGTCTCCGGCAGCCGCACCGCACCCCTCCCCATCCGGCTCGACCCGCTGTCCCTCGCAGCCCGCGGCGGCGTAGTGACCATCCTCCAGACGTGGCTGATCGATTGGCACGAGGCTCTCGCCTACCAGCATCCCCGCTGGAACGGCGACCTCCAGCAGCAGCTTGACCAGGTCGTCCACCGACTGCGGGTCCTCCTGCCCTGGGCGGCCGAACGCCACGGCGCCTTCGACGAATTCGCGCGCGAGCTCGGCAGCCTCGTCCGCCAGTGCGAAGCCGCCAGCGGGGGAGAACGGGCACCCCGCCGCGTCCCCGTCCAATGCGGATGCGGGCACGTCCTCCGCGTCACCCTCGACACCGCCGGCGTCCGCTGCCCCGCGTGCGAGACCAGCTACGGGCACTCGGAGGCGCTGCAACTGCCGCTCGCGGAACGGCGGGCGGCGTAGGCAACGGAACGTTACGAATCCATCACTCGCATCAGGTGCGCTGTGTCCCACCCGTCATGATGCGAACCCGCAAACCGCACAGGGGGGACCATGCACGCCCGCACCATCACCATCCTCACAATTGCCGCGCTCACGCTCACCGCCTGCGGCACACGCACCGACACCAGCACCAAAACGGAACCGTCCACCAAAGCCAGCAGCCCCAGCCCGAGCCCCGACATCACCGACCTGTTCATCGACTGGCGCGACGGCGGCGGCAGCGAAACCCTCACCACTCTCGTCGACGACCTCAGCGACGTCGGCGAAGCCTCCGATCCGTTCGACATCGACGCCCTCGGCGACGCCTGCTCCTCCCTCACCGCCGACGTCGAAACCGCCCAGCTCGGCGACCCCATCCCCGACAAGGGCACCCAGAAGAACTGGAACCTCGCCCTCGCCCACTTCGCCAAGTCGGCCACCGCCTGCACCACCGGCGCCTACAGCGAAGACCAAACCCAATTCGACCTGATGGCCTCCGAGATGGACATCGGCATCAAGCACCTCAACGCCGTCAACAAGCAACTCGACGAAATCCTCGGCGAATGACGAAACCCCCGGCCGCCGTCCGGCCGGGGGTTCCTCGTGTACGGCTATGCGGCCTCCTCGACCTCCGGAGGTTTCCGCCCGTTCAGCACCTGCCGGATCCAGCTCGGCGTCAACCGCATCCTCGCCGCCAGCACCTCAACCGGCACCCCGCGTCGGTGCGCCGCCCGCAACGCCCTGTTCCGCCGGCCCTGCAACCGCTCCGCCGCATCCCTACCCGCCACCGTGCGATGCAGCACCACCGCGAAACGCAGCAGCAGTCGGCCAGCCATGTCGTCGAACTTGCCCGCCATGAAGCCCCCCTGTCGTGATCACGCCACCCCGCATGTCATCACGGTCAGGGGAGTGTGCGGCGGGCACAAGGGCGCGAACGGCAACACCCCGCCCGTGCTTGACGGGCGAGGTGTGTGGGGCGGTGGGGGTCAGGCGCGCGCTACCGCGAACGGCTCCGGCAGCGGCGGGGCATCCAGCCCCAGGCCCTCCGCCAGCAGCATCCGCGCTGCTGTGTCCCGCTCGAGCGCGGGCCGGCCGACAGGCATCGACAAGATCCGCGTACCGTCACGGCGCTCCACGAACGCGCCAAAGAACGTCCGGTCGGCGATCGACGAGTCGATCAGCTCGACGTCAAGGGCGGCCAGCAGCTGGGGTAGTGGCGCATCCAACAGGCGGTCGGTCGTGATTCGGGGCGACGGTAAGGGCGCCCTATGGGTAGCCTGCATAGGTAACTCCGATCTGGACAGGTTGGGTTGCTGGTCGGCGAGTTCGCGCTCGCCGGTGGAACGAGCCGGGTGTTCGCGCACCCGGCCGTTCGCGTTTAGTGGGGCAGCACCTCGTCGAGATACGCCTGCACCGGCCCGAACAGGCCGTAGGGAACCAGGCTGGGAATCTCCGAGTGCCGCACCCAGGCGACCTGGTCGAGCTCTTCCTCGTCGGCGACCGTAGCCGCGCCCGAGACGACCCTGCAGGCCGTGTACGCCATGAACTTGCCGGACTTCGGGTGCACCCGGTCGCCGATGTACTGGACCGCCTCCACAGTCAGGCCGGTCTCCTCGAGCGTCTCCCGCACCGCGGCCTGCTCCGCCGTTTCCCCGTCCTCGACGCCGCCGGCCGGGAACTGCCAGGAGAGCTCGCCCTCCTTCACGCGACGGCGGACCATCAGGACGCGCTCTCGGTCGACGATGATCGCGGCGGACACGTCGGGCTTCTTCGTCTCGGTGGTCATACGGTCGCCTCCAAGGCGTCGAGGATGGGCGGGTAGATGCGGTCGGTGGGGATGAAGCGGCTGAGCTCCGCTATCGGAGCCCATGCCACGGCGACGTTCTCGGAGGAATCCCCGTTGATCGCCTCGCCGTGCACGTAATCGCAAATGAAGTAATCACACATTGCGCGCGTGCGTGGATGTAGTCGCTCACCCAAATGTTCGCGGACCAGGCAATGCACGCCGGTCTCGTCCAGGGTTTCCCGGACCGCAACCTTCGGCGCCGACCCGCCCGGCTTCACAATGCCGGCCGGGAACTGCCAGGCGATGTCCTCGCCGTCCTGCCTGCACACGAGCAGCACGTCACCGGCGCGACGCACCACGGCGATCGCCACACGCAACGCCTGAGCCTCCGGCTGCGGAAGTGCTATCCGAGACAGATGGATGAACCGCCTGCGCACCGCATCACCTGCCCTCTCGTAGGCCGTGTCGAGGATTCGCTGCGTTTCGCGCTGCGGAATCATGTGCGGCGAGGCGTGCCATGAGGCGACGCTGCGCACCGAAACTCCGAGGCGGCCCGCAAACTCTTCCTGAGTCATTTGGAATGCTTCGTTGAGCCAGGCCGCTTTCTGCCCGGTCCACTGCTGAACGTCCTCCACTATCGGCCTCCCGGCGGCCTTTGTGGGCCCTCCTGCTGCGGGTCTGCATGTCGCTGCATGTCTCGCTGCAGATCACTGCATGGTGCTGCATGGGGTCTTCATGGTCTGGGCGCGCACGCACGCGTTGACTCGACCCCATGCAGCCCTGGTCACTCACCCCTGCCGAACTGGTGGGCGCGCTGGTACGTGACGCCCCCCATGATTTCCCCGATCTCCTTCCAGGTCTTCTCCTGGGCCTTGAGGCCCTGCGCAATTTCTTGCCGGTGGCGCCTACGGAACAGCTCGAGCTCGCGCTCCAGTTGCCTGGCGGTGTCGACGAAGGCCGCCCAGCGCTCAGTGAGGTCGGTGATCTCGCGCAGCTGATCGTCGTAGCGGGTGAAGGGAGCGTCGGGGGAGTCGGCCATGACGCGAGAGTACGGGCGATCCGACGCCCACTCAAGACTCGGCTAGAGAAGTTGAGTTGGGCGCTTGACTCTCCATTGCGGGCCCTCTACGGTCATACCAAGCCGCTCAAATCAAGATTTGAGACCGGCCCCGTCGTCCACTCTCACCGGACCCAGTCCGCGGGCGGCACCCCACAAATGAAGACGGGCCGGACAACGCGACTCTCACCTCGCGTGCCGGCCCTGACCACCAGGTTCTAACGAGGAGACCCTGTGGCTACGTCGCACTCTACAGCGGCGCCCGAGCGCGCCGATCACGCGGGGACCGCCCCGCTGTCCGCCGACCGGGTCGTCGCCGAGCAGCGCCGCATTGAGCGGGAGCTGGCCGTCCTGAGTGCCGGCGAGTCCGCGGTCATCAACGGCACCCGGGTCACGGCCATCAGCCTGCGCGTGGCCGATCTCCTGGACCGCTACCAGGCCGCGTCGTCTCGCTGCCGCCGCTTGTCGGCTGTCGGCGACTTCGACCGGCTGCTCGCGGTGCAGGACGAGATGCGCGAGTGCCGCTGCCAGCTGGCTGCGGCCGGCTGCCTCGACCTGATCGGGGTGGCGTGATGACCGCCCCGACCCTGCCCCGTATCCCCGTGGACGCGTCCGACGATCTGATCCTGCGCCTGTACCAGGAGACGGCCCGGCAGACGCCGGCCGAGGACCGGGTCACCTGCCCGATCCACCTGCAGTGGCGGGACCGCTGCCGGCACCTGCACGAGGCGGTGGCCCGGTGACCGCCGCCGAGCGTGAGCTTCTCGCCGCCGTCCTCGAGGCCCTCGACATCCCCAGCCCGGCGACCGTCGGCGACCACGAGGTGCACGACCGGATCCTGCTGGACCGCGTCATGCACGCCAAGGTCGCCCTTGAGGGTGTCCTGCAGCGCGGTGACGAGCCCGGCTGGTCCGCGGACTATCTGCGGTCCCGGCTCGCCGAGAAGCCGCCCACCGGCTACCGCGTGTGGGGTGAGCAGTCGTGACGTCGATCGAGCTTCTCCGCCTGCTGCCGGTGCTGTTCGTCCTCAGCTTCCTGGCGACGAGCGTCAGCGTCATCCACATCCCGGAATCGCCGGCCGACATGGAAGACCCGCCGGACCCGTACTGGGACTAGCCCCCTAGACCACCGCGGGCGGCGATCGAACGCTCCCCCCGTCTCGCCGCCCGCGGTGCCCAACCCCGCACCACCCCATATTCCTGCGAGTCCCTGAAGGGCCGATGAGCCATGTCTCTGTACCTGATCCCCGCCGACTTGATCGACGAGTTCGCTGACGCCCGAGCCGCCGGCCGACACGACCGGATGAACGAGATCCGTGACCGCGCCTACGCCATCGACCCCGAGCTGATCGACGAACTCGACGGCTTCGACTACCCGGCAGCCGCCTGACCGCCCAACAGCCACGGCATCCAGCCGCGAGGGCGCCGAGTCGAAGTCGGCCCGGGGCACGCACCAACCACCCGAACCCCCAACCCTAAGGAGAAAACCATGGGCTCGATCTGGCAGGACAACCGGACCGGCGAGCAGAAGCGGGCGGCAGAGGAGCACGCCGTCCATCGCCGCCAGGAGTGGGATGACTGGCACGCCGCGAACCCGACACGCGTGGTCGTCGTCCAGCCGCACGACAAGAACGACGACTGACCGCCCCACAACCCGGCCCCCAGCGCGATGCCGCCGGATCGGATCAGGCCCGGCGCGCGCACCACCCATCCATGATCCCAACCCGAGAGGAACCCATGTCCCGCAACAGCAAGAAGATCGCCGAGCTCCGTCAGGGCGCCGACAACCTGCGTGCCCGCGCCGCCCGCACCAGCCAGGCCGGCGACCCCGTCCAGTCCGAGCGGGACAACCGCACCGCCCGCCTGCTCGACCAGGACGCCGACCGCGCCGAGAGCGGCCAGGCCGACGCCGAGCACGCCGAGTCGACCCGCCTCATCCGCCGCTACTTCGACTGACCTGGAGCAATTCCCATGCCCACGAACGGCAGCAGCGACCGGATGGACCCGCGCGAGTTGATCGCCCGACGCCTCCAGCAGGCGGGCCGCGCCGTGGCCGGTGAGCGTGGCTCCCGGATCGCGAACGGCATCTCCGGGGCGATCGGGTGCGGGCGCATCGAACTGTGCGACGACCCGAACTGCCCCAACTGCGCCACCACCGACTAGCCCCGCTCACGTCCCGCACCCCCACTGAGTCCTGGAAGGAATCGATCACCATGACCGCCGTTTCCGTCGAGAAGGTCAACGGCACGCCCGTGGCCTCGCCCGAGCCGCGGTTCGACCCGCGCGCCCTGGCCGAGGCGGAGGCGATCCGTACCCGAGCCGCCGCCGAGGCCGACGCGCTGCGCACCGAAGCGGCGGGCAAGGCTGAGGCCGAGAAGATCCTCGCCGTCGAGAAGGCGGAGAAGGAGCGCATCGCCAACGAGCGCGCCGCCATGCGCTTGGAGAAGGAGAAGGCCGACCACCGGGCACACCTCGCGAAGAAGGCCGCCGAGACCGCCAAGTCCAACGCGGAAGAGGAGAAGGCGAACAAGGCCGCCGCCGATAAGGAGGCTGCCGAGGCGAAGCGGGATGCCGAGCAGGCCCGCTCTGAGCGCTGGTGGAAGTGGGGTGCCCGCGGTATCTACGCCGTCGGCCTGGTCATCGCGGCGCCGGTGCAGTTCATGCACTTCTGGGACCGGGCCCGCCCGTTCTTGATCGCGGCGCCTGCGCTCCTCGAAGGCCTCGCCCTCGTGTTGGCGTTCGGCGCAGCGTGGGCGGTCGCTCACCGCCGGGACGTCGCCCCGTACCGGGTCGGCATCATGCTCGGCGCCGTGATCGCCGCCGGGATCAACATGTACGGCGGTCTGTCCGATCCGCGGATCGGTTTCAACGCCGGCCTGATCGGTGCGATCGCCTCCCTCGGCGGGCCGATCGTGCTGATGGCCTACGAGCACGGCATTGCCCAGAAGGCGGACGGCATCCCGTCGTGGCGGGAGCGGCGCAGCGCCGAGAAGGCCGCGGAGGCAGAGGCCGCTGTAGTCGAGCAGGCGCGCCTGGAGAAGGAAGCGGACGAGACGGCCGCGGCGGCCGAGAAGAAGGCCGCGCAGGAGCGCGCCGAGGAGGAGCAGCGGCGCCGCGACGATGACCGCAGCGAGGGTCATCCGGAGGTGTGGGCGGTCGCCGAGGCGATGCGTTCCGCTCGCGGCTCGCAGTACGTCACGGAGCAGATCTGGGCCGAGGCCTGGTACCGCAAGACGGGCTCGAAGTTGGTCGGCGTGACCGCCGAAATCGAAGCCGAGTCGCGCGCCGCGCAGGCCCGCATGCAGAACGTCACCAGCACACCGATTATCGGTGAGTTTTCGCTGGTCGAATCCCAACGACCCCCTCGCGCCAAACGGGACCCGAACGCCCCCGACGGACGCCGCAACAACGGCGGCACTCCGCCCGTCCGACGGGCCGGCGAGAGCGCCCCGAACCACCCCGTCGCGCGCTCCCAAGCACGCGCAGAGCGAACAGACGTCACACCCAAGAACGACCGCCCGAGCGACAACTAACCCACCCCTCAGGAGAGATCGTCATGAACCAGACCATCCGTCGGATCGCCGTCTCGGGCGCTGCGGCCGTAGCCCTCCTCGGAGGCGCCGCCGCCATCACCGTCGCCGACTCCGGAACCGCGTCCGCGACCGAGCTTCAGACCGCCGTCGACCGCGCCACCGGAGCCCCGGTGAACATGCCGGACGGCCGCACCGTCCACATCCGCGGCCTCGACGCTGCCGGCTACCAGGCGAGCGGCGAGCACCGCAGCGCCGTCATCACCCTCGCCGCCGCCGGAACCGACGACGACCCGGCCGGCATCACCAGCGGACTCACCCCCGACAACGGCGGCGCCGGCGCCCAGCTGCAGAACCCGGTCAACGGCACGCAGACCGGCTACAACCAGCAGATCCAGACCCAGGCCAGCGGCGGCGCCATCGCCACCGGCATCGTCGCGATCCTCGTCCTCGGCATCATCGTCTTCTTCAAGGTCAAGCACGGCCACATCAAGACCTTCGACGCCGTCCTCGTCGGCCTCCTCGGCATCTCCCTCGCCGGAACCGTCGTCGGCGGCATGGGCAGCCAGCTCACCAACAGCCTCGTCGGCTCGCTCGGCACCATGCTCGGCGGCCTCGGCTAGCCACACCCGCGGCGGGGCCCACCCCGGGCCCCGCCCCCGATTCGAGAAAGGACAGGCCAGTGGCCACCGAAGTGCAGCCCGACCCCATCGAGCAGCAGCCCGTCGAGGAGGCCGCCGAGCCCACCCGCCGCGACCGCATGAAGGCGGCGTTCACCGAGCAGCGCGGCCACGTTGCCGCCCGCACCAAGGACTGGCTCGCCACCGGCGACCTCGACCACGTCGACATCATCCAGGCCGCGACCGAACGGAAGAATCGCAAGTACAACGAGAAGATCGCCCACCAGAACCGGATCGTCGCCGAAGCGCACGGAAACCTCTACAACGCCAAGCTGCAAGCCGAGAACGGCGACGGCCACCGCAGCACCTTCGCGCACCTGGGCGGACGCGTTGCTGCGGAAGAGTCCAAGCTCGCCGCACTTCAGAACACGCTCGTGCTGCCGCCGACCGACCGCGAGATCGCCAACGTGCGGCACGCCAAGAAGGCTGGACGCGCCGGGCTCCTTGCGGGTGGCGGCCTGGCCTCCCTGCCCCTGCTCGGGGCGGCCATCGAGCAGGCCGCCCACGGTCAGCCGCTCATTCTCGGCGTCGTCGCGGCCGGCGCCTCCTGGGGCTGGTACGTGATCTCCCGCCCGTTCGTCGGCCGCGGGCAGGAGGCTGAGGCCCCTTTCGCCCTGACCCCGGCCAGCCTGCCCGCGACATTCCAGGGGGAGCTGTCCGGGGGAGCGCCGATCGTCGACGGAAACGTGTTCATGTCCGTCGAGCAGCTGCCCGAAGGCGCCAAGCCGTTCCCCATCAGGAACGCGCGCACCCCTGATCAGCTCGCCCAGTGCGTGCTCCTTGCGATGGTCGCCGAGGGCGTTCCGGTCGTCGAGGTCAGCGATGTGGTGCGGCAGCCGTGGGGCTGGCAGTGCATCGTCCGCGTCAGCGACGGCACCCCGGCGGCGCTCATCACCAAGAGCGGCGACCTCGAAACCAAGTTCGACCTGCCCACCAATGGTGTGCGCCCTCAGCCGATCCAAGCCCGACGGGCCTGCGCCATCCTGCGCCTGGTCGACGGCGACCCGTTCGCCACCGCCCCCGGCCTGCCCTATCGCGCTCCCAAGTCCATGTCGATCACCGACAAGTTCCGCATCGGGACCTCTGTCGGCGGTGATCCCCTCGACCTGTCCCTGGCCGGCGTGATGGGCCTGTGGGTGGCGGCCTCGGGCGGCGGCAAGACCGGCATCCTTCAGGCGCTCGCCGAGGGCACGACCGCCTGCTACGACAACATCACCATCGACCTCGACCCGCACGGTGACGGTCTCGAAGACCTCGGCGACTGCGTGCGGATCACCGCCCGCACCAACGAGCAGATCGAGGCGGTGCTGCTGTTCTTCCTGGTCATGTCGAAGGCGCGTGCTCGGCTGCGGCAGAAGCTTGGCATGGGTAAGAAGTGGAAGGCCAGTGCCAAACACCCCGCCGTGACGATCTTCTTCGACGAGTTCCCGAAGGGCACTGAGCTGGCGAAGAAGCTGGCGTTCGACCTGCTGCTCGTTGGCCGCAAGGAACTGATCCAGCTGGAGATCGCCTCTCAGGGCGGGCAGAAGGGGTACCTCGGCGAGAACTTCGCGCAGATGGTCGCACTCAAGGCCGTCGGCCCCTGCAAGGTCGGCGACACCCGCGCCGTGTTCGGCGACGGCTCCGTCAACGAGGGCTACCTTCCGCACAAGCTGTCCCCGGCCACCGACACCGACCCGAAGGACGCCGGCCACATCTACCTTCAGGGCGTGCCCGGTCGACCCGACGAGCCGATCGAGTACGCCGTGCACGAGACGCCGTCCGCAACCCTGCGAAAGCTCGCCGAGGAGCGGCTCGAAGCCGGTCTCGTCGAGCCGGACCAGGACAGCCTCGACGCGATGCGCGGCGTGGACCTGCCCGAATACGTCGAGGCCACCTACGACAACGACGGCAACATCAAGAAGGACGCCCCGGTCGAACTCCTCACCTGGGACCAGCTGCTGCGCCTGTGCGGGGCCCAGCCCGCCGAGGCGGACCCCCTGTCGGACGGTACGCCCCGGGTCACCGTCGAGGATGCCGTGGCCGTCATGGAGAAGGCGGGCGTCGACCGGATGAAGACCGAGGTGCTGCTGCTGGCGCTCCGCGAGTACGACGCAGACACCTACGGCGAGATGACGGTCGATGAACTGAAGGCGCTACTGAAGACGGCGGGCGCCGGAGCCCCGATCACGCTCGGCCAGATCGGCGAGGAGTCGAATCCGCGCGGCTTCAAGCGTGATCGCCTCCGTCACCTGCTGTGACCACTATGTGAACTATGTACCCGTGCTCAGACCCTGCTCAGGCCTGCTCACGCCGTAAAGCCGCAGGTCACAGCCGCTCAGCCTGCTGCTCAGGGCCTGCTCAACGGCTGCTCTGAGCAGCACCTGAGCAGGCGTCTGAGCGGCTGTGACCTGCACCTTTACCGCCTGATCAGCACTGAGCAGGCAGAACAAACCACCACAAACAGGAACGGATACCCGCCCCATGCCCAAGACCTGGCAGCCCAACAAAGCCAAGCAGTTCTCCAATCAAGTCCAACTCGGCAGGCCCTACTACGTCGTCTACAAGATCGCCCAGAACATGGCGCCCTACGAGGACTCCCACCTCTACAGCGAGATCATCTTCGACCGGCACGCCCCGATCACCGGCACCCCCATGTCCGGCAGCCTCTCCGCCGTCGCCCTCTGCCAGCGCTTCGGCCCCGTCCACGAAGAACCCCCCACCGGCTTGCGCAACATCGCCGGCCCCGGCCCCCAAGTCGGCGCCCCGCTCGGCAGCAACGACTACCGCGGCTACCTCGACGAGGCCGAACTCCGCGGCCTGGAAAAGCACGTCCGCAACGGCAGCGACCCCACCACCCGCCGCCGCTAACCGGATCAACCCAAGGAGATCAGCATGGACACCCAGCACCAGTCGGTCCGCGACTACATCGCCGCCCGTAAGCGCGGCGACCGAGCCGAGACCGAGCGGCTCAAGAACGAGGCGATCGCCCGCTTCAACACCCGGACCACCGACGGAACCGAGCTGCGCGACATGACGGAAGCGTCGATGACCGTGCCGTTCGGCGGCCAGTAGCCAAGCCGGGGCGCCCCGCAACGCCTGGACAGCACCGGGGCGCCCCACCCACCCACCACGCGCCGAGCGCGCAGAAGGCAGCCCCTACATGACCACGACGACTCTCACTGCGGCAAGCCCACCCACACTCGATCTCGAAGCCCGGTTCGCCCTCATCGACGCGACCATGACCCTCCGCCTCGAACAGGCCGCCCTCGCTTTCGCCGTCAACACCGCCCACCTGCCCGGCGCCGACCCCATCCCCGACATCACCGCACCCCTGCCACTCACCCCCACCGCCGCACCCAACCCCTACAACACCCCGATCGCCGGCGCACTCCACCGGGCCCGGCAGCGGATCGAGCAGGACGGCTGGTGCCGCGACGCCGTCTTCGACGAGCAAGGCGCAATCTGCCCCATCCGCGCCATCCGCCTCGAAGCCGCCACCCGCCACCAGGCCGACGACGCCTGCGTACTCCTCCTCGACGCCATACAGCGGGACTTCGCCGACGCCGAAACCATCCCCTCCTGGAACGCCGCACAGACCAGCCCCGCCCCCGTCCTCCTCTACCTCGACAAGGCCGCCCAACTCGCCCACACCCGCAGCATCTAGCGAAAGGACCAAGATGACCGAGCCCACACCCGAGCAGATCCAGGAAGCCGGCCGCCGACTCCAGCGAGGCGGCATCCTCGGCACCGGCAGCAGCAAGTACGCCGACCAGGTCGTCGCCCAGGCCGAAGAAGCCGGACTCGACGGCCAGGACGTCGCCTTCCAAATCCTCGGCGCAGCCGCGGAATACACGCCCCGACCCTGGGCCCGATAAGGAGGAGACGATCATGCCTGTCACGCCTGCCGGAACCGGCGGCTACGAAGGCACCGCGACCGCCGTCAACGTCGCCATCCTCGCCGCCGCCGAATGCCCCCACGGCCACCGCGTCACCTACAACGTGCCCGACACCGACGACATCCCCCACTACGCCCGCAAGGCCACCGACTGGGCCCTCACGCACGCAGATACCTGCACCGGGCCCGAAGCCTGATCAGCCCGTGGCCCGCACCGAAACCCGCGCCGTGTGGGCCAAAACCATCAACCGGCAGTGACGCGCCTCTTGACACCCTTTCGGGATCTACTTGCCATAGCCGCTGACCTGCTGTAACACTAGAGGCGCTGGAGCGCACTGCGCCCAAAAACCACACGAACCCCCGTCGACTCTGGCGGGGGTTTGCGCATGTCAGGAGGTGTGATGAGCCGCCTCCACAACCTGTACCCGAAGAACCTGCTCACCCCCAAGCAGGCCGCCGCATACGCCGAAGTCGCTGAATCGACCATCCGGCAATGGGTACACCGCGGACTCCTCGAACCCGCACTGCCCAGCCAAGGCCGCGGAATCCCCGCCCTCTACAACGCGCCCGACCTCGACGAGGTCAAACGCAAACTCGCCGAAGCCGAGGCCGAAAGGCAAGCAGCCTGGGAAGCCGAGCACGGAGCCCGCGCCGCCTGATCCGTCCCGCCGTCCGCTACGCCCCCCGCTGCGGACGGCGGGGCCCCAACTGAGGAGGTGGCGATGCTGGAAGTGTTCGCCTACACGGTCGGCGTCGTGCTCCTCGCGCTGGCCGCGCTGCTCCCCGCCACCGTTCCGCACCGCGACCGCATGGCCTACGCAGGACTCGCCCTCTGGCTCCTGCCCACCACCATCCACACCCTGCAGAGGTAGCCGTGGTCGACACCGACGACCTCGACGATCCGCCGGTGAAGTGCTGGCACACGGAAGCCGACAGCCCCTGCGACTGGGACGTCTGCCGGCAGCCCGAACGCCTTGCGGTGGGGGATCGCGGCATCGACCCTGCCACCGCCTGATCTTCCCCTGTTCGCATCTCCTGCCACGGATGGCGGGACTTTCCCCGATCTGGTTGCCGTGTCCTCCCGCTGGTGCGACGATCCGCGCACTATCGGCACCACCTCGGGGGATTCATGCGCACCACGGCGACTGCGGCTCTGGCCGGCGCTGTCGGGATCGTCATCGGTGCGGCGGGCTGGGCGCTGCTCGGGCCTGAGGAGTCCAGCACCGAGAGCAAGCCGGAGGCCGTCGCGGCCCAGAGTTCCACGCCAGCAGCTGATCGCTTCACCTCGGCGCAGCAGATCGCCGCAGCACTCCAAGCTGGCGGGATGACAGTGTCCATGCTGCACAAGAGCAGCGAGGACACGTACATCAGTGAAGTGGGCGGCACCGCCTACGACTTCACTGTCACGGATAAGGCCGGGCAGCCAGCCGTCGGCGACAGCGGCATCAACATGTTCCCCAACCGTGAGGCGCTGACCGCTTGGGCGGAGATCTCCAAGAGTATGGGCGGCATCGCTGTCACCGGGGATACATGGGCGATCAGCCTGCCCACCGTCAGCACGGAGGCACGGGCGGACAGCAAGCGCCTGGCTCCCAAGGTGGCCAAGGTGCTGGGTGGCACAGTGCAGCAGTAGGAGGTAGGTAGCCCATGGCCTACAGCAAGGGCCGCTCGGGCACGGCGTGGGCCAAGCTCAGGGCTCGGGTGTTCGCCGAGGAGACGGACTGCTGGATCTGCGGCAAGTGGGTGGACCAGGAGCTGCCGCGGACGCACCCCATGTCGCGGACCGTGGATCACCTCGTCCAGCTGTCACATGGCGGGCCGCCTCTGGAGCGGCAGAACTGCCGGCTGGCGCACCGGCGGTGCAATGGCCGGCGGGCGGAGCGGCCTGGCGTGCGGCGTAAGCCGAAGCGGTGGGTGTCGGCCGACGTGGCGAGCCTCTGACCTGGGCAGATGCCTGCGACCTGGGGCAATGCCTGACCTGAGGCCTAGTTGATCAACGGTCAAGATCCACAAGGATTGTGATCAACGATCAAGGATAACGGGATCATGGCTCTGACCTGCGGAAACGTGGGCAGCGTGGAGAAATGTCCGTTTTTTTATTTGATCAAGCTTTGAC
>NZ_DATCVQ010000749.1:0-2629 GCF_036566765.1 Streptomyces sp.
AAGGTCACCGAGAACGGCGGCAGCGTGCAGATGGGCCCGGACGACGCGGAGGGCGTCGGCCGCCTGGCCGTCTGCCTCGACCCGTCGTCCGCGGACTTCGTGGTGCTCACCCCGACCTCTGGCTGAGGCCCCAGCAGGCTCGGGGGGTGGCAGGCGGCGGCAGGGCTCTGATCGGCGTGCCGCAGTGCGCGGGGGTGAGGGATTCAACAGCTCGGCGTGCGGCACCCGCAGTGCCGCACGCCGAGGTCGAGATCGTGTCAGAGCCTGTGCAGGCCCGTGTAGGGACTGACGATACGGGTCTGGCTGGAGCCGAAGTCGACGAGCACCGCTCCGCCTGTGAGCTCCGTACCGATGATCCTTCCAAGGCCGTAGCGGTCGTGGGAGACGCGGTCTCCGAGGGTGAAGTCCTTGATCGCCTGAGCTGCGGGGGCTTTGAAGGGACTGGTGGGCAGGTGGCGCTGGTGCGCGGATCGGTTCGTCATTGTGATTCAGTATGCGCGACATAAGTCGAAGAACATAGATCTGCTGCCTGTCATCCCGAGCAACCGCCCGTCCTACGCGACCGGCTCGCCCCGCTGCCGGCGATCACGTCGGAGGCGATGACGGCACCTCCATGGTGGTCACGCGCACTCCGACGACCCGAACTATGGTGTCCCACCACATACGACCGTGACCTGCGTGTTTCTACGGTGTGGCGACAACGCAAACGTCCCCGTCACACGCCTGGAAGTGGTGCCGATGTCCTCCCCCGCGACCGCTCCTCCAACTCCCTCCAGCCTCAAGCGCATCGTCGCCGCGAGTCTCATCGGCACCACCATCGAGTGGTACGACTTCTTCCTCTACGGGTCGGCCGCCGCGCTGGTCTTCAACAAGCTCTTCTTCCCCGGGTCCGATCCGCTGGTCGGGACGCTGCTGTCGTTCCTGACGTACGCGGTCGGGTTCGCGGCGCGGCCGCTCGGGGCGCTGGTCTTCGGGCACTACGGTGACCGGCTCGGGCGCAAGAAGCTGCTGGTGCTCAGCCTGCTGCTGATGGGCGGCGCCACCTTCGCCATCGGTCTGCTGCCCACCCACGCCGCGATCGGCAGCGCCGCGCCGGTGCTGCTCACCGTGCTGCGGCTGGTGCAGGGCTTCGCGCTCGGCGGCGAGTGGGGCGGGGCCGTGCTCCTGGTGTCCGAGCACGGGGACGCCGGGCGGCGCGGGTTCTGGGCCTCCTGGCCGCAGACCGGGGCCCCGGCCGGGCAGCTGCTCGCGACGGGTGTGCTCTCGGCGCTCACCGCGCTGCTCTCGGACGCCGCGTTCCTGTCCTGGGGCTGGCGCGTGCCGTTCCTGCTGTCCGGCGTACTGGTGATCGTCGGTCTGTGGATTCGTCTCTCTGTCGACGAATCGCCGGTCTTCAAGGCCGCCCTGGCCGCTGCCGAGGCCCGCAAGGCCGAGGCCCCGGCCGCCGCCGAGAAGATGCCGCTGGTCGCCGTCCTGCGGCACCACTGGCGGGACGTGCTGATCGCCATGGGCGCGCGCATGGCCGAGAACATCAGCTACTACGTGATCACCGCGTTCATCCTCGTCTACGCGACCACCCAGGTCGGCCTGTCCAAGCAGACCGCGCTCAACGCCGTTCTGATCGCCTCCGCCGTCCACTTCGCCGTGATCCCCGCCTGGGGCGCGCTGTCGGACCGGATCGGCCGGCGGCCGGTGTACCTGATCGGCGCGATCGGCGTCGGGGCCTGGATGTTCCCGTTCTTCGCGCTCATCGACTCCAAGAGCTTCGGCAGCCTGCTGCTCGCGGTCACCGTCGGGCTGGTCCTGCACGGTGCGATGTACGCGCCGCAGGCGGCGTTCTTCTCGGAGATGTTCGCGACCCGGATGCGGTACTCGGGCGCCTCCATCGGCGCGCAGTTCTCCTCCGTCGCCGCCGGCGCTCCCGCGCCGCTCATCGCGACCGCGCTGCTCGCCGACTACGGCACCTCCACGCCGATCGCGCTGTACGTGATCGCCGCCGCGCTGCTCACGATCCTTGCGATCGGCTGCGCCAAGGAGACCCGCCACCGCGACCTGGCCACCTTGGAGCGCGACGCGGCCGACTCCCCCGGCCCGGGCGTGGTGCGGGCCGAGCACGCCTGACCGAACGCGCGCAGGAAGGCGCCGGGCCCAGGGCCCGGCGCCTTTGCGCGTCGTCAGCGCACCACCGCGTCCGACAAGGCATGCAGCCGCAGCGCGAGCTGGATCTCCAGCGCTCGGGCCGGGGACTGCCAGTCCTGGCCGAGCAGCCGGCCGATCCGCTCGATCCGCTGCGCCACGGTGTTCACGTGGACGTGCAGGTCGTCCTTGGTCCGGGCCGGGCTCATCCCGCTGGCGAAGTACGCCTCCATCGTGCGGACCAGGTCGGTGCCCCGCTTCTCGTCGTACGCGACGACCTCGCCGATCGTGCGGGCGACGAAGCCCTCGATGTCCCGGGAGTCGGCGAGCAGCAGCCCCAGGAAGCCGAGGTCCTCCGCGGCCGCGCCGTCCCCCGACCGGTTGAGCAGCCGCAGCGCGTCCAGGCAGCGGCGGGCCTCCTCGTACGCGACGGCCACGTCACCGGGGCGGGCCGCGGGGGCCTCGACGGGCGCGGAGGCGCCGACCGTGACGG
>NZ_DATCVQ010000750.1:0-17723 GCF_036566765.1 Streptomyces sp.
TTCGGCTTCCGAACTGCTGGACCGGGCGGCGGATCTGATGGTGGAGTCGGCGACGCTGGTGCACGGCAACGAGCGACGCTGGCGCGTCTTCCGCGCCCGGGTTCGCGAGTTGCAGTCCCCGTAGGCGAGTCTCGGAGGGACTGGTGTCGACAGGGACACCGAAGGCAAGGGCGCCGACGACGGCGCTGGTCACGGCGATGGCGTACAGGCCCCATTGGTTCTGCGTCATCGTGGGCCTCCTTCTGCCCTCACATCGTCTCCCCGGCCGACGCGCCGGGATGGGGCCAGGCGGTCCCCTTCCGTAGGGCCGACCAGGCCCTGCCGGGGCCGAGGTGGCCGACGTGGATGCTGCGCGGGAGGCTGGAGGAGCAGGTGAGCGAGGAGGCGAGAGGCCATGCCTGTCGCGGACGTGATCGTCGTCGTGGTCGCCGTCGGCCTCATCGCCGTGCTGGGCTGGTACTTCTTCGGTCCGCGCAAGGCCGGCACAGTCCGCGTGGAGGGAGGCGTGCAGAAGGCCGACGTCACCGTGCGGGGCGGCTACAGCCCGAACCTGATCAAGGTCCGTCAGGGCACACCGGTCGAGCTTGTCTTCGACCGGCAGGAGGCCGGCGAATGCACCTCCCGCGTCGTCTTCCCCGATCTCAAGGTGGGGGCCGGCCTGCCCGCTCATACCCGCACGATCGTGCGGCTGAGCCCTGACCGGCCCGGTACGTACGGGTTCGCCTGCGGCATGAACATGATCCACGGGACCCTCGTCGTCGAACCCGCCGACGGAAGAGCACCGGAACCGGGCGCGGTGTCAGGCGGAGAAGCGGCGCCGCGCGTGGGGGAGACGTCGGCCCAGGATGCAGAGGCAGCCGACATCGCCGAGCGACAGGCGGAGATCAAGGACCTGACCCGCCGTGTCGTCGTGGGCGCGGTGCTCACCGCGCCGGTGCTGTTCGCCGTGATGGCGCACGAGCTGTTCGGCGCCGACTGGGTGCCCGGCTGGATGCTGAACCACTGGTTCCAGCTCGCACTGATCACGCCGGTGATGCTCTACACCGGCCGGCCCGTGCACGTCACCGGCTGGCTGGCCCTGCGCCACCGGTCGGCTGACATGAACTCCCTGATCACGCTGGGCACGAGCGCCGCCTACGGCTTCAGCCTGCTCGTCACCCTCGCGCCGGGGCTGCTCCCCGAGGACGTGCGCGAGGTGTACTTCGAGGCGGTCGGCGTCATTCTCACCCTGATCCTGCTCGGGCGGCTCCTGGAGGCCAGGGCCAAGGCCGGCACCGGTGAGGCCATCCGCGCGCTGATCGGCCTGCAGGCCCGCACCGCACGCGTCGTGCGCGACGGTACCGAGACCGAGATACCCGTCGACGAGGTGGTCGTCGGGGATGAGATCGTCATCCGTCCCGGGGAGAAGATCCCTGTCGACGCGGAGGTCCTGTCGGGCTCGTCCGCCGTCGACGAGTCGATGGTGACGGGCGAGCCGATGCCGGTCACGAAGCACGCGGGCGACAGTGTCATCGGCGCCACCGTCAACGCCACCGGCTCCCTGCGGGTGCGCGCGGCCAAGGTCGGCGCGGACACCATGCTCGCCCAGATCATCCGGTTGGTGCAGCAGGCCCAGGCGTCCAAGGCGCCCATCCAGCGCCTCGCCGACGCGATCTCCGCCTACTTCGTCCCGGCGGTCATCGGCATCGCGATCGCGACGTTCGCTCTCTGGTACACGATCGGACCCGCACCGGCGCTCACCCTCGCCCTGGTCTCTGCTGTCGCCGTCCTCATCATTGCCTGCCCCTGCGCCCTTGGCCTGGCCACCCCGCTCTCGGTGATGGTCGGCACCGGCAAAGGCGCGCAGGCAGGCATCCTCATCCGCTCCGCCGAAGCGCTGGAGACCGCCCACGAACTCGACACCATCGTCCTCGACAAGACCGGCACGGTCACCGTCGGCAAGCCCGTCCTCACCGACACACGCCCCGCCGCAGGAGTCGACGAGGCTGAACTGCTGCGACTCGTCGCCGCCGCCGAGACCGACAGCGAGCATCCCCTCGCCCAGGCCATCGTCTCCGGCGCTCGCGACCGCGGCGTTCAGCTGCCAGCCGCGACCGGGTTCGACTCCGTCACCGGCAAGGGCGTCCGCGCCATGGCCGACGGTCACACCATCTTGGTCGGGACCACCCGCCTCCTCCATGCCACCGGGGTCGACACCTCCCCTCTCGACGCCGTCGCCGCGAACCTCGCGGCCGAGGGCAAGACACCCGTCCTCGCAGCGGTCGACGGCCGCCCCGCCGGGGTGCTCGCCGTCGCCGACACTGTCAAGGACGACTCCGCCCAAGCCATAGCGGCCCTGCGACACCTGGACACCGAGGTCGTCATGCTCACCGGCGACAACGCCCGCACCGCCGCCGCCATCGCCGCTCACGTCGGCATCCCCCGGGTCCTGGCCGAGGTGCTGCCCGAGCACAAGACCGACGAGATCCGCCGCCTCCAAGCCGAGGGCCGGACCGTCGCCATGGTCGGCGACGGCATCAACGACGCCCCCGCCCTCGCTCAATCCGACGTCGGTCTCGCCATCGGCACCGGCACCGACGTCGCCATCGAATCCGCCGACATCACCCTCATCTCCGGCTCCCTCGCCGGAGTCGTCACCGCCATCCGCCTCTCGAAGGCGACCATGCGCAACATCAAGCAGAACCTTTTCTTCGCCCTCGTCTACAACGCCGTCGGTATCCCTCTCGCGGCCGGCGCCCTCTATCCCCTGTGGGGCATCCGCCTCAGCCCGATCGTCGCCGCGGCCGCCATGGCCCTGTCCTCCCTGTCCGTCGTCACCAACGCCTCACGCCTGCGCCGCTGGCGCCCCGCGCCACTGCCCGAAGCGGGCGGCACACCGACGCAACCCGAAGTCGAGACCACCACCGACACCTCGCGGCGAAAGGACGGCCCGGACGGAAGCGAACTGGCCGTCGACCCGGTGTGCGGCATGGAGGTCGACCCCGCGACCGCACCCGAACACCGAGACAGCCCAGCGGGGCCACTGCACTTCTGCTCCCCCCACTGCGCCACCGCCTACGATGCCGCTCCCGACCGCTACACGCCTTCCATAGGACACCGGCATCCGTAGAAGACGGGGCGGGAGGGCGATTACTCACATCAAGGGGACGACGGCGACCGGCGCGGGGCTGTGGTGGATGACCGCGTGGGCGACATGGCCGAGATGCGTGCCGAGGGGGACCTTGCGGCTCCGTCGTCCCACGATGACAAGCTGCGCGGTCTGTGACGCCTCGACCAGCTGGTACGCAGGCGGGCCCACCATCGAAACGGCCGCCACGTCAACGCCCGCGTACCGCTTCTGCCACGGTTCCAGCAGGTCGTCCAGACCTCCGAGGAGGTGGCCGCCCAGCTCCTCGCCGATCCCCGGGTCCATGATGGCCGCGTAGCCGTACGAGGCGGGAAGCGTCCAGCTGTGCAGGAACCGCAGCGGCGTGCCCCTGCGAGCGGCTTCATTGAACGAGAACGCGAGCAGGGCTTCGCACGGGTGGTAGATGTCGACGCCCACCACGATTCCGCCTTCGGGAGCCACCGGGGCGGCCTCCGCGCGCACGAGCACGACCGGCCGGCGCGCCGAGCCGACGACGGCCAGGGAGACCGAGCCGACGATGAAGCCCCGGACTCCACCGAGCCCACGCGATCCGAGCACCGTCAGATCTGCCTCGTTCGCGGCCGCCGTCAGTTCGTCGGCCGCCCGACCACGCGCACGCTCCGTGAGCACCTCGAGGCCGGGATGGTCCTTCCGCAGACGGTCCGCCTCGTCCCGCAAGAGACTCTCAGCCCGCTCGGCCAAGGTGCGGGCGTACGGCAGGGGTACCTCAGGGGTGTTCGGCCACTCCTCCACATGCACCAGCAGGAGGGGCACTTCGCGCAACACCGCTGCCTTCGCCGCCCAACCCACGGCGGCGAGGCTTTCCACCGAGCCGTCCAGACCGACGGTGACCTGGGCCGTCATGGCGTGCCTCCTTAGTCGTGTCCGCTCCGCGTTCCGTGCGTGGTCCGGATCGGACAGGACATCCCGAACTTCAGGCTGGTGGTCCCGTGCCTCCTGGCAGCAGGGCCGAGCAGGTCTCGATCGGGGCCGAACGGCCCATCCCCGGGAGGCCCGCCACGGTGTCAGCGTGGGAGGTGTCGCCCCTCGGGACGTGCTCCCGAGCGCCGGGCGTACCCCGGAGGAGGAACCATGACCAGCGAGATCCCCGCTCGACCGGAGCTGGGCAACGTCGTCGTGGGAGTCGACGGGTCCCCCTCCGGGCGCACGGCCGTGCTCTGGGCCGCCACCGAGGCGGAACGACGCGGGCGGACCCTGCACCTCGTCCACGCCGCCGACACCGACCGCCGGGCCCTCTTCGCCAATGCCGACACGATCCAGGCGGTACGCGAAGCGGGCCGCGACCTGCTGGCCGAGACCGCGAGCACGGTCCAGGAGCGCTTTCCGGACCTGGCCGTCACGAAGGAACTGAGCCGCCAGGAGCCGGTCGCCGGTCTCCGGGCGGCCGCCGGCCACCGCGGAACGATCGTGGTGGGCAACCGGGGCCTCGGCGGCTTCTCCGCGCTCATGCTCGGCTCCGTGGGTATGGGCGTGGCAGCCCGCGCCGAGGTGCCGGTGATCGTCGTCCGTGGTGACAGCGACCGCCCCGAGTCGGGCTCGGTGACGGCAGCCGTGCACGGTGCCTCGGATATCGGCTGGCTGCTCGCCGCGGCTGCCGAGGCGAACGCCCGCAAAGCGGTGTTGCGACTGGTGAGCGTCTGGAACGTGCTCACCCACGTCGGCAGCGTCGCGACCATGCTGGACGACCTCGACGAGATCGCGCGGCAGCGCGTGCACGAGATCAAGGCGCTCGCCGACCGCGTACATGACTTCTATCCCGGGCTCAACGTCAGCCATCACGTGGAGACGGGCACGAGCACGCCCGGGATCCTGGTGGAGGCCACCGCCCACACCGATCTGCTCGTGATGGGCAGAGAACACCGAGTTCTGGGCGCAGGCCCGTCCCTGGGCCGCGTCGCCCACGTCCTGCTCCACCACGCCCATTGCCCGGTGGAGATCGTCCCACCCGCTTTCGCCACACGAGTCGAGGAGACGTGAACGAGATCCTGCTCGGAATCGACCCCCGGGAGCAGTCGATCCCCGCCCTCGTCTGGGCCGCCGACGAGGCCGAACGAAGAGGACTGGCGCTTCGCCTGGTCGTCGCCGTACCACCCGCCCACGACAGGCTTCGGTACGACGCGCTTGGCCACCAGAGCGCCCTGCGACTCCGCGCGGAGTCGGCGATCGCCAATGCGGAGGACCTCGTACGGGAACTCCACGGCGGTCTGCGGATCGCGACGGAACGCGTGAACGGCGTGCCGGCGACCGTGCTCCGCGACCTGGCGGCGCACGCCGCACTCGTCGTAGTCGGTTCGCGCCGTCTCGGCAGGGCGGCCGAAGTGTTCAGCGAGAGCTCCGTGGTTGTCCCGCTCACCGCGCACGCCGCCTGCCCCGTCGTCGTGGTCCGCGAACCCGAACACAGCGCCGTGCACCCACCGACCCTCGTCGTCGGCGTGGACGGAAGCGCGTCCTCACAGGCCGCCGTCGCCTTCGCCGTCGAGGAGGCGAGCCTGCGCGAGGCACGACTGCGCGCCGTCTGGGTATGGGCCCCTCCCGTCCTCGCCCACGACGATGTGGACGAGGGTCTGGCCGAGCACCGTCGGCTGCTGGCCGAGTCGGTTGCGGGGTGGGCGCAGAGGTATCCGGACGTCGCCATCTCCCGAGAGGTCCTTCGAGGACACCCGGTCGAGCAACTCGCCCTGGCGTCCCAGGAGTCCCTCGCCCTGATCGTCGGCCGCAGAGGCCGCGGCGGCTACTCCGGCATGCGGCTGGGTTCGACGGTCCACGGCCTGCTGCACCGCGCCATGTGTCCCGTGATCACCGTCCCCCTCCCACTGCGCGAGGAGCGCGCCGGCGACCTGGAATGGGCCGAACGGTCCCGTTCCAGGACGACCGACCGGCCCCGGCCCGCTGACCCGCTCGGCACGGGGGCGCGACGACCTTCACGCGGGACGGTGGGGCGAGAGGACGACCCCGGTCCGTCCGCCGGTTCCCCGGAGAGGTGAGCACCATGCAGCGCATCCGGATCAGCCCCCGGCCCCGACAGCTCCGCAGGCCGAGCTCCCTTGATCTGCGCACCCCGTCAGGCCGACCGCTCCCGTACTGAGGACGCCCGAGAGCCACGGAGGATGTCATGGAGCCCACGCGACGCGCCGTGCCGTTCAATGAGCTGGGCCGCTCGGACGTCGGCCAGGTGGGAGGCAAGAACACCCCAC
This sequence comes from Streptomyces sp., assembly GCF_036566765.1. Classification (GTDB taxonomy): domain Bacteria; phylum Actinomycetota; class Actinomycetes; order Streptomycetales; family Streptomycetaceae; genus Streptomyces. The sequence continues at coordinate 6,343 of NZ_DATCVQ010000750.1, forward strand.
TGGGAGAGATGACCAACCGGCTTGGCGCCGCGGGCATACGCGTACCGCCGGGCTTCGCCACCACCGCCGAGGCGTACGAGGAACTTCTCGCTGTCCGCGGACTGGGTGACGCCGTCGAGGAGCAGCTCGGGCACCTCCACCAAGGGGCCCCGCTTGACGAGGTCGGGGCGGCCATCCGCTCGCTCTTCCTCGCGCAGCAGCTGCCCGCGCCCCTGCGGGACGCCCTCCTTCCCGCGTACAAGCGGCTGGCCGAGGAGAGTGGCCGTGAGACACCCGAGGTGGCCGTACGCAGCAGCGCGACGGCCGAGGACCTGCCCGAGGCGAGCTTTGCAGGACAGCAGGAGACCTATCTGAACGTACGTGGACCCGAGGCGCTCCTGGACGCCTGCCGGCGCTGCTACGCGTCCCTGTTCACCGACCGGGCGATCGCCTACCGCGAGCGAATGGGCTTCGACCACCTCGCCGTAGCCCTCTCTGTCGGCGTCCAGCTCATGGTCCGCTCCGACCTCGCCGGCGCCGGGGTCGCCTTCACCCTCGACCCGGAGAGCGGCTTCCCCGAGGTGATCGTGGTGAGTGCCGCCTGGGGCCTGGGCGAGACCGTCGTCAGCGGCCAGGTCGACCCCGACGAGTACACCGTGTTCAAGCCCAGCATGAAGGACCCCTCCCTCAATCCCGTGATCGATGTGCGGATCGGCACCAGCAGATGAAGACCGTGTACGCGGACACCGGGCTGACACGCACGGTCGACACCCCCGACACCGAGCGGAACCAACGGGTACTCGCCGACGCGGAGATCCGCGAGCTCGCCGCGTGGGCGGCCGCTGTCGAGGAACACTACGGCTGCCCGATGGACCTCGAATGGGCCAAGGACGGCGTCACCGGCGAACTCTGGATCGTCCAAGCGCGCCCTGAGACCGTGCAGTCGCGCAGGCGGTCAACGACCCTCCGTCGCTGCCGGCTGACCGTCGTCCCCGGTGAAGCCCTCGTTGAGGGCATCGCGGTCGGCGAGGCGATCGGCCAGGGCCCCGTCGTCGCCCTCGACGCCCCTGTCGACCTCGACCGCTTTCCGAAGGGAGGGGTTCTCGTCACCCGAGTCACCGACCCCGACTGGGAACCGGTCATGAAGAGGGCGTCGGCGATCGTCACCGACCACGGCGGACGCACCTCGCACGCCGCCATCGTCAGCCGCGAACTCGGCGTCCCCGCCGTCGTCGGCACCGGCAACGGCACCCAGGTTCTCCAGGAGGGCAGGCAGGTGACCGTCTCGTGCGCCGAGGGCGAGCGCGGACGGGTTCACGAGGGCCTGCTGGCGTACGAGGAGATCCTGACCGACCTCGCGGAGCTGCCCGCCACGCGCACCCGGGTGATGCTCAACCTGGCCGACCCGTCGGCTGCGTTCCGCTGGTGGAGGCTCCCCGCTGATGGAGTGGGCCTCGCGCGTCCGGAGTTCATCGTCGCCCACCAGGTGAAGGTCCACCCGATGGCCCTGCTACACCCGGAGCGGCTCGATCCACATGACCGTCACGTGATCGACCGGCTCACCGAGGGGACCGCGGACAGTACTTCGTCGATCGCCTGGCCGACGGGATCGCCCGGATCGCCGTTTCCCGCTGGCCAACGGGATCGCCCGGATCGCCGCTTCCCGCTGGCCGACCCCCGTCGTCGTGCGGACCAGCGACTTCACGACCAACGAGTACGCCAAGCTTCTCGGCCGCCGGCCGTTCGAACCTGATGAGGCCAACCCCATGATCGGCTGGCGCGGTGCGAGCCGCTATTACAGCGACGGCTACCGCGAGGGATTCGCCCTCGAATGCCGTGCGCTGCGTCGGGTCCGTGAGGGGACGGGACTGACGAACGTGGTCGTCATGATCCCCTTCTGCCGGACCCTCGGAGAGGCGGACCAGGTGCTCGCGGTGATGGCGCAGGAGGGACTCGTACAGGGTGAGAACGGCTTGCGCGTCTACGTCATGGCGGAGATACCGGCCAACATCATCCTCGCCCAGGACTTCGCGGAACGCTTCGACGGGTTCTCGATCGGCAGCAACGACCTGACCCAGCTCACCCTCGGCGTCGACCGCGACTCCGGGGCCCTCGCCCACGCTTCGACGAGCGAGCCCCCGCCGTCGTCCGCAGTATCCAGACCCTCGCCGCCCGCGCCCACGCGGCCGGCCGCGTGGGCGGACTGTGCGGGCAGCGGCCCAGCGACGATCCGGCGTTCACCGCGATCCTGGTCGACGCGGGCCTCGACTCCATCTCCGTGGCGCCGGACAGCTTCGCAGCCGTCAAACGGCACGTGGCTCGCGCGGAGGCGACGCTTGAGAGCGGCGCCGGACGAAGGGAGGAGTGACCATGCCCAGGAAGACACGGCACCGAGACGCCCGGGACACGGGGCCGACGGCCAACCTCGGTCGACAGGCGGCCACAGACACGCGGCGCGGTCGGCCCAGGAAGCACCAGCCGCCCGCAGCGGGAGTGAACCGGCTGCGCCCGGTACACACCATCAGGGTGTCGACGCTCTTCCTCTGAACCAACGGCGAATCGGCCGGATCGCGAGTAGGGGGGCCTGAAAGGAGGCCGCGGCCATGACGACCGCAAGGGAAATCATGCACACCGGTGCGAGCTGCGTGCAGGAGAACGAGACCCTGATGGACGCCGCGCGGCGCATGAGCGAACTGGATGTCGGCGCGCTGCCCATCTGCGGGCCGGACAACCGGCTGCACGGCATCATCACCGACCGTGACATCGTGGTGAAGTGCCTCGCCAAGGGCAAGGACCCTCAACAGATGACGGCCGGGCACCTCGCTCAGGGCAAGCCGGTCACCGTGGACGTGGACGCCGACAGCGAGCAGGTGCTCCGCACGATGCAGGACCACCGCATCCGCCGCGTGCCCGTGATCGACGACCACCGCCTGGTCGGCATGATCAGCGAGGCGGACCTGGCCCGGCACCTGCCGGAGGAACGGGTGGGCCACTTCGTCGAAGAGATCTGCCGCTGACAGCACCGGAGCCGTGGCGCCATGGGCCGGTCGGCCCCGGTGCGGGCCGTTCGGCCCCGTCGGACAGCCCCCTTGGATGCTGCGCCACGTGACCTCGCGGGCGGACGATTGGGTTACGGAGTCGGACCGGCCCCGTAACCCGGTCCACCGCCCTGTCCGTACCGACTCGGGTCCACGGCGACCGTGCTGGGCCCCGGAACGAGGAGCAGAACAATGGCCGGAGGCAAGGTGGAACGCAGGCACAGCCTCTTCCCCGACTTCAACGACTTGTTCAACCGGGAGTTTCCGGGGCTGCCCGGGTGGCGACCCGCGACGGCCGCTCACTCCATTCCCGTGGAGGTGACCAGCGGAGACGGCGTGTACGTACTGCGGGCCGAACTGCCCGGGATGGACCCCGAAGACTTCACCATCACCGTCGACGACAACTTGATCACGGTGAGCGCGGAGCACAGCGAGAGCGAGGAGGACAAAGAGCACTCGGAGTTCCGCTACGGATCGTTCCGCCGGACCGTGCGGCTCCCGGCCACGATCCCGGCCGACGACGTCGAGGCGTCGTACGCGGACGGCATCCTCACCATCCGCATTCCGATGCCCGAGGAGGGCACCGGCGCCGCACGCACCATCCCGGTGAAGCGAGGCGGCACGCCGCCCGAAGGAGCCACGTCGTGAATCCCAAGCGAGTCCTGGTCGCCTATGGCAGCAAGGCCGGCGCGACCGCCGGGATCGCCGAAGAGATCGGCAAGACGCTCCGGGACGACGGTTTCGACGCCGTCGTCCTTCCGGCCGACACCGTCACCGACGTGAGCGGCTACGACGGCGTCGTCCTCGGCGGAGCCCTCTACGCCGGGCACTGGACCAGCAAGGCACGCCGGTGCGCCCGGCGCAACGCCGAACAGCTCAGACATCGGCCGCTGTGGCTCTTCAGCAGCGGCCCCGTCGACAGCTCTGCGGACGAGCACGACATCCCGCCCGTACGAGGTGTCGCCCGGCGGATGAAGAAGCTCGGTGCTCGTGAGCACATGACCTTCGGCGGCGCCGTTACGGCCGAGACGTCGGACCCTGTCGCCCGGCACATGGTGAGCCGCGGCAAGGGCGGCGACTTCCGCAATCCGGAACGGATCCGGGCGTGGGCCCACCACATCGGAACGGAACTCGGCAGCACCCGCTGAGCGGTGTCGCCGATCCTTCAGCCAGCCACCCCCGACGGGAGGTGCGGCATGTCTCACCGGGAGTCTTCGAGCAGCGGGTCCGTCCCGCCGGCGAAAGGATCCCGCGGGCGTGCCGCCTTTGTCCTCGTCCTGATCATCGCCCTGGTCTGCGGCGCCGTGGCCGGCGGAATTCTGTGGAACGCCGGAGCCAGGACCGATCGCGAACTCGCCGCCCACCGTCATCAGGTGAAGGCGACCACCACAGGGCCGGCCAAGGACCCGCCCGTCGCATCCCGGTACGGCACGAAGCCGCAGGCCCTCGCACCGGCGGTATGGGAACAGCCGGAGCACGTCCGCCGCTCCGGGACCGTCCATGTCCCGCCACGGACGCCCCCGGGCCGCATCGTGACGATCTGGGTGGACGACGCAGGGTCCCTCGCCCGGCCCCCGAGCAGCGCCGCGGACCGAGCATTCACCTCCCTCTCGGGCGGTATCGCGGCGGCAGGCGCCGTCGGGGTGACGGGGGCCGGCGTGGTCCTCCTCGTACGGCGGCGGAGCGAAGGTCACCGGCTCGCGGCCTGGGAACGGGAGTGGGAGCGGGTGGAACCCGTGTGGTCCGGCCGCCTGCACCGGGGCCGCGATGCCGGGGGCGACGATGACTGACCGCGCCGCCGGCGGAACCGCGGCGGAGCCGAGCACCACGCCTGCCTCGGCGCTGCCCTTCGACCCCAGTGAGCCCCTGCCCAGACTGCGCCGGGAACTGGCCACCGGACCGGACGGGCTGTCCGCTCGCGAGGCTGCCCGCCGGCTCGCCGTTCACGGGCCCAACGAGGTACGACGCAAGGCCCGCTCCTCTTTCGCGCGGGAGCTGGTCGGGCAGCTGGTCCACCCCCTTGCCCTGCTGCTTTGGGCCGCCGCCGCGCTGGCCTTCGTTGCGGATCTCGGGGTGCTCGGCTGGGCGATCCTGGCGGTCATCGCCGTCAACGCGGCCTTCGCCCTGCTTCAGGAACGGCAGGCCGAGCGGGCGGTGGAGACCCTCGCGCGCTATCTGCCCGAGCACGCCCTCGCCGTACGCGACGGCCGGCCGCTCACCGTGGAGGCTCGCGACCTGGTGCCGGGCGATGTGATCGTCCTGGAGGAGGGCGACAAGGTACCGGCCGACGCGCGCGTCACCGAGGGCGGAGTGGAAGTCGATCTGTCGATGCTCACGGGGGAGTCCGTCCCCGCCGAACGCGTGGCTGCCGCCGGGCTCCTCGGCGCCCCGTTGTTGGAGGAGCCGAACCTCGTCTTCAGCGGAACGACCTGTGTCGAGGGACAGGCCCGGGCCATCGTGTTCGCCACCGGCAACCACACCGAACTCGGCCGGATCGCCGCCCTCAGCCAGCGGACCCGGCGCGAGGCGAGCCCGTTGGAACGACAGGTCAAGAAGGTCGCCTGGCTCATCGCGGGCGTCGCCACCGGCATGGGGGCCGTGTTCCTGGTCCTAGGGGTGGCCGTCGGACTGCCGGTGACCGACTCCCTCACGTTCGCCATCGGTCTCCTCGTCGCCAACGTCCCCGAGGGACTGCTTCCGACCATCACGCTGGCCCTCGCCGTCGGCGTCCGCGCGCTGGCCCGCGAGGGTGCCCTGGTGAAACGGCTCAGCGCCGTGGAGACGCTCGGTTCCACGAGCGTGGTCTGCACGGACAAGACCGGCACCTTGACCCGCAACCGCATGCGTCTGAGAGCCCTCTGGACCGCGGGGCACGGAGCGGATCCCGGCCCCTGGGCGGAGGAGCTGGTGCGGGCGAGCGCCCTGTGCACCACTGTCACCGGCGGGGATGACGGTGAGCTGCACGGGGATCCGACCGAGGCTGCCCTCGTCGCCGGGGCCGCCGACCATGGGGCATCGGTGGATCTCGCCCGGCGCGACGCGGGACGGCGCAGACTGTTCCGCTTCGATCCGCGGCTGAGGCTGATGTCCGTCGTGCAGGACGACGAGACGACGGGTCGCCTGCGGATCGTTGCCAAGGGGGCGCCTGAAGCGGTCCTGGACAGGGTCCTGCCTGGCTCCGCTACGGACGCCGCCCGCTCGGCAGCGGAAGAACTGGCCCAGGGCGGCATGCGAGTCCTCGCCGTAGCCGCACGCGACCTGCCGACGGGCGCAGAGCCGCCGTCACGCCGTCAGGATGCCGAGTCGGGACTGACGCTGCTCGGTCTGGTCGGCTTGTACGACCCGCCACGCCCCGAGGTGGCGGAGGCTGTCCGCCGCTGCCACGAGGCCGGGATCCGGGTACACATCGTGACGGGCGACAGCGGTGCCACCGCCGCGGCCGTCGCCCGGGAGGTCGGCATCGGAGTACCCCGTCTGCACGTGGTCGCGGCTTCGGAATCGCTGGGCGACGACGAGCTGGACCGGCTCCTCGTGGAAGGCGACGCCGAGATCGTCTTCGCCCGGTCCTCACCCGAGACGAAGCTCAAGGTCGCAGACACCCTCCGGGAGCACGGCCGGATCGTCGCCATGACGGGTGACGGCGTCAACGACGCCCCCGCGCTGCACCGCGCGCACATCGGGGTGGCCATGGGACGCTCGGGCACCGATGTGGCCCGCGAGGCAGCCACCATGGTGCTGACGGACGACGACTTCGCCACGATCGTGACCGCGGTCGAATCCGGCCGCCGCGTCTATGACAACGTACGCAAGTTCATCGTCTACATCTTCGCCCACGCGACCCCGGAGATCGTTCCCTTCCTCGTCTTCGCGCTCTCCGCCGGCGCGGTACCGCTTCCCCTCACCGTGCTGCAGATCCTCGCCATCGACCTCGGCACCGAGACCCTGCCCGCCCTCGCCCTGGGCCGGGAACGTTCCGAGCCAGGCATCATGCAGCGGCCGCCCCGGCCACGGCACCAGGGCGTGATCTCCCGCGACATGCTCGTCCGGAGCTGGGGCTACCTGGGCCTGGTGTCGGCGGCCCTCGTCATGGCGGGCTACTTCTACGTGCTGTGGCGCGCGGGCTGGCAGCCGGGCGATCCCACGGGCACGGGCAGCCCCTTGCACCACGCCTACGTGACGGCCACCACGGCCACCTTCGCCGGCATCGTCACCTGCCAGGTCGGCACAGCCTTCGCGGCCCGCACCGACCACGCGGCGCTGCGCGACATCGGGGTGTTCTCGAATCCGCTGCTGCTCGCCGGTATCGCCTTCGAGCTCGTGTTCACGGCCGCCCTCGTCTACGCGCCCCCGCTCCAGCACCTCTTCGGCACGGCCGCCCTTCCTGTGGACGTCGTCCTGCTCATCGCGACGTTCCCGGTCCTGGTGTGGGGCACGGACGAGCTGAGGCGCGCCAGGCGGCGCCGTCAGCGCCGGTCGGCGGCGCGCTCGGTCCCGGCCGTCGGCTGAACAACAACCAGAGCTGGCCCTACGGCCCGTCCGACGGCGGCTCGGACTACAACCTTTCATGGGATCAGGGCGGGAATCAGGCGGACCAGCGCAAGGCCGCCCGCAACGGCCTGGCTCTCCTGATGCTGTCGGCAGGCACGCCGATGATGACCGGCGGGGACGAGTACCTGCGCTCCGTCAACTGCAACAACAACCCCTACAACCTGGACTCCTCCGCCAACTGGCTGAGCACGTCGTGGACCGCCGACCAGAGCACTTTCCGCACCTACGCCCAGCGCCTGATCGCCTTCCGCAAGGCCCACGCGGCCCTACGCCCCGCCAGCTTCTACAGCGCCTCCGACGGCAACGGCAACGGCAACGGCATGGGCCAGCTCGACTGGTTCACCCCCGCGGGCGCCGCCCCGGACGGAAACTACTGGCGCAACCCGGGTAATCACGCCCCTGCCTGGCGCTACGACGGCACCGAACTGGGTGACTCGAACAGCGCCGTCTACGTCGGCTACAACGGCTGGTCAGGCGACGTCGACTTCACCGTCCCCTCCCCCGGCGCGGGCAATAACTGGTACCGCGTCATCGACACGTCCACCTGGGCCGAAGGCACGAACCAGGTCGCCCAGCCCGGCAGCGAGTCCCTGATCGGCGGCGCCGGCACCGTCTACCGCAGCCGTACGTACGCCCACCACATCACGCACTCGCCTGGCCGCGCCCCCACCGGCCCCCACCGCGGTCTCGCCTTCGGACACGCGTCGTGCGGCGCGACCAGAGGGCACTCCGGGTCACTCCACACCGGTACCTGCCTCGCGGCTCCAGGCGCGATATGCCGCCAAGGCCGTGGGAAGGGTCGGGTAGATCCGGTCGGCACCCACCGAGGCCGTCAGTCCGTAGGCATCCAGATTCTCGCGGAGTTCCTGCTTGACCCTGGCCAGCGCGAAGACGACGCCCCGGTGCTCGAGTTCCAGGCGGAGCGCGTCCACGGCGTCGAGTGCGGTGATGTCCACCTCGACGTTCGCCTCCATGTTGAGGACCAACCACCGGACCCGGGGGCTCTGCTCGTCCACCGCGGCCAGGGCACGACTGCGGAAGTTCTCGGCGTTGGCGAAGAACAGCGGCGAGTCGTACCGGTAGACCACCAGCCCCGGAACGGTGCGCGCCGTCGGGTAGTCGTCCACGTCGTGCATGCCGGCAAGCCCGGGGACCAGCCCTTCCACGGCGTCGTGCGGTCGGGCGACACGGGCGAACAGGTCGACGACCGACAGGGCCACCGCGACGAGTACGCCGTAGAGGATGCCAAGGCCGAGGACGCCCAGCAGACACCCGACGGCGAGCAGCAGCTCGCGGCGGCGGAAGGCGGCGAGCCGCCGGAACTCGCCGATCTCGATCAGGCGGACGGCTGCGTAGACGACGATCGCGCCGAGGACGGCGCTCGGGGTGTGGGCCAGGAGGGGGCCCAGGAAGAGCAGTACCGTCAGGACGGCCAGCGCGCCGACCAGTGAGTACACCTGGCTTCGGGCCTTCGCGGATTCGGCGAGGGCGGTGCGGCTGGCACTGCTGCTGACCGGGAATCCGCGGAGGATGCCCGCTCCCAGGTTCGCCGCGCCCAGGGCCAGCAGTTCACGATTGGCGTCCAGCGGATGGGGATCGCTGCGCCTCGCGAAGGCACGGGCGGTCAGAATGACGTCCGAGTAGCCGACGAGGAGGACGCCCAGCGCCGGGACCACCAGCTGCGGCAGGTCCCCGAGAGACGGGAGCTCGGGCGCCGGCAGCCCGGAGGGTACAGCTCCGATCACGGCGATCCCGTACCGGTCGTCCAGCCCGAATGCCGCCACCACCCCCGTGGCGAGGACCAGGGCGAGCAGCGGACGCGGAACCGCCGGCCAGTGCGCGGGCGCCGCGAAGAGCACGACGAGCAGGGCAGCGGCCAGGCCCACGGTCGGCCAGTCCGCCTGCCCCAGGTGCCGGACGAAGGAGTACAGCTTCGGGAAGAAGTCCGAACCTGTCGTCTCCACCCCGGTGAGCCGGGGCAGTTGGTCGACGATCATGATGAGTGCGACACCGGCCAGGTAGCCGACGAGGACCGGCCGCGAGAGCAGGTCCGCGAGGAACCCGAGGCGCGCCGCCCATGCCACCAGGCACAGCAGACCGACCACCACGGCAAGGGCTGCCGCCAGGGCCGCGTACCGGCCCGGATCACCAGCCGCGAGCGGTCCGACGGCGACGGCGGTCATCAGTGCAGTGGTCGACTCGGGCCCGACCGACAGCAGCCGCGAGGAACCCATGAGCGCGTAGACGACCATGGCCGGCAGGACCGCCCACAGCCCCGCGACCGGCGGCAGCCCGGCCACGCCCGCGTACGCCATGACCTGCGGCACCAGATAGGCGGCGACCGTGACCCCGGCCAACGCGTCCTGTCCGAGCCACGACCGGCGGTATCCCCGCAGGCCGGCAGGGAGCAGGGACGGCCTTCCACGCGCGGGCGCCGCACCCCTTGCCGGCGGCTCGTCAGGCGACCGCCGACCGCGCCGGCCGAGCCCGCCGCGCATCATGCTCTCCGGAGAGTGGCCGCGTGATCGGGTACGGCGGTCTGCAGCGTCTTCGGCGGACGCTCGTATCCCGTCGGCGCCGGCCGGGGCGGCAGGGCGAGCGACGGCAGGGCCACGTCCTCGTACGGGACCGAGGACAGCAGGTGGGCGATCATGTTGATTCTCGCACTGCGTTTGTCGTTGCTCTCGACCACGTACCAGGGGGAGTCCGCGGTGTCCGTGTGGACGAACATCTCGTCCTTGGCCCGCGAGTACGCCTCCCATCGCGTGACGGACTCCAGGTCCATCGGCGAGATCTTCCACCGCCGCAGCGGGTCCTCCGTACGGCGCCGGAAGCGCTCCTCCTGTACGGCATCGCTGACGGAGAACCAGTACTTGCGGAGCAGGATTCCGTCTTCCACCAGCATCCGCTCGAAGACGGGGCACTGGCGCAGGAAGAGCTGGTATTCCGCGGGTGTGCAGAAGCCCATGACGTGTTCCACTCCGGCGCGGTTGTACCAGCTTCGGTCGAAGAGCACGATCTCGCCGGCGGCCGGCAGGTGCTCCACGTAGCGCTGGAAGTACCACTGGGTGCGCTCCCGCTCCGTCGGCTTCGGAAGGGCCGCGATGCGTGCCACGCGGGGGTTGAGGTGTTCGGCGACCCGTTTGATCGTTCCGCCCTTGCCCGCCGCGTCGCGGCCCTCGAACACGACGACGAGCCGGCAGCCCTCCGCACGCACCCACTCCTGAAGCTGGACCAGATTCGTCTGGAGCCGCAGCAGTTCCTTCTCGTAGACCGCCTTGTTGAGGCCCATGGCTGTCTCCTCCCCGTCGTCGTCCGGCGCTTCGAACAAGTCAGTCACGGCAGGCATCCGCACGCAACGATGTCCTTCGGGCCTGGGCGTGTCGAGACGCCGGGGCACCGCTTTCGGACCGTGTCGCGCTCACCTCACGACGAGCCGCAGCTCGCGATCCACGCCGAGCACCCGCATGGACTTGACCAACAAGGGGACATCACTGAGCGGGAGCCGCGTTCCCGTCGCACGACAGCGGCGGTTCACGCGGAGGAAGAGCCCGATGCCCGAGCTGTCGCAGGAGGAGAAGCCCGGCCAGGTCCAGACGTGGGTGACCGGACCCGGCGAGTTCGTCAAGGCGGGGCTCCACTCGACCCGCTGTGTGGATGTCCGGATCTCTGGTCAGGGCGAGGCTGAGACCGCCGCCGTCGCACGCCACGGTCCGTCATGGAATCCTCCGCGCTGAGTGCGGCTCTGAGGTCGAGTCGCGCCGTTCACCGTGCGGGTTCAGTGCCGCGTCACCGACACGTCCACCTGGGCCGAAG
>NZ_DATCVQ010000751.1:0-5645 GCF_036566765.1 Streptomyces sp.
CCGGGCCTGCGGCCGCGGCGGTCGGCGGTGCGTCGGGGAGGGGCGGTACGGGGGGCTCCGCGGGCGGCTCCGGCGGCCGCGACGGGAACGTGCGCGGGGCGGCCGAGCCTTGGACCGGGGCCTCCCACGGCGCACGCCCGACGGGCGGAGGCGAGGACGGAGGCGACGGCGAGGACGGAGGCGGCAGGGGCGGCGGCGGGGGCGCCATGGGCTCGGGCGGAGCCGGCGGGGCCGGGGCCGCCTCCGGCACGCGGGGGATCCGCAGTGCGCGCGTCTCCGGGGACGTCTCCTGCGAGGGCGGGGGCGCCTCCGGCACACGGGGCATCCTCAGTGCACGCGTCTCCGGGGACGTCTCCGGCGAGGCCGGAGGCCCCTGCGGAGGCGGAGGCGCCTCGGGCGCCTCACCCGTCGCCCGGGACGCCGAGTCGAAGCGGTCGTCGAGGGTGTCACCCGACGTCGTCGGGGCCGTGTCCGGCGCCGTGTCGTCGTACAGCTTGTCCCACCAGTTGTCCCCCTGCTGAGTCATGCCCTTATTGTCCACCGCGAAGGGCGTGCGAAAACGGGACATCCGGAAAAAGTGGTCCGCCGGGCGACCCCACCCCCCACGGGAAGGACGCCCGGCGGACCGGCGTGATCAGCGCACGTCGTAAGCGCGGACCACGGTCTGGGTGACGGAGTTGCCGTGGGCGTCCGTCAGTTCGGTCTTCAGGGTGACCTGCTTGCCGGCCGCGCCCGCGTGGTTCACGGTCGCGCTCCAGGCGCCGCCCTGCTGGGCGACCTGCGCCGCCGTCCAGCTGACGCCCCCGTCATAGGAGTACGAGAGCTTCGCGGAGGTGAGCGCCGCGGGCGTGTAGCCCGCGTGACCCGTCGCGGTGAGGCCGATCCGTTGGTTGTCGGCCGCGGCGAGGGTTTTGAGTCCGTCCTCCGGAAGGTCGTACCGGGGGAAGAGAATCGGGATGCCCTGAGAGTAGACGCTCTCGTCGAGCTTCGAGGTGAATTTCCAGAGGGAGTTGACGGAAGTCGAGCGGTTCCAGACCCTGCTGCCTATCTTCATGACGTTCTGTTCGAGCGTGTACGTCCCGTTCTCGGACGGGACGTCGAAGACCCCGAACGGCCATGCGCTCTCGCCGATCGGCTCGCCGTCCTTGCTGAGCCGGAGGTTGCCGATGTCGCCGAAGGAGCCGGGCTCGCCGTGGTGCGTGGTGTCGCCCCACATGGCGTCGGCGAAGCCGATCAGGTTGCCCTGCCGCTCGGAGACGAGGACCGGCTTTCCGGACGAGTCGCGCGGGGCGGTGGGGGCGACGACGCCGTCGTACCAGCGCTCGGTGCGCTTCTCGCCGGCCCGGTACGCGTGCGGCCGGCCGATCATGAACTCGCCGAACGGGAAGCTGGAGCAGAGCATCGTGCTCCAGGCTGTGTCGCCGGCGGTGCGGTACTCGGTGCGGGAGCCCGGCGCGGGGACCGTCTCCAGGCCGCCGAAGCCGATCGCCATGCCGTTCGGGCGGTGCGCCGCGCCGAAGTCGAGGAAGTCGTTGGCGATGCCCATCGCGGTGTACGTGGACTCGGTGCGGCCCAGTTCGGTGTCACGGACGCGGTACGACGTGTCCTCGCGGATCGCGCCGGACTCCGGGAACGCCAGGTTGTACAGGTAGGGGCTCTTCGCGGTGGCCTTCCAGGAGAGGATGACCTCGCCGGCGGCGAGCTTCTGCAGCAGCGTCGCGCCCTCGGCGGACTGTACGGCGAGGACCGGGAATCCCGCGCCGGTGAAGCCGGCGGTCGGGTACCAGCGGCCGGGGGCGGTGCGGTGGCCGAGGACGGCGATCGCGCCGGCGGCCTTGGCGTCGCGGGCGACCGTTGCCGCGCCGGTGGAGTCGTCGGGGAAGCGGACCAGTGCGATCCGGCCCTTCACCTGAGCAGCCGTCAGTTCGGCCGGGGTGCCCGCGCCCGCGTCGACGAGACGCGCGGAGCCGGCGCCGTCGAGGTTGTCGGAGCCGCTGGAGGCGGTGACCGGGTGCAGGGCCAGGCCGGCCACGCCGTCATGGGCCGTCAGCTCGGAGATCAGCGGGGCGGCGGTGCGCCAGTAGCTGCCGAACTCGAAGTCGCCGTCGTCGGCACCGCCTTCGACGGAGGCGTAGTAGCCGCGGACGGTGCGCGAGCCGGCGATCGTGCCGCCGTGCATCCAGGTGTCGTCCCAGGAGCGGGCGAACGCCAGCGTGGCGCCGCGCAGTTCACCGGGCTTGTCGGTGCGCACCGAGAGCCGGTGGGCCTTGCGGGCGTCGAGGACGACGACGGTGTCCTTCTTCAGCTCCACCTGAGGGCGGCCCAGGTAGCTGAGCGAGTCGTCGAGCGAGGCGTTCTCGCCCGCGTCGGGGGTGGTGACGAAGGAGGACAGGAAGTAGCTGCCGGGGCGCAGCCGGTACACCTGGTCGGCGGAGCCCGAGTTGAAGCGGCGCTCGCCGGAGGCGGTGTCGGTGCCGATGACGTCGAGGGACGACGCCCCGTCCGCGGGCTTGCCCTGACGGTCGATCAGCTTGACGCGCAGGGTGACCGTCTCGGGCTCGACGTACAGCGAGAACGGGGTGGAGACGTGGACGCCGCCGGGGGCGGTGGCGACCACGCGGCCGGTGACGTCGCCGTACTGGGCGCGCTCCAGGTCGGCGGCCGGGTCGAGCTTCAGCGGGACCTCGGCGGTGCCGCCGGCCGGAACGGTGACGGTGCGCTGTCCGAGGCGGGCGACGGCGGAGCTGATGCGGGAGCCGTTGTTGCCGGTGACCTTCTCGACGGCGAGCGTCAGGGTGACGGGCTTGTCTGAGGTGTTGGTGTACGGCACCGCGACCGTGGTCCGGTCGGTGCTGTTCTGCGGCCAGTTGAAGGTGCCGCCCTGGACGGCCGGGGCGCCGAGGACGGTCTGGTCGATCGCCGCCTTGACGTCGAGCCGGCCGCCGCCGACCTCGCGGACGTCGCCGGGGACGCCGTTCTCGGCGGAGGAGACGAGCGCGGCCTTGATCTGCTGGGCGGTCCAGTCGGGGTGGCGCTGCTTGACGATGGCGGCGGCGCCCGCGACGTGCGGGGTGGCCATCGACGTACCGGACATGCTCTGGTACGCATACACGCCCCGGCCGCCTGCCGCGGCGGCGGAGATGCCGACGCCGGGGGCGGCGATCTCCGGCTTGAGGGTGTGGCTCAGGGTCGTCGGGCCGCGGCTGGAGAAGTACGCGGTGGAGTCGTCGCGGTCGGTCGCGCCGACGGTCAGGACGCTGGGCGCGCAGCCGGGCGAGGAAACCGTGTTGAGCGAGGGGCCGGAGTTGCCGGCGGCGATGACGAACAACGTGCCCTTGGTCTGGGCGAGTTGCTCGGCGGCGGCGCTCATCGGGTCGGTGCAGTCGGTCTCGGAGGGGTTGCCGAGGCTCATCGAGACGACGTCGGCGCCCTGGGCGACGGCCCACTCCATGCCCGCGATGATCCAGGACGTGGCGCCGGAGCCGTAGTCGTTGAGGACCTTGCCGTTGAGGAGCTCGGCGCCGGGCGCGACGCCCTTCTTCTTCCCGCCGCTCGCGGCGCCGGAGCCGCCGACGGTGGAGATGGTGTGGGTGCCGTGGCCCTGGAAGTCGGCGGCGCTGTCGGAGTCGGTGAAGTTCTCCGCGGCGACGATGCGGCCCTTGAGGTCGGGGTGCTCGGCGTCGGCGCCGGTGTCGAGGACGGCGACCTTGGTGCCCTTGCCGTCATAGCCGGCGGCCCAGGCCTCGGGGGCGTGCACCTGCTGCGTGGAGCGCTCCAGGGTGGCCTCGACCTTGCGGTCGAGCCAGACCTTCTTCAGGCCGCTGGCGGAGCGGCTCCGGGAGTCCTCGACGTCCTTCCAGAACGCGCCCGCCTGCTTCTTGTCGGCGGCGAGGGCGACGCCGTCGACGGTCTTGAGGACCTTGCCGCGCTTGGCGCCGCGCGGGGCGGCGGGCACGGAGCGGGCGACGTCGGAGCCGTACACGGCGATCAGCGGCACGGTGGCGGTGGTGGCGTCGTCGTAGCCCTGCCGGATCAGGCCGGTGACGTTGAAGAGCTCCCGGTCGACGCGGCCCGCGGCGAGGGCGGCGGTGGCGCCCTCCGGGTACACGTACAGGTCCTTGCCGGAGCGGCGGGTCTGCACGAGCGGCACGGTGCCGTCCTCGCGGGGCAGCGCCGCGGCGGCGGGGTTGCCGGCGGCGTCGCGGGTGACGAGGATCCGGTCCCCTGTGACGAGGGTGACGGTCGCGGGCCTCTCCCCCGTCCGGGCGGCGGCCTCGCTGCCGACCAGCGGTCGCTTTCCGGCCGTGTCGTCCTGCGGCGTTGCCGCCGTGGACGGCGCGACCGCGGTGACGGCCAGGACGGCGGCGGTCGCCGCTCCCAGTGCCGTACGCGATATCGGACGCATCGCTCTCCCCAGGTGAATCCGGGCATGGGCTGCCGAAGAGCCCTGTCCCGGAGGCTGTTGGTGCTGCGGTGGCGCCACATTGGCAGAGGAGCGGGTGGTGCAGGGATGATGTGCGCGGCGGGAATGCGCCGTGGCCGATTCCCGCCAGAGGCGTGTTGGAACCTGAGGGTCCGGTAAGGGGTGGGGCAGGGGTGCTGGGAGCGATAGGTCTCGACGAACGCCAGGAGTCCGCGTACCGCGCGCTGATCGCGCTGGGGGCGGCGGAGGTCACGGATCTGGCCCACCATCTGGCGATGCCGGAGCCGGACACCGAGCGGGCGCTGCGCCGCCTGGAGGCCCAGGGTCTCGCGGCGCAGTCCACGGCTCGGACCGGCCGCTGGGTGGCCGCGCCGCCCGGGGTGGCGCTGGGCGCGCTGCTGACGCAGCAGCGGCACGAGCTGGAGCAGGCGGAGATGGCGGCGCAGCTGCTCGCGGAGGAGTACCGGGCGGAGGCCGCCGAGCCGGCGGTGCACGACCTGGTGGAGGTGGTGACCGGGCGCAGCGCGGTGGCGCACCGCTTCCTCCAGCTCCAGCTGGGGGCGACGGAGGAGGTCTGCGCGCTGGTGACGGGCAAGCCGATCGCGGTGACCGCCATGGAGAACGACGCGGAGGAGCGGGCTGCCAGCCGGGGCGTGGCCTACCGGGTGGTCCTGGAGCGGGAGGTCCTGACGCTGCCGTCGGGTCTCGGCGAGCTGACGGCGGCGCTCGGGCGCGACGAGCGGATCCGGGTGGTGGACCGGGTGCCGACCAAGCTGGTGGTGGCGGACCGCACGCTCGCGATGGTCCCGCTGACCGGCCGCGGCGTGGAACCCGCCGCCCTGGTGGTGCACGCCAGCGGGCTGCTGGAGTCCCTGATGGGCCTGTTCGAGTCGGTCTGGCGCGAGGCGCTCCCGCTGCGCCTGGGCGCGGGCGCCCAGGTCACCGAGGACGAGACCCCCGGCCCGGACGCGACGGACCTGGAGGTCCTGTCCCTGCTCCTCGCCGGCATGACGGACGCCAGCGTGGCCAAGCAGCTGGACCTGGGGCTGCGCACGGTCCAGCGCCGGGTCAAGGGCCTGATGGAACTGACGGGCGTCACGACCCGCCTCCAGCTGGGCTGGCACGCGTACGAGAAGGGGTGGGTCGCCCGGCATTGAGGGGCGGGCGCGTGGCCGCGGCGCGGGCGGGCGGGCGCGGCCGGGTCCTGGCGGGATCGCGGGCA
>NZ_DATCVQ010000752.1:0-11677 GCF_036566765.1 Streptomyces sp.
GCCGCCGCCGTCGCGCGGCGGCGAGCCGCCGCGGTGCGGGCCTCGGCGGCGGCCAGGCCGGTGACGGCGGTCAGCAGCAGCAGCGTGCCCCCGACGGTCGCCGCCGTCAGCTCCTCGCCGAGCAGCGTCACCGCGATCAGCGCCGCGCTCACCGGCTCCAGGAGCATGATCACGGAGACGGTCGCCGACCGGACGACGGCCGCCCCGGCGAAGTAGAGCGCGTACGCGAGCGCCGTCGGCACCGCCGCCACGTACACCAGGAGGCCGATCACCTCCAGCGGCCGGCCGGTGTGCGGGAGCAGCCCCTCGACGGCGGCCATGGGCAGCAGTCCGACGGAGCCGACGGCGAAGGCCCAGGCGGTCGTGGACAGGGAGTCCGCGCCCCCGCCGTCCCGGCCCAGCCACCGAGTGAGCAGGGTGATCGCCGCGTACCCGGCGGCGGAGAGCACCGCGAGGGCGACGCCCAGCGGGCGCACCTCGGCGCTGCCGCCGCCGAGGACGAGGACGGCGAGTCCGGCCAGCGCGCCGGCCACGGCCATCGCGCCGCCCCGGCCGAGGCGCTCGCCCATGAGGAGCCGGGCGCCGAGGGCGATCAGAACGGGGCCCGCGCCGAGGGTGACGACGGTGCCCACGGCCAGTCCGGTCGCCTCGACGGCCGCGAAGTAGGCGCTCTGGAAGCCGGTCAGGCCGATGCCGGTCCCGAGGATCCGCAGCAGCCGCCGGCCGCGCGGCTCGGCGGCGGCCGGCGTCCCGGCGCCGGAGCGCCCGCGCCGCAGCAGCACGGCGGGCAGCAGCAGGACGAGCCCGCCGAGGCACCGCCAGAAGGACAGCGCGAGAGGGCCGAGGTCGCTGGCCCGGAAGACCAGGGACGCGGCCGCGCCGGCGGTGCCCCAGGCGATTCCGGCGACGACGAGATAGGCGAGGCTCCGACCGACGTCGGAGGAGTGGGAAGGGTGGTTCGACACGTGTGCTCCGTGTGAAGACAGATGGGTTGGCCGCTGGACTCCGCACGCGGGCAGCGACGAACCGCCCGGGGCGAGGGCCGCCGGGCCTGGTCTTCGTCGGGAGAAAGCCGCCCGCGCCTAGGCGGCGGGAGGCGGAAGCACGGTCGAAAGCATGATCGACACCTTACGGGGCGGTCCGGGCGGCGGACAACTCGGTCTCGCGCTCGGCAGATCCGGCCGGTGCGGAGCCCGCCACCGGCTCCGGCACCGCCGCCTTGGGCGTGGCGGACTGTGCGATGAACGCGCCGAGCAGCACCACCGCGCCTCCGACGATCTGCGGCGCGGCCAGGTGCTCGCCGAGCAGCACCCAGGCGAGCACGGTCGCGATCACGGCCTCCAGGCAGGCGACCACGCCGGCCACCTGCGGCGACAGACGACGCACAGACACGACGCCGGTGACGTACGCGACGACGGTCGCGATCAGCACGATCCAGCCGAGCAGCAGCCAGGCCGCGACCTCGGAGCCGTTCATGTCGGCGGTCCCGCCGAGCAGCGACCAGTCCATGCCCCACGGGCGGGCGATCACGGTCAGCACGAGCGCGCCGATGAGCAGTCCGTACGCGATGACGCCGAGCGGGTCGGCGGGCTCGGACTCGTCGCTGCCCTGGTCGGACAGGACGAAGTAGCCGACCTGGCAGCAGGCGGCGGCCAGTGCGAGCAGCAGTCCGATGAAGTCGAAGCTCAGTCCGGACCAGACCTGCACGACGCAGGCGAGGCCGCCGACGGCCAGCACCACGCCCAGCGCGGCGGCCCGGGTCACCTGGCGGCGCTGGACGAACCGCACCCAGCCGAGGACGAGCGCCGGCGCGAGGTACTCCACGAGCAGCGCGACGCCGACGGGGATGCGGGAGATGGAGGCGAAGTAGAAGGCCTGGACGCCTGCCACGGCGAGCAGGCCGAAGCCGACGAGCAGGGCGGGCTTGCGGCGCACCAGGTCGCGGTGGCGCCAGGCCACCGGCAGCATGACGAGGGCGGCGCCGGCCACCCGCAGCCACACCACGTGCAGCGGGTCGAGTCCCGCCTCGATCAGCGGCTTGGCCGCCACTCCTGAACCACCGAATGCGAAGGCCGAGGCCAGGGCGAGTCCCAGGCCGGCGCTTCTCCCCTGAGACGCGTGCATCGGGCCATCATGACAGGGCGGCGTCAGGGGCGTAACCCCCGTTACACCTGTTGAGACAGCTCTGCGATCCGGCCGGTCAAAGCCCCCGGATCGACCCCGGCCCGCAGCAGGACCTCGACGGCCCGGCAGTCGGGATCGGCGGCGAGGACGGCGAGGACGTCGAGACCGGAGGCGCGCTGCTCGCCGCGCAGCGCGGCCCGCTCCAGGGCCCTTTCCATGGCGGCCGCGGCAACCGGCGACCAACTGCCGGACCCGATGACCGGCCCGGGCCCGGACTCGGCGGAGGCCCGCCAGCGCAGCCCGTAGCCGATGCTCCGCTGGACGAGATAGCCGAGCACCCGGGCGAGCTGGGCCGCACCCTCGAAGGCCGCACCGACCGCGGGGTCGGACTCGATCAGGGAGTGCAGCAGATGCGCGGTGTCGACCTGGCGGTCGCCGTCCCGCAGGGCTCGCCGGCGCGCCCCGGCGACGACCGAGGCGAGCTCGACGGTGAGCCGCGCCTCGATCTCCATGCGGTGCGGCGCGGGCTGGGCGGGTATCCGTGGGACGGGATGGTGCACCCTTCCAGCTCACCATCCCCAGGCCGCCGGAACATCCCCGCCGAGAAGCATGTGCGCATCCCACGGGAGTTGGGCACGGGCGACCGGTTCCTCCTCCTTGCGGATGAGATCGCGCTGATTCGGGAGCGCGCGGCGCGCGCCGACTTGCTCTGCGCCCCATACGCAACCATGACCCCGTCCGAGTTCGTCCTAGAAGTATGTTCTGGATGGTCTCTCTCGTCGCCCTGGACGGACGGCAGTACGTCTACCGCGTGTACGCCCCGCGCAAGGCGCTGCCCGCCGACCTCTTCTGGGCCGCCTTCCACTGCCACGAGGAGGGTGGCGGGCCGCGCGCCTCCGACTGGTTCGACGCGGCCGAGATCCGCTGGGTCGGCGGCACCGGCGAGCTGGCGGTGCGGAGCTGAACCAGGCCCGCCGACACGAGATCTGACGGTTCATCAGTATTGAATGTTCGCGCCCGCCCGACTACGTTCCGCGCCACCGGATGCCGGACGAGAAGGGGTGGTCGCATGGCCGAAGTCAGCGCAGAGGCACGGATCGAGGCGCCGGCCGAGAAGGTCTGGGCGCAGCTGACCGACTTCACCGCGTACGGCGAGTGGAACGCCACCCACACCAGCTTCCCGAACGGAGGCCCGGCGACCCTGGAGACGGGGGCCACCTTCGTCGAGAACATGAAGCTGATGGGGTTCCCGGCCGAGGTGACCTGGACGGTGGAGGAGCTGGAGACCGCGCGCGTGCTGGCCATCAGGGGCAAGGGCCCGATGGGCGTCAACGTCGGCACCCGGTACTCGCTGACCGCGGCCGGCGACGCGACGACCGTCCGCATCGACGGCGAGTTCACCGGGGCGGCGGTCTCGCTGATGGCGGGCAAGCTGAAGGACTCGGCGACGGCGGCGCTCGACGAGTCCCTGCGGAAGCTGGCCGGCCTGGTGGCCTGAAGCGGGTACGGACAGGGGCCCCGCGGCGGATCGCCGCGGGGCCCCTTCGAGCCTTCGGCTCAGTTCTCGTCAGCCAGGATCAGGTACAGCTTCTTGCGCGCCTCGTTGATGACCGAGACGGCCTTCTGCCGCTGATCGGTGTCGCCCGTCTTCCAGACCTGTCCGAACGCCTCCATCAGGCCGAAGCCGGCCTGCCGGATCTCGTTCACGGCCTCCCAGTCGACGCCGCGCCCGGCCTCCTCCCAGGGGGCCTCCGGCGCCGACTCGGCCTCGGTGCGGCCGGCGTCGGTGAGCGTGAACAGCTTCTTGCCGCCCTCGCTCGCGCTGGTGATCAGGCCCTCGTCCTCCAGGAGCTGGAGGGTCGGGTAGACCGAGCCCGGGCTGGGCTTCCAGGCCCCGCCGCTGCGCTCGCCGATCTCCTGGATCATCTCGTACCCGTGCATCGGGCGGTCCTTCAGCAGCGCCAGGATCGAGGCGCGCACGTCGCCGCGCCGCGCCCTGCCCCGGCCGCCGCCGCGACCGCGCCCGCCGAAGGGGCCTCCACCGAACGGCCCGCCGCCGTATCCCGGTCCGAACGGACCGAAAGCAGCGCGCCGCCCCTCGAAGTCTCCCCGATGTCCGGGGCCGCAGTGTCCGTGTCCGCGGCCGTGCTCGTGGTCATGTCCCTGTGAACGCATCGCTACGCTCCTTCCATCGTTGATCTGTCGCGATGCCTCGACGATATATCGGAATACTTCGTTTGACAACAGCCGAGCGCCTCTGGATCGGTGACGCGTTCGTGAGGCGTCTGCTCGGTGCTTGTCAGGTGACCGCGGTACGTACAGGTCAGGACCGGTCCAGCCGTCCCGGATTGGCCTTGGCCGGCGGCTTCGCCGAACCCGTACGGTCGCCCTCATGCGCATCCGAATCGTCGACGCCTTCACCGACCGCCCCTTCGCCGGCAATCCGGCCGGGGTCCTGCTCCTCGACTCGTTCCCGGACGACCACTGGCTGCAGAAAGTCGCCGCCGAGGTGAACCTCTCCGAGACGGCCTTCGCCCACCCGCTGCCGGCCGGCGGCGAGGCGGACTGGGCGCTGCGCTGGTTCACGCCGACTGCCGAGGTCGACATGTGCGGCCACGCCACGCTCGCCACCGCCCACGTCATCAACTCGATCGAGCGCGCCGAGGGCACCGTGCGGTTCGCCGCGCGGTGCGGCATCCTCGGGGCGACCGCCGAGCCGGACGGCACGATCACGATGGACTTCCCCACCTCCTCGCTGACGCCGGTCCCGGTGCCCGAAGGGCTCGCCAAGGCTCTGGGCGCGGAGGTCGTCTCGGTGCACGACACCTCCGCGCACATCGGCGACCTCGTCGTCGAGCTGAACGACGAGGAGACCGTCCGGGGGCTCGCGCCCGATCACGCGGCGCTCAAGAAGCTGTCCGACCGCGGCGTCATCGTCACCGCGGCGGCCGAACAGCCCGATCGCGGCTACGACTTCGTCTCGCGCGGCTTCTTCCCGGCCGTGGGCATCGACGAGGACCCGGTCACCGGGAGCGCGCACACCGCGCTCGCCCCCTTCTGGCAGGCGCGGTTCGGCCGGGAGGACCTCACCGGCTTCCAGGGCGGCGCCCGCACCGGCTTCGTACGCACCCGGCTGCGCGGCGACCGCACCCTGCTCAACGGGCACGCGGTCACGGTGATCGAGGGCGACCTGCGCGTCTGACGCAGGCTTCACGAAAACGCCGAAGGGGCGTGCGGCCACGGCCGTACGCCCCTTCGCCACCGCGTCACACAGTGGGCAGCCAGTCCACCTTCCCGGCCAGCAGCCCGTACCCGACGAACGCCACGATGTCGAGCAGCGCGTGCGCCGCCACGAGCGGCCCCACCCGTCCCCACCTGCGGTAGAGCAGCACGAACAGCACGCCCATCACCACGTTGCCGATGAAGCCGCCGATGCCCTGGTAGAGGTGGTACGAGCCGCGCAGCACCGCACTCGCCGCCAGCGCCGCCCACGGGGTCCACCCCAACTGGTCGAGTCTGCGCAGCAGATAGCCGACGACGATGACCTCTTCGAGGACGGAGTTCTCCACCGCAGAAAGGATCAGCACCGGGTACTTCCACCACACGTCCGGCAGCGACTCCGGCACCACGGTCAGGTTGAACCCGGCCGCGCGCGACACCAGATAGAAGGCGAGCCCCGCGCTCCCGATGCCGGCCGCGACCAGGGCGCCGCGCCCCAGGTCCTGCCAGGGCCGGGTCCGGTCGAAGCCGATCGCGCGCAGCCCGGCGCCCTCGCGGGTCAGCAGATGGGCCACCAGTAGGACCGGCACCAGCGCGTTCGCGATGCCGAAGAGCTGCCAGGCCAGATCGAGCCAGGGCCGGCCCGGGGCGTACGAGCCGTTGAGCGTCGCCGCCTGGTCCTTCAGGCCGCCCGGCTTGGTCAGCGAGCCGATGAAGCTGATCAGCGCGGAGACTCCGCTCGCGCCCAGCGAGAGGGCCAGGACCAGCACGGTCTCGGACCGCAGGGTCCTCTGCGAGAGCCTCTCCGGGGGAAGAGAATCGGCCACCGCACCCGACTCCGTCTGCACACCTGCCTCCACTTCGCCGTTCACCCCTCGGGCCCCATCCCGTCCCGCTAGGGTCTCGAATGCAATTCCGAAGACCGCGCGCGACAGGCCGGGGACCCGCGTCATTCCGACGACGAGGTCCCCCTTTGCTTGCTCGGCCTTGTTCAAGCTTCAAGGCTCAAGGTTCAAGGAGGGTTCCACCGCCATGGGACGTCACAGCTTGCCCGACGACCGCGCCACAGGGGCAACCGGGGCAGCCGGAACCACGAGAGACCCCGAGGACGGCACGACGCCCCGGCCGCGCCTGCGCCGCCGCACGATCGCCCTCGCGACCGCCCTCGTCCTGGCCGTCGCCGGCGGCATCGGCCTCGCCGCCCGCAGCGGACTGCTCTCCCCCGCGGGCGACTGCGTCGGCGCCCGCGGCCGACTCGACATCGTTGCCTCCCCCGACATCGCGCCGGCCCTCCAGGAGATCGCCGAGTACGCCCGCGAACGCCGCGTCACCTCCGACGGCGGCTGTCTGGACGTACGGGTGACCGCCCGCGACAACGCACCGGTGGCCGCCTCCCTGGCGACCGCGCAGAACCCGCCCGGCTTCGACGTGTGGGTCGCCGACTCCTCCGTGTGGACCGAGCGCGCCAAGGGCGTCGGGGACGGGATCCCGCTGCTCGCCGCCGGCGGGGTGGCCTCCTCCCCCGTCGCGCTCGCCGCCGTTCCCGCCGCCGGCCGCGCCCTGGGCTGGCCCACGAGCACGTACTCCTGGTCCCAGCTCGCCGAACGGGCCGGCGAGCCCGGGAAGTTGCGGCTCGGCTCGGCGGACCCGGCGCGCAGCGCCACCGGCCTGCTGGCCCTCGCCGGGATCTCCTCCTCCACGCGGGGCGCGGACAGCGACACCCGGGTCGCCGGCACGGCCAAGAAGCTGTCCACGCGGACCGCCGACGGCGACGGCAAGGTGCTGCGCACCCTCGCCCTCGACCCGGCGGACGGTGCCCGGGCGGACCGCAACGAGGCCGTCTTCCTCTCCGAACAGGCCGCCTTCGCCCACAACCGGCGCGCCTCCGACGCCCGTGACCTGCGGCTCTTCTACCCCACCGACGGGGCGCCGCAGCTGGACTTCCCGTACCACCTGATCGACGAGGGGCGGCTGTCCACCGACCGCAGCCGGGCCGCACTGCGGTTCATGACGCTGCTCAGCGACCCCGCCTCGCTGGACGTGCTGCGCGCGCACGGCTTCCGCACGCCCGACACCCCGGCGGCCGAGACCGACACCCTGGTACGGGCCGCCGGCGGGCTGGCCCCGCAGCCGTACGCGCAGGCCGCCGCCGGCCCGGCGGCGCGGCCGACGACAGAGCTGCTCCAGCAGACCCTGGGCATGTGGACGATCACCGTCCAGAGCGCCCGGCTGACCACGGTCGTGGACGCGTCCGGTTCCATGACGGTCCCGGTGCCGGGCCGGGACGGCCAGTCCCGGATGGACGTCACCAAGGCCTCGCTGCTGCATGCGCTCGACCAGTTCACGGCGGAGGACGAGATCGGGCTGTGGGACTTCGCCACGACGCTCGACGGCGACCGCGACTACCGCAGGCTGGTGCCGACCACCCGGCTCGGCGCGACCGTGCCCGGCGGCACGACCCAGCGCGCCCGGCTGACCGCCGCCTTCTCCCGGCTCGCCCCGGTGCCCGGCGGGGCCACCGGCCTGTACGACACCACGCTGGCGGCCTGGGAGGAGGCCCGGGCGGGCTACGTCCCCGGCAAGTTCAACGCGGTGGTGATCCTGACCGACGGCTCCAACCAGGACCGGGTGGGCATCGACCGCGCCGCCCTGATCGCCCGCCTGAAGGAGCACGCCGACCCGAAGCGCCCGGTCCCGCTGATCGCGATCGCGGTCGGCCCGGACGCCGACCGCGACGACATCCACGAGATCGCCAAGGCGACCGGCGGCGCGGGCTACCAGGTCACCGACCCGGCGGAGATCCAACTGGTGATCCTCAAGGCCATCATGAACGTCGGCGACGCCACCCGGGCCTCAGGCGCCTGAGGCATCCGGGACCACCGAGCCCGCCGCCGGGCCGCCTGACGCATCGAGCCCCACCGGCCACGTGTGCACCGGTTCGCCGGTGTGCATCAGCTCGGTGTAGCGGCGGGTCATCGCGGCCAGCGCCTCCTCCCGGTCGAGCCCCGCGGCCCGCGCCCGGTGGAACGTTTCGGCCTGCCAGGCCGCGCCGTTGGTCCGCCGCCTGCACCGCTCCTCGATGACCCCGAGGTAGAAGTCGCGGTCGGCCGGCTCGATCTGCCACGCGTCGAGCCCGGCCGCGGCGAGCGGCAGCAGTTCGTCCCGTACGAGCTTCACCGCGGGCACCGTCGCGATCCCGCCGCCCCGGCCCGGCCGCGGCCAGCGCAGCTCCGCCTCGATCCCGTGCCGGCAGGCCACGTCGAAGTTCTCCGCCGCGTCGGCGAACGGCAGCCGCTTCCAGACCGGCCGGGGGTCGTCGGCGAGCGCGCGCACCAGCCCGTAGTAGAACGCGGCGTTGGCGATCACATCGGTCACCGTCGGCCCGGCCGGCAGCACCCGGTTCTCCACCCGCAGATGTGGGACGCCGTCCACGACCCCGTACACCGGCCGGTTCCACCGGTAGACCGTCCCGTTGTGCAGCACCAGCTCCTGCAGCGAGGGCACGCCGCCCTCGTCGAGGACCCGCAGCGGATCCTCGTCGTCCATGAGCGGCAGCAGCGGCGGGAACCAGCGCAGGTTCTCCTCGAAGAGGTCGTACGCGGAGTCCACCCACCGCTCCCCGAACCAGGTCCGCGGCCGCACCCCCTGCGCCTGGAGCTCCGGCGGCCGGGTGTCGATCGACTGCTGGAACAGCGGCGGACGCGACTCCCGCCACAGCTCGCGCCCGAACAGGAAGGGCGCGTTGGCCCCGACGGCGACCTGCACCGCCGCCACCGCCTGCGCCGCGTTCCACACCGCCGCGAACCGTCCCGGGGTCACCTGGAGGTGCAACTGCACGGACGTGCACGCCGCTTCGCAGGCGATCGAGGAGGACGAGCAGCACAGCCGCTCCACCCCCTGTATGTCCAGCGCGAAGTCCTCACCACGGGCCGCCACGATCTGGTCGTTGAGCAGCATGTAGCGGTCCACGGCCGACAGATTGCCGGTGACCATGTCGCCGTGCGCGAGCGTCGGCAGAATTCCGATCATGAGAACGCCGGCGTCCACTTCCCTGGCCTTGCGATCGGCATATCCGAGACCCGCTCTGAGTTCCTCCGCGAGTTGATCGAAGACCCGGCCTCCGAGCCGGTGCGGGGCGATGTTCACTTCGAGATTGAACATCCCGAGTTCGGTCTGGAAATCATGGCTCGCGATGCGCTCCAGCACCTCGGCATTCATCATCCGGGGCATGCCGTCAGTGCCCGCGAGATTGAGTTCGATCTCCAGGCCCATCAGATTCCGTGGCCGGTCGAACCTCTTCTCCGCCAACAGTCGCGCCAGCCCCGCCAGGCACTGCTGCAACTTCCTGCGGTATTTCTGTCGATCGGACAGGTCGAACCCGTCTGCCACGACCTTCTCCCCCATCGAAGGGTCCCTCCTCGAGTGGGCAGCCCGCGGCTCCGTCGCTCGCGTCACGGACGATAATGCCCCAACTGACTGATCCATAACGCCCCCACGGCCACCGATCGGACGGTAGGCTGAGAACGTCGAACCACCCGGCACTTACCCCGGGCACGACGCAGTACGCATATTCGGTGTCGCCGGACGAATCCAGCACCGATCGCATTCAGCCGTCCGCGCCGACGGAGAAGTCGCAGGCAGCGGGCGCGCGTTCGACAAAAGTCCGGCGAATCCCCGGAGAATTACGACCTGATTGCGCCTTGCCCGGAATATCGGCGACGGCTAGCGGAAACACTGTGTGAACAGGCGTCGTATAAACTCCGCGGACGAGGTAGAGAGTCCGGCGCCCGGTCATGTCCACATGCACCGCTTCCGGCCCCGCAGCCGACAGCGCCGTCCGCGTCTGCCCCGCATCACCCTGTCTCTTGAGCGAGAGGCGACCCACCATGCTCCAGCCCTCTCCGGCGCCCGCGCCGGCCCTGCGCAGTGTCCTCGCGGCCCTCGGTTCCCCCACCGCGGTCAGCGAGTCGCGAACTCCCGCCCTCCGGTCCGCCCAGGGACCACTGAGCCCCGAACTCCCCCTGCCCGTACATGTGCTGGACGTACGCGACCGGGTCGTCCCGCCCGCGGGCGCACCGCGCACCCGGCTCACCGGCTGGCGTTTCCTGATCCGCGGCGCCGAGCGAGCCGTGGCCGCCGGGGACGCCGTCCTCACGCCCGACGGCTGGTCCTTCTCCCAGTTCTCCGAGGGGCCGTACCTCGCCGCCACCGAACGCGCCCTGCTCCAGGCCGAGTCGCTGCCCGCCGTGTACCAGCCGCGGCTGCTCTCCGTGCCCGAGCTGTACATGCTGACGCTGTGGCTGCACGGCGACACCGAGGCCGACGGCGCCGACGGCGCCCCCGATCCGGCCGACCTGCTCATACCGCTGGCCCCCGCGCCGCCCGGCATCGCCGCGCACCGGCCGCACCGGGTCGCCGATCTGCTGCCCGTCCTCACCCTCCGGCTGGCGCCGCCCGCACCCCTGTTCGGCACCCCGGCGCCGGCGGCCTGAGCCCGTCCGGAACCGGCGTCCCGCACCCCGCCCCGCGGCCCACCCGGGCCGCGGGGCACAGTTGTGCGTCCGGATGCCCCGTACGGACTAGCCCAGCCGGGCCATCGCGAACCACCCAAAGGGACAGTGCAGTTGGGTTGAACCGCCCGGGCGGGTGATACGTCTTCTTGCAATAGGAACAGCTGCCGTGAAATCCCTGCGGGAACGCCTCCGTAGGGGAACACTTGGACCGGACGAACCGACAACGGGGGCGGCCATGAACACCGCATCGAGCCGCAGGACACTCACTACCACGCAGCGAAAGAACCCATCCATGTGCCAGCATCAGCCTGCCTGTCCGACCGCCGACTCCGCCGACCGGGAGGCGGCCCGCCTGGTGGCCCACCACCCGGAACAGGGCTGGAGCCTGCTGTGCAACGGAGTCCTGCTCTTCGAGGACACCGGTGAGCTGCTGCCGGACGGCCAGATCATCGCGCCGCACCGTCCGTTGACCACGGGCCGGGTGGCCAAGGCGGCCTGAGCGGGCCGCGTCCAGCGCGCGAACGGCGAAGGGCCGGTCCGGAGAACGTCTCCGGACCGGCCCTCACTCATGCTCAGTTGTCGTACTCGTCCAGCGGCGGGCAGGAGCAGACCAGGTTGCGGTCGCCGTAAGCCTGATCGATGCGCCGCACCGGCACCCAGTACTTGCCCTCCCGCAGCGACGGCAGCGGGTAGACCGCCTCGGTACGGCTGTAGGGATGGGCCCACTCGTCGGCCGCGACGGCCTCGGCGGTGTGCGGGGCGTTGCGCAGCGGGTTGTCGGCCCGGTCGTAGGCGCCCGAGGCCACCCGCGCGATCTCGCC
>NZ_DATCVQ010000753.1:0-4415 GCF_036566765.1 Streptomyces sp.
ATCTGTCGGCCTCTTCTCTCTCCGTCACTCAAAGTAATGGGCGCGACTCCGACTTGACCCATTTAGCAGTGCATGATCATGCAGGGCTATGCAGTCACGGAGTGTGACCATCACCCGGCTCGCTACTTGACCGGACTCCGACTCGACCGGATTAGCGGAGGTGGTCATGTCCGCCGATGATCACGACCTCTCCGATCTTGAACGCGCCGTCCGTGATCAACTCGCCGCGTGGGGCCTGCTCGGCACGGCCGAGGGCGCGGCGACGATGGACATCGTCCACCGGCTCGCCCACACCGAAGACCTTCGCCCCGCAGCCGCGGCGATGCTTCACGCGCAGCTCCGCACGCAGCTCGTTGACCTGCGGAAACTCGCTCCTCCGGCTGATGAGAAGGACGGCGTGTCCGACCTTCAGAACGCCTACATCGGGCTGAGGGCCGTGCAGTGACCGCCGTCGACGACCGGCTCATCATGGGAGCCCGCGACCCACGGATCCTGGTACACCCCGAGTCGGAGCGCACGGCCGGCCGCATGACGGTGGACCTGGCGTTCCGGGCGGGCCTGCGCCTGGATCCGTGGCAGTCGCTGGTGCTGGAGCGGTCGCTGGGCGTCGATGCGGACGGCCGCTGGAGCGCGTTCGAGGTGGGCTTGATCTTGGCGCGCCAGAACGGAAAGTCGGCCGTGGCCGAGGCGCGGATGCTCGCAGGGCTGTTCCTGTTCGGCGAGGAGTTGCTGATCTACAGCGCTCACGAGTTCAAGACGGCGGGGGAGATTTTCCGCCGCGTCCTCGCCCTTGTCGAAGGAACCGCTGACCTGCGGAAACGTGTGAAGTCGGTGGCGAGGTCGAAGGGTGAGGAGGGGATCGAGCTTCTCCCGACCGCGCGGAACCCGCGCGGGCAGCGGCTGCGTTTCCTGGCCCGCTCGACGGGGTCGGGCCGCGGGTTCTCCGGCGACTGCGTGTTCATGGACGAGTGCCAGAACTTGGGCGATGCGCCGGTGGACGCGATGATGCCGACGCTGCTGGCGCGCCCGAATCCGCAGCTGTGGTACTCCGGCTCTGCGCCGGACAAGGACTTGGCGCCGTGCGAGCAGATCACGCGGGTGCGGCGCCGGGCGCTGGCCGGGGACGCCGACCGGCTGGCGTACTTCGAGTGGAGCGCCGAGCTGTGCACGGACCAGTGCGGTCTGGGCTGCGAGGAGCACGACGACCCGGCCGACCCTCTGACCTGGGCGAAGACGAATCCGGCGCTGGGGAGCGGGCGGGTGACGACCGAGGGCGTGGGCAAGCTGCACGCCTCGATGTCCTACCGCGGGTTCGCCCGCGAGCTGTTGTCGGTCGGGAACTACCCGGTCGAGGGTGGCGGCTGGGACGTCATCTCCGAGGCGGCGTGGGCGGCGACCGAGGACGAGGCGTCGCAGCCGCTGGACCCGGTGGCGTTCGCGGTCGATGTGACCCCGGACCGCAGCGCGGCGTGTGTCGCCATCGCGGGCGTCCGGGCGGACGGGCTGATGCACGTGGAGGTCGTCGACCACGAGCCCGGCACCGGGTGGGTCGTGGCGCGCGTTCAGGCGCTCGTGGAGCGGTGGCGGCCGTGCGCGGTGGCCCTGGACCCGGGCGGGCCGGGCGGTTCGCTTGTGGGCGACTTCGAGGCCGCGGGGATCGAGCTGACGACGACGAAGGCGCGTGACGTGGCCGCGGCTGCGGGTGGCCTGTACGACGCGGTGGTGCGTCCGCCGGACGCGCAGGAGGGGTGGGCGCCGACGGTGCGGCACATCCCGCACCCGGCGCTCTCAGGCGCGCTGAGCGGCGCGGGGAAGAGGCCGCTGGGCGATGCGTGGGCGTGGGACCGGCGAGGCGTGAGCGTGGACATCAGTCCGCTGGTGGCGGTGACTCTGGCCCGGTGGGCGTGGGTGACCAGGGAGCGGGTCGACGACGCCCCGCCGAACGTCTGGTGAGGAGGGTTGCTCTGATGCTTGACCTGGCCGAACTGGCGTTCGTGGTGGTGTTCCTGGCCGGTGTGGCGCT
This sequence comes from Streptomyces sp., assembly GCF_036566765.1. Lineage (GTDB taxonomy): Bacteria > Actinomycetota > Actinomycetes > Streptomycetales > Streptomycetaceae > Streptomyces. Next base: position 2,024 of record NZ_DATCVQ010000753.1, read on the forward strand.
GGTATGGCCGCCGGCGGCGCTGATGGTCGGCGGTGTGCTGGGGGTCGTGGCGTGTGAGCGGCGCTCGTCGGCCCGTCGTGCGGTGGTGCCGCGCGGTGAGGCGCAGGCGCCGCGGCGGTTGAGGCGGGTCGCGTGAGTCTGTTCGGGCTGTTCGAGCGGCGAGACTCGCCCGAGAATCCGGCCGTCCCGCTGACCTCGACGCAGCTCCTGGACTGGCTGGACGGCGGCGCACCGAACGAATCCGGGGTCCGGGTCAACCAGACGACCGCAATGAACCTGTCCGCGGTCTACCGGGCGGTCGATCTGGTGTCGAGCGTATCGGGGGCGCTGCCGCTGATCCCGTACACGGCGGGGACGAAGGAACCGGCGAGCGTACCGATCCTGGCGAACCCGCACCCGGAGATGACGCCGTACGAGTTCTGGAAGCTGACGTACGTGCACCGGCTGCTGTGGGGCGACCACGTGAGCCGCAAGGTTCTGGACAGGGTCGGCCGGCCGCGGTGGCTGGACCCGTTGGAGCCGGGCCGCGTGCAGGTCCGCAAGGTGCAGGCCACCGAGCGGAACCCGGCGGGGAAGGTGTTCATCGTCGACAGCGACCTGGACGCGCCGCTGCTGCCGCATGAGGTGCTGCACCTTCCAGGGCTCAGCTTCGACGGGCTGAAGGGCGTCAGCGTCATCACGCACGCCCGGACGTCGCTGGGCTTGGCGACGGCGGCCGAGCAGTACGGCGCCCGGTTCTTCGGCAAGGGTTCGCTGCTGTCCGGCATCCTGCAGACCGAGCAGCGCCTTGAGCAGAAGGACGCCGACGCGCTGAAGCGGCGCTGGCGGCAGAAGATGGCCGGGATCGACAACGCCCACGACGTGGCTGTGCTCGACGCGGGGGCGAAGTTCCAGCCGCTGAGCATGCCGCACGACGACGCGCAGTTCCTGGAGTCGCGGCAGTTCCAGGTCGAGGAGATCGCCCGCTGGTTCGGCGTTCCGCCGTTCCTGCTGATGCTGACCGAGAAGTCCACCTCGTGGGGGACGGGCCTTGAGCAGCAGACTCTGGCGTGGCTGAACTACAGCCTTCACCCGACGTGGCTGGCGCCGACCGAGCAGCGGGTCACGCGGCTCACGGGCCGCGGCATCGAGGTCCGCTACAAGGTCCGCGAGCTGCTGCGCGGCGACTCCACGGCCCGCGCGAACTGGTACCGCACCATGCGTGACCTCGGCGTTTTCAACGCCGACGACATCCGTGCCGAGGAAGACCTGCCGCCACTGCCCGACGGGCTCGGCGAGGACTACTGGCAGCCGGTGAACATGGCGCCGCTGGGGAGCGACCCCGCGGACGCGAGCACAGGAGAGGGCGATGGGGCGGACCAGCCTGCCGAGTGAGGAGCGCCGCGATCTGGCGCTGGCCGACGCGGGCCTGCAGGTGCGGGCCGCCGGCGACGACGAGCCGCCCCGGTTCACCGGGCACGCGGCGGTGTTCGACACGCGCACCGCGATCGGGCCCGTGCCCGGGTGGGGGTTCCTGGAGGAGATCTCGGGCGGCGCGTTCGCCAAGACCCTCAAGGAGGGCGACGCGCGGATGCTCGTCGACCACGACTCCTCCCTGCTGGTGTCCCGCGTGTCCGCCGGTGACCTGACGCTGGGCGAGGACGGGGCGGGCCTGGCGGTCGACTCCGAGCTGGACGTCGAGGTGTCCTACATCCGCGACCTGGCCCGCAACGTGGAGAAGCGCCGCATCACCGGCATGAGCTTCGGGTTCCGTGTCGTCAAGGACGACTGGGTCACCGAGCAGCTGGAGGTCGAGGGCCTCGACGACCCCGCCGAGGTCGACGTCCGGATCATCCGCGAGGTGAAGCTGATCGAGGTCTCGGCGGTGACGTTCCCCGCCTACGAGGAGACCGACGCGTCGCTGCGCTTCGGTGTGATGCCCGCCCTGGCTCATCGCGGCAACCGCGAGGCCATCGCCCGCCGGTCCGCGGCGCGGCCCGAACTGAACGAGCTTCTCGGGGCCTTCCCAGCGCCCGAGCCGCGCAGGCGCACCCTGACCCGGTCCGACATGGACCGGCTCGCGGGCGCCTACGCGATCCCCCTGTCCGTCGAGCGCAAGCCGGCGTAGCACCACTTCCGCTAGTTCCACCCCGGCCGAGCCGGACGCGCACCACTCCCCGCGGGGGAGCCGGGCGCGGCACCACTCTGCGCGGGACCGGAGCGACCGGACGGACGACCCACCAACGATCCAGACGAAGGAGGCAGTCGTGTCCCGACTGCAGGACCTGCTGGACCGGCGCGCGAACGCCTGGGCGACCGTCCAGGACATCCGCGACCGGCTCGCCAAGGAGAACCGCGACGCCAACGAGGACGAGGACACCGCGTTCCGGGGCGCCCTCGACGACGTCGAGAA
>NZ_DATCVQ010000754.1:0-5961 GCF_036566765.1 Streptomyces sp.
GTCTCCCCCACGAAGTCCTTGTTGGACAGCGACACCAGAACCGGCCACCCCGTCTCCGTCATCTCCCCGAGCCGCCGCGTCGCCTCCAGGCTGTGCCGGGTGTTCTTCCCGAAGTCGTGACCGGGGTCGATCATGATCCCGTCGCGCCGCACGCCGAGCTCGACCGCCCGCTCCGCGAGCCCGACCGTCACCCGCAGGATGTCGGCCATGACGTCCTCGTACTCGACGCGATGCGGCCGGGTGCGCGGCTCCGCGCCGCCGGCGTGCGTGCAGACCAGCCCCGCGCCGTACCGCGCGGCGACCTCCGCCAGCTTCGGGTCGACGCCGCCCCACGCGTCGTTCAGGACGTCCGCGCCGGCCTCGCAGACCGCCGCGCCGACGTCGTGCCGCCAGGTGTCGACGCTGATGACGACGTCGGGGTGGCGCCGGCGCACCTCGGCGACGAAGCCGACCGTGCGGCGGGCCTCCTCCTCGGCGCTCACCTCCTCGCCCGGGCCGGCCTTGACTCCGCCGATGTCGATGATCGCGGCGCCCTCGGTCACGGCCTGCTCGACCCGGGCGAGGGCGGGCTCGTCGCGGAAGGTCGCGCCCTGGTCGTAGAAGGAATCCGGGGTCCGGTTGACGATCGCCATGATCACCGGTTCGTGCGGCCCGAATTCACGCCGTCCCAAGCGCAGCATCCCTTTTGTCCTCCCTCGCGTCCGTTCGCCTGCGACCTTAACTGTCGGTGCCGCATGGCACGATCGACACGGGATGAATTCCACGCAGGGGAGAGGCGCGCTGTGTTCTGGTTCTTGCTGATCGCGATGGTCGTGGTCGTCGCGGCGGTCACCCTGGCGGTGGTCGGCGGCGGCGACGGCGAGGTGCTGCCCGAGGCCGAGCCGGAGGGGCTGGTGGATCCGCTGCCAGCCGCGCGCCCGGTCGGCCGTGCGGACATCGAGGCGCTGCGGCTGCCGGTGGCGGCGCGCGGCTACCGGATGGCGGACGTTGACGACGTGCTGGCGCGGCTCGGCGCGGAGCTGGCCGAGCGGGACGCGCGGATCGCGGAGCTGGAGGCGGCCCTTGCGGGTGCGCAGGCGGCGGTGGCCCGGCCGGACCTGTTCAAGAAGCCCGGCGAGGAGGACGCGTCATGACCGACGGAACGGCGATCGCGGGGCCGGACGGCCGGCTGCGCTGCCCCTGGGGCCTGTCGGCCGAGGACTACGTCGCGTACCACGACGAGGAGTGGGGCAAGCCGGTCCACGGCGACGACGCGCTGTTCGAGCGGCTGTGCCTGGAGGCGTTCCAGTCCGGCCTGTCGTGGATCACGATCCTGCGGCGGCGCGAGGGCTTCCGTAAGGCCTTCGCGGGCTTCCGCATCGCCGAGGTGGCCCGGTTCACCGACGCGGACCGGGAGCGGCTGCTCGCGGACGAGGGGATCATCCGCAACCGGGCGAAGATCGACGCGACGATGGCGAACGGCCGGCTCCTTGCCGACTGGGCCCCCGGCGAGCTGGAGGAGCTGATCTGGTCCCACGCCCCGGACCCCGCCACCCGCCCGGCTCCCCGCACCCTGGCCGACGTCCCGGCGGTCACCGACGAGTCGCTCGCCCTCTCCAAGGCCCTCAAGAAGCGCGGCGTCCGCTTCGTCGGCCCCACCACCGCCTACGCCCTGATGCAGGCCTGCGGCCTGGTCAACGACCACCTGCACGACTGCGAGATGCGCTGACCGGAGACCAGAACGCCCACCCCGCTGGCGGGGTGGGCGTCGTGCCTGCTCAGCGACCCAGGTACTTCGGCTTCTCCTTGGCGATGAACGCCTGCACCGCGATCGTGTGGTCCTCCGAGGCGCCGGCCTTCGTCTGGAGTTCGTCCTCCTTCTCCAGGGCCTCGGCGAGGGAGTGGTCCGCGCCGTACGCCAGGGACTCCTTGAGGGCCGCGTAGGCCACCGTCGGGCCGTCGGCCAGGGCGCGGGCCACCGAGGCTGCCTCGGCGGCGAGGTCGGCCGCGGGCACGACGCGGTTGGCGATGCCCAGCTCGTACGCCTCCTGGGCCTTGATCGAGCGCGGGAAGAGCAGCAGGTCCGACGCCCGGCTCGCGCCGATCAGCCGCGGCAGCGTCCAGGACATGCCGGAGTCGGCCGTCAGCGCCACACCGGCGAACGACGTGTTGAACGCGGCCGTGTCCGCGACCACCCGGTAGTCCGCCGCCAGCGCGAAGCCGAAGCCCGCGCCCGCCGCGACGCCGTTCACGCCCGCGACCACGGGCTTCTGCATGCCGGTGAGCGCCTTGACGATCGGGTTGTAGTGGTCGCGGACCGTGTTCATCGTGTCCTGGGAGCCGGACTCCTTGTCCGCCAGGAGCAGGCCGACGTGCTCCTTGAGGTCCTGGCCTACGCAGAAGGCCTTGCCCGTGGCCGTCAGCAGCACCGCCCGTACGGCAGGGTCTGCCGCGGCCGCCTCCGCCGCGTCCCGGAGTGCGACCTTCGCCGCCACGTTCATCGCGTTCATGGCCTCGGGCCGGTTGAGCGTGATCGTGGCGAGCCCGTCGCTCACCTCGTACAGCACGGTGTCGGCCATGACAGATCCCTTCGCCCACTGATCGTTGATCCGTCCAGCATGGCGGAGTTCCCCGGGTCCGCACATGTGACCTGCGTCAAAGATTCTGAGGTCTCTTCCGGAGCCGCGGCGGCGAAGTATCGCAGGCCGATCGCCGAAATGGACGGTTTTGCGAGAGCGCGTTGCGCAAGCGATGCCATCCGATGTTGGTCATCGGGTCTGTCGATGCGGGATAATGACCTGGAAGCAATGTGTTCGATGCCGGTGACGCGTGCTCCCTACCGGGGCCGTCGGCTGACGATGAGCTGGTTTCAGGAAGGGGAACGAGCATGGCGGCCATGAAGCCGCGAACGGGTGACGGCCCGCTCGAGGTGACCAAGGAGGGGCGGGGCATCGTCATGCGCGTTCCGCTCGAAGGCGGCGGTCGGCTTGTCGTCGAGCTGACCCCGGACGAGGCCGACGCGCTCGGCGACGCACTGAAGAAGGTCGTCGGCTGACGCGACAGGCACCCACGTTTTCCCACTGCCCCGGTACGGTCTCCACCGCACCGGGGCAGTGGCGTCTCACGGCCGGGGGTGCAGTGGTCCCAGAGGTCGCCGGGGGCGCAGGGGTCCCAGAGGTCTGAGTGGGCCGAGTGGGCCCAGGCTCACGGACGCCGCGGCCTCGCGGTTACGGGCGGCGTACCGCGCACAGCAGGCCGTCGCCCACCGGCAGTAGCGAGGGCAGCATCTCCTGGCTCTCGCGTATCGCGCGCAGCAGCTCGCGGACGCGCAGCACCTCGGCCGGCTGGGCCGCCGAGTCCACCGTCCGGCCGTCCGCGAACATGCCCTCGAAGCAGACAAGCCCGCCCGGACGCAGCAGGCGCAACGATTCAGCGAGGTAGTCCAGGCACTCCAGCCGGTCGCCGTCGCAGAACACCAGGTCGTATCCGCCGTCCGCGAGCCGCGGCAGGACGTCCAGCGCGCGGCCGGGGATGAACCGCGCCCGGTTCCCGGCGAAGCCCGCCGCCCGGAAGGCCGTCTTCGCGAACTGCTGCCGCTCCGGCTCCAGGTCCACCGTGGTCAGGACGCCGTCCGGCCGCATCCCGTGCAGCAGGTAGATCCCCGACACGCCCGTCCCGGTACCGATCTCGGCCACCGCCTTCGCGTCCGCCGTGGCGGCCAGCAGCCGCAGCGCGGCGCCGGTGCCCGGCGACACCGAGGGCAGCCCTGCCTCCCGGGCCCGCTCACGGGCCCAGCGCAGCGCTTCGTCCTCGGCGACAAAGGCGTCGGCGAACGCCCAGCTCGTCTGCCGGTTGGCGGTAATGGCCCTCTCCTGTCCCCGTAGTTGGCGCAACGGTGACTGTATCCGCTGCGCCCGGGAACCCGCAGATGGGACCGGGCGTTGATAAGGGGCAGGGGAGAGAACGGGGGAAGCGGATGACGCGACACGCGGTGGCCCGCGAGCCGGTCCCAAATTCGCGTAAAGATTCTTATCCGGAGCTAACGGGCGAGGTGGCTATGGTAGGGGCTCCACTGGACACCACCAGAGCCGACAGGGGAGGTGCGGCTGCGCCTGTGGATCGGGGAGGAGTGCTTCGGCGTCTTCTCAGGTCGGCGGGTGAGCCGAAATCCGTGACCGACACCGCTGACCGTTTCCGCACCGCCGACTCCGCACCCACCACCGCGACCTTCGCCACGGACGCGGAATCGCAGGCGTGGACTCCGCCCACCTGGGAGGAGATCGTCAGCACTCACAGTGGCCGGGTCTACCGTCTCGCCTACCGCCTCACGGGCAACCAGCACGACGCGGAGGACCTCACGCAGGAGGTCTTCGTCCGGGTCTTCCGCTCGCTGTCGACCTACACGCCGGGCACCTTCGAGGGCTGGCTGCACCGCATCACCACCAACCTGTTCCTGGACATGGTCCGCCGCAAGCAGCGGATCCGGTTCGACGCGCTCGGCGACGACGCGGCGGAGCGGCTGCCCAGCCGCGAGCCGTCCCCGCAGCAGGCGTTCAACGACACCCACTTCGACGCGGACGTCCAGCAGGCCCTGGACACCCTCGCGCCCGAGTTCCGGGCCGCGGTCGTCCTCTGTGACATCGAGGGGCTCTCGTACGAGGAGATCGCCGCGACCCTCGGCGTGAAGCTCGGCACCGTCCGCAGCCGCATCCACCGCGGCCGGTCCCATCTGCGCAAGGCCCTGCAGCACCGCTCGCCCGAGGCCCGGGCGGAGCGTGCGTACGCGGCCGTCGGCTGGGAGGGCGGAACCGCGTGAGCAGCACCAGTCCGTCCGGTCCCACCCCCGTGGAGCACCACCTCGGGGACCGGCTCGCCGCGCTTGTCGACGGCGAGCTCGGTCATGACGCCCGCGAGCGGGTGCTCGCCCATCTCGCGACCTGTCCCAAGTGCAAGGCCGAGGCCGACGCCCAGCGCAGCCTCAAGAACGTGTTCGCGCAGGCCGCGCCGCCGCCGCCCTCCGAGGGGCTGCTCGCGCGCCTTCAAGGACTGCCCGGGGGACCGGGCGATCCGGGAGGTGACGGCGGGGGCCGTGGGCCCTTCGACGCAGTCGACGGGGTCTTCGGCGTGCGCGACGTCCGGTCGGACGGCTTCGCCACCGCCGCGGCCATCGATCCGCACTCCGGCTTCCGGATCCACGAGGTCGGTCGGCCCAGCCAGGACCGCTCCCCGTGGCGCGGCCGCCGGTTCGCCTTCGCGGCGGCCAGCGCGGTGTCCTTCGCGGCGATCGCCCTCGGCGGCGCGCTGCCGCTGGAGGCCGCGGTCGAGGCCAACGCGCGCGGCGAGGGTACGGGCGCCTCGGTGACCCCGCTCCGGGCGAACGCCCAGGGCACGGTCGGCGAAGGCGCGGTGGGCACCCCGACGAATCGCAGCGCCCGATCCGCGGAGCGGCCGACCCCGGCCATGCTCAACGCGGCCAGGCTGAACGCGGCCAGGACCGTCCAGCTCCAGGCCCCGGTCACCCCGCTGCTCGCGCTGTCCCCGCTGATACGGCCCACCGGGTCCGCGCTCCAGTCGGCGGCGTTCACCCCCGCCTTCCCCCCGACGCTGACCCCACAGCCGACCCTGCTGACCGCTCCGACCCAGCCGAGCGACCCGCTCCCGTCCCCGCGTTGACCGGGACCTGATTGAATCCTCGTCAGGGGTTCCCGCTGCGACGGGCGCGGACAGGACAGCTGTTACGGGGAGAGCATGGAAGACGGGAAGACCACCGGCCGGAAGCCGAAGTGGTGGAGCCGACCGGCGAGCACGCCCGAGCCGGGGGCCGGGCCGGACCCCGCGATACCGGAACCGGTGTCGGAGTCCGCGCCCGAGCCCGAGGCGCTCGGGACGGCGCCGGAGCCCGAGCGGGCCCCGGCGGCAGCCCCGGCCGACGCCGACGGCGACTTCACCCTGGCGGCCCCGGCCGCCGCCCCGGCCACGGAG
>NZ_DATCVQ010000755.1:0-3756 GCF_036566765.1 Streptomyces sp.
GCACCGGCCGGCTGCCGCGCGGACCGCTCACCGCCGCCGTCCTCGCCGTGCTCGTGCCGGTCGCCGGCGCTGCCGCCGCGCTGCCGCTGGTCGACGCGGGCGCGGAGGACGGCACCGCGACCGTCGCTGCGATCCAGGGCAACGTCCCCCGCCTCGGCCTGGACTTCAACGCCCAGCGCCGCCAGGTCCTCGACAACCACGCCAACCGCACGGCCCAGCTCGCCGAGGACGTGGCGCGCGGAACGGCGAAGCGGCCCGACTTCGTGCTGTGGCCGGAGAACTCCTCCGACATCGACCCGTTCGCCTACCCCGACGCGTACGGCGTCATCGACCGGGCGGTGAAGAAGATCGGCGCGCCCACCGTGATCGGCGCGGTGCTCGCCCCCGACACCGGCAAGCTGCGCAACACCCTCATCGAGTGGCAGCCGAACCGGGGTCCGGTCGCCACCTACGACAAGCGGCATGTGCAGCCGTTCGGCGAGTACATCCCGATGCGGTCCTTCGTACGGATCTTCAACAGCAACGTGGACCGGGTCAGCCGCGACTTCGGACCGGGTGCCAAGATCGGCGTCTTCGACCTGGCGGGGACCCAGGTCGGGCTCGCCACCTGCTACGAGGCCGCCTTCGACTGGGCGGTCCGGGACACCGTCACGCACGGCGCGCAGCTCATCGCGGTGCCCAGCAACAACGCCACCTTCGGGCACAGCGAGATGACGTACCAGCAGCTCGCGATGTCCCGGGTCCGGGCGGTCGAGCACAGCCGCTCCGTGGTCGTGCCCGTCACCAGCGGGGTCAGCGCGATCATCGAGCCGGACGGGCGGGTCGTCCAGAAGTCGGCGATGTTCACCCCGGACGCGCTGGTGGCGGACGTGCCGCTGCGCTCCTCGCAGACCCCGGCCACCCGGCTCGGCATCGTGCCGGAGATGCTGCTGCTCGGCCTCGCGGCCGCCGGTCTGGGCTGGTCCGCGGTGCGCGCCCGCAAGGCGCGCGGCGGCCGGACGGCCTGAGAGGCAGCTCTGCCGATTTCTCCGACCCTAGATCCACAAGGATTTAGGGTCGCAGGCATGGGTACTCCCGATTTCATTCGCGAGCTGCGCGCCACCGCCGGCCACCAACTGCTGTTCCTGCCCGGAGTGAGCGCCGTCGTCTTCGACGACCGGGGGCGGGTGCTGCTCGGCCGCCGGGCGGACAACGGTATGTGGGCGATCATCGGCGGCATCGTCGAACCGGGCGAGCAGCCCGCCGCCTGCGCGGTCCGCGAGGTGTACGAGGAGACCGCGGTGCGCTGCGTGGCGGAGCGGGTCGTGCTCGTCCAGACCCTGCGGAAGCCGGTCGTCTACCCCAACGGCGACCAGTGCCAGTTCATGGACGTGACCTTCCGCTGCCGGGCCGTCGGCGGCGAGGCGCGGGTCAACGACGAGGAGTCCACGGACGTCGGCTGGTTCGAGGTGGACGCGCTGCCGCAGATGAAACGGTTCTCGCACTTCCGGATCGAGCAGGCGCTCGCCGACGAACCGACATGGTTCGACCCCATCCCTCCCCAGTGAAGTATGGGTGCGGACCACATCGGTGACCGGTGCGGTGGTTCATAGGGTGCGGAACATGACCGCCCCCATCGCACCAGGTCCCGCACCGGCGTCCGCATCCGCGAGCGCGCCCGGTTCCGTCACCCTCGACCTCGCCGGCCGCACGGCGCTCGTCACCGGCGCGGCCGGCGGCATCGGCCGTGCCTGCGCGCTCCGGCTCGCGGCCGCCGGGGCCCAGGTCAGAGCCGTGGACCGGGCGGCCGACGGGCTGGACGCCCTCGCCGAGCGGGCCGCCGGGCTGCCCGGCGCCGTCGAGCCCCAGGTCCTCGACCTCACCGACCTCGACGCCGCCGAGGCGGCGGCCGCAGGCACGGACATCCTCGTCAACAACGCCGGACTGCAGCTGGTCCGCCCCATCGAGGAGTTCCCGCCCGACGTCTTCCACACCGTCCTCACGGTGATGCTCGAAGCACCGTTCCGGCTGATCAGGGGCGCGCTGCCGCACATGTACGCACAGGGCTGGGGCCGCATCGTCAACGTCTCCTCCGTCCATGGGCTGCGCGCCTCTGCCTACAAGTCCGCCTATGTGGCGGCGAAACATGGGCTCGAAGGGCTCTCGAAGACCGCCGCCCTGGAGGGGGCGCCGCACGGCGTCACCTCGAACTGCGTGAACCCCGGCTACGTCCGCACCCCGCTCGTCGAACGCCAGATCGCCGACCAGGCCGCGGCCCACGACATCCCCCCGGAGCGGGTCCTCACCGACGTCCTGCTGAAGGACTCGGCGGTCAAGCGGCTCATCGAGCCCGAGGAGGTCGCCGAGGCCGTGCTCTACCTCTGCGCCCCCCAGGCATCCTTCATCACCGGCATCTCGCTCACCCTGGACGGCGGCTGGACCGCCCACTGATGTCCACCGTCCACAGGGCTGGTGCGATCACCCGTACGACAGGTATCCCTGTGTCCATGTCCCAAGAACAGGCCTCCTACCTGGAGCTCCTCGCCCGCGGAGCGGCGGCGGAGGCGTACGACAGGCCCGCGCTGCTCGCCCGTGCGGGCGGCGCGGGTCCCGAGGCGCTGGCCGAGCTCGAGGAGGCCAAGCAGCTCGCGCTGCGCGTCCGGGCCGAGCTGGAGGGCAGGCGCCGCCGCGAGGCCGAGCTCTCCGCGCTCTTCGAGACCGCCCACGACCTCTCCGGGCTGCGCGACCTCGACGCGGTGCTCCGCGCCATCGTCCAGCGCGCCCGCTCGCTTCTCGGCACCGAGGTGGCCTACCTCAGCCTGAACGACCCGGCGGCCGGGGACACCTACATGCGAGTCACCGAGGGCTCCGTCTCCGCCCGCTTCCAGCAGCTCCGGCTCGGCATGGGGGAGGGCCTGGGCGGACTCGTCGCCCAGACCGCCCGGCCCTACGTCACCGACGACTACTTCGACGACGAGCGGTTCCAGCACACCCGCACCATCGACACCGCGGTACGGGACGAGGGCCTCGTCGCCATCCTCGGCGTGCCGCTCACCCTCGGCAGCCAGGTCATCGGCGTGCTGTTCGCGGCCGACCGGCGGGCCCGGGTCTTCGAACGGGGCCAGGTCGCCCTGCTCGGCTCCTTCGCCGCGCACGCCGCCGTCGCCATCGACACCGCCAACCTGCTCGCCGAGACCCGCTCCGCCCTCGCCGAGCTGGAGCGGGCCAACGACATCATCCGCGAGCACAGCGCCGTCCTCGAGCGCGCCTCGGAGGTCCACGACCGGCTCACCGAGCTCGTGGTGCACGGCGGCGGGGTGCACGACGTGGCCGACGCGGTCTCCGAAGTCCTCGGCGGTGCCGTCGAGTTCACCGACGAGCCGCCGGGCCCCGCGAGACTCTCCGGCGGTCATGCGGTCCGCGACAAGGACGAGTGGATCGCCGCCGTCTCGGCCGGCGGCGAGGAGTTCGGCGCGCTGGTGCTCCGCGGCCAGCCCGACCTGGACCCCGTCGACCAGCGCACGCTGGAGCGCGCCGCGCTGGTGACCTCCCTGCTGCTGCTCGCCCGCCGCTCGGCCGGCGAGGCCGAGCAGCGCGTCCGCGGCGAACTGCTCGACGACCTGCTCGACGCCCCGGACCGGGACCCCCGGCTGCTGCGCGAGCGGGCCGCCCGGCTCCGTACCGACGTCGACGCGCCCCATGTGGTGCTCGCCGCGCGCATGGACCGCGCCGGAGCGGGCGCCGAACCGGTCGCCGGGGGCCGCGAGAGCGCCGACC
>NZ_DATCVQ010000756.1:0-8204 GCF_036566765.1 Streptomyces sp.
CCACCCTCAACGAGATCCACGGCCCCGTCATCCACCCCGGCGAACCCGGCTACGCCGACGAAGTCACCGGGTTCAACCTGGCCGCCCTGCACACCCCCGACGTGGTCGTCGGTGCCACCCGCGCCGAGGACATCGTCACCGCCCTGCGCTGGGCCTCGGCCACCCACACCCCCGTCACCGTCCAGGCCACCGGCCACGGCGCCAACTTCCCCATACAGAACGGCCTGCTGATCAACACCGCCCGCATGACCGGCGTACACGTCGACGAAGAAACCCGCACCGCGAGAATCGACGCCGGCGCGAAGTGGCGGCACGTCCTGGCCGCCGCCACCCCCCACGGCCTCGCCACCCTGAACGGCTCCTCCACCGACGCAGGCGTCGTCGGCTACACCCTCGGCGGCGGCCTCCCCGTCCTCGGCCGGACCTACGGCTACGCCGCCGACAAGGTCCGCTCGTTCGAGGTCGTCACCCCCGACGGAACGCCCCACCACACCGACGCCGACACGGAACCCGACCTCTTCTGGGCCCTGCGCGGCGGCAAGGGCAACGTAGGAGTGGTGACCTCCCTGGTCACCGAACTCCTCCCGCTCCCCCGCATCCTCGGCGGCGGCATCTACTGCGCGGGCGAGGACGCCGAGCCCCTGCTGACCACCTGGGCGACCTGGACCCAGAACATCCCGCCGGAGATGAACAGCACCTTCAGCATCCTGCGCCTACCGCCCTTCCCGGAGATCCCCGAACCCTTCCGGGGCGGCTTCTGGTCAAGGGTCTGCCTCGCCTGGACCGGCGAGACGACAGCGGGCCAGGACCTCCTCACCCCGCTCCGCGAGGCCGCACCGGTCGTGATCGACACGGTGGAGGAGATGGACTACTCGGCGGTGGACCGCATCTATCTGGACCCCCAGGACCCGCTCCCGGCCCGCGAGTCCTGCGCCCTGCTGCGCGAGCTGACACCCGAGGCGATCGAGACGTTCCTGGACCAGGTGGGCCCGGCGGCGGGAGCCGGCGACTTCCCGCTCCTCATGGTCGAGATCCGGCACATGGGCGCGGCTCTGTCCCGCCCCGCAGCCGTGGCGGACGCGGTCTGCGCCCGGGACGCCGAGTACCTCCTGGAGGCGGTGGGCGTCCTGGCGGCACCCCCCATGGCCGAGGCCGTCGAACGCGCCACGAACGCTCTCAACTCCGCGATGGCCGCGTACGGCACCGGCCGCACCCTGGTCAACCTGCACGGCACCCCGGGCGACGAGAAGGACCGCGCCCGCGCCTGGACCCCGGAGGTCTACGACCGCCTGCGACGCGCGAAGTCGACGTACGACCCGGAGAACCTCCTGCGCTACGGCCACACGGTGGCTCCGTCAGCCTGAACCAGGCCCCCGCAGCCACCGCACACCGACACCGCGCCGCACAACGCTCAGATCGTCACAACCCTCAGATCGTCACAACGCTCAGGTCGTCGACCGCCGCCGCCGAGCCCCCGGCCGCCGCTCGCTCGGCCGTGTCACCGGATCCCCGGCCTCGACCGCCGCCGCCCGCCGCTTCAGCCCGAAGTCGGCGAGGGCCTCGGCCAGCTTGTGCACGGACGGCTCGGGAGCCATCACATCCACCCGCAGCCCGTGCTCCTCGGCGGTCTTGGCCGTGGCGGGCCCGATGCACGCGATCACGGTCACGTTGTGCGGCTTCCCGGCGATACCCACCAGGTTCCGCACGGTCGACGAGGACGTGAAGAGAACGGCGTCGAACCCACCGCCCTTGATCGCCTCCCGCGTCTCCGCGGGCGGCGGCGAGGCCCGCACGGTCCGATAGGCCGTGACGTCGTCGACCTCCCACCCGAGCTCGATGAGCCCGGCGACCAGGGTCTCGGTCGCGATGTCGGCCCGCGGCAGGAACACCCGGTCGATCGGGTCGAAAACGGGGTCGTACGGCGGCCAGTCCTCGAGAAGACCCGCGGCCGACTGCTCACCGCTCGGCACCAGATCAGGCTTCACACCGAAGGCGACCAGCGCCTTGGCGGTCTGCTCACCGACCGCGGCGACCTTGATCCCCGCGAAGGCGCGCGCGTCGAGCCCGTACTCCTCGAACTTCTCGCGTACGGCCTTGACGGCGTTGACCGAGGTGAAGGCGATCCACTCGTAGCGCCCGGTCACGAGCCCCTTGACCGCCCGCTCCATCTGCTGGGGCGTTCTCGGCGGCTCGACGGCGATCGTCGGCACCTCGTGCGGCACGGCCCCGTAGGACCGCAGCTGGTCGGAGAGCGAGGCCGCCTGCTCCTTCGTACGCGGCACGAGAACCTTCCAGCCGAACAGCGGCTTGTTCTCGAACCACGACAGCTGGTCGCGCTGCGCGGCGGCCGAACGCTCACCGACCACGACTATCACCGGCCGCCCGCCCTCGGGCGAGGGCAGCACCTTGGCCTGCTTGAGCGTCTGGGCGATGGTGCCCAGAGTGGCCGTCCACGTGCGCTGGCGGGTGGTCGTACCGGCGACCGTCACCGTCATCGGGGTATCGGGCTTGCGCCCGGCGGCGACCAGCTCCCCGGCGGCGGCACCCACGGAGTCCAGGGTCGTCGACACGACCACGGTCCCGTCCGACGCCCCCACCTCCGTCCAGCACCGGTCGGAGGCCGTCCGCGCGTCCACGAACCGCACGTCCGCGCCCTGGGCGTCGCGCAGCGGCACACCGGCGTACGCGGGTACACCGACCGCGGCGGCGACACCGGGCACGACCTCGAACGGCACGCCCGCGCGGGCGCAGGCCAGCATCTCCTCGGCGGCGTACGCGTCGAGCCCGGGGTCCCCGGACACCGCACGTACGACCCGCCTGCCGCCCCGCGCGGCCTCCATGACAAGATGTGCGGCATCCCGTACAGCGGGGGCAGCTGCGGTTGTTGACGAGCCGTCAACGATCGTTAGTTGGGGCGCGCCCGTGCCCGGAACCGGAGTCGAAGGCGACTCCGTGTCCGTGTCCACGACGGCGACGCCCGATCGAGCGTGGACGCGTACGACGTCGAGCACCTCGTGCCCGGCGACGAGAACGTCCGCGTTCGTGAGCGCCTCGACGGCGCGCAGAGTCAGCAGTCCCGGATCTCCGGGTCCGGCACCGAGGAAGGTGACGTGCCCGTGTTCAGGACCGACGGGAAGGGTGGTGGGGCTCACTGTGCTCGCTCCCCCATCAGACCGGCCGCGCCCTGGGCAAGCATCTCGGCCGCGAGTTCACGGCCGAGCGCCATTGCTTGGTCGTACGTCTCGGGCACGGGACCGGTGGTGGACAACTGCACCGTGCGAGAGCCGTCGGTGGTGCCGACGACGGCCCGCAGGCGCATTTCCTTGACAATCTGCCCGTCGGCCAGCAGGTCGGCCAGCGCGCCCACAGGGGCGGAGCAGCCGGCCTCCAGGGCGGCGAGCAGTGACCGTTCGGCGGTCACGGCGACCCGCGTGAACGGGTCGTCGAGCTCGCCGAGCGCTGCGATCAGGTCCGCGTTGTCCGCGGTGCATTCGATCGCGAGTGCTCCCTGGCCGGGAGCGGGCAAAACTGTGTCGACCGAGAGGAAATCGGTCACTTCGTCGATACGGCCGATGCGTGTGAGCCCTGCCGCGGCCAGCACCACCGCATCAAGCTCACCATCGCGCACGAACCGCACCCGGGTGTCGATGTTCCCCCGGATCGCAACCGTCTCGATATCAAGTCCGTGCGCGCGGGCGTACGCGTTGAGCTGCGCCATGCGCCGGGGCGAACCGGTACCGATGCGGGCGCCGCGGGGCAGGTCGGTGAACTTCAGGGCATCCCGGGCGACGATGACGTCCCGCGGGTCCTCGCGCTCGGGTATCGCGGCCAGCGCCAGCTCGTCCGGCTGCCCGGTCGGCAGGTCCTTGAGCGAGTGCACCGCGAAGTCGACCTCGCCCTTGAGCAGGGCTTCGCGCAGCGCGGTCACGAAGACACCGGTGCCGCCGATCTGCGCGAGCGCCTCCTTGGACACATCGCCGTACGTGGTGATCTCCACGAGCTCGACGGGCCGCCCGGTCACCTGGCTCACGGCGTCCGCCACCTGCCGCGACTGGGCCATGGCGAGTTTGCTCCGCCTGGTCCCTAGTCGTAGCGCCTTGGTACTCATGACGAGCCTCGGTCTTTCTCATCGGTGGTGCTGTCCTCGGCGCGGGAGACGGCGGCCACCGTCTCGGGGTCGAGGTCGAACAGAGTCCTCAACGCGTCCGCGTACCCGGCACCGCCGGGCTCGGCCGCGAGTTGCTTGACCCGTACGGTCGGCGCGTGGAGCAGCTTGTCGACCACGCGCCGCACGGTCTGCGTGATCTCACCGCGCTGCTTGTCGTCCAGCCCCGGCAGCCGCCCGTCGAGCCGGGCGATCTCACCGGCGACGACCTCGGCGGCCATGGACCGCAGCGCGACGACGGTCGGCGTGATGTGCGCGGCCCTGAGCGCGGCCCCGAAGGCGGCGACCTCGTCGGCCACGATACGACGGACCTGGTCGACGTCGGCCGCCATGGGAGCGTCTGCCGAAGCGTCGGCGAGGGACTCGATGTCGACGAGTCGCACCCCGCCCAGCCGGTGCACGGCGGCGTCGATGTCCCGGGGCATGGCGAGGTCGAGCAGGAAGAGCGAGGGGGTGGGCCGCGGAATCTCGGCGACGGGCTCGGGCCTGCGCCGCTCCGGCACGCGCCCGATCACGGCGGCGGTGGCGGCGAGCGCGGCGATGGCGTCGGCTTCCGCGACGGGATCGAGCACGGTCGCGACCGACCCGGAACTCTGCGGCCGGGGCGCGTTGTCCACCCAGGCGGCGTGCTGCTCCAGCTCGGAGGCGGCCATCCCGGCGACAGCGGCTTCGCCGAGCACGGAGAAACCGGGGGTGGTCTGCATGGGGGCCAGGTCGAGCGGACAGTTCTCGTCGGTCCCAGAGCTTGCGGGCAGTCGTGCCGCCTGGCCGGCTCCCGGCCCACGCAAGGGCGGCACCTCGTCGGCGCCGGGCTGCGCGACCGATCCCCGCGCCGCGGCAACAGCCTCAGCGCTGAGTACGAGCCCCGTGGCCCCCGTACAGGACACCACGACATCTGCACGTGTCAGCTCGTCCGACACCGAGTCCATCGGTACCGGGCGGGCGAGCACGTCCCCGCCTTCGTTGAGGATCTCGGCAAGCCGCTCGGCCCGGTCAGCCGTCCGGTTGGCGATGACGATCTCCGTGACCCCGACCCGCGCCAGCGTCGCCGCGGCCAGCGAGGACATCGACCCGGCCCCGATGACCAGCGCCTTCTTCCCTCGCGCCCAGTCCGACACCTCAGCGCCGAGAGCCAGCTGCTCCAGCCCGAAGGTGACCAGCGACTGTCCCGCCCGATCGATCCCGGTCTCGGAGTGCGCCCGCTTACCGACCCGCAGCGCCTGCTGGAACAGGTCGTTGAGCAGCCGTCCGGCGGTGTGCAGTTCCTGCGCCCGCGCCAGCGAGTCCTTGATCTGCCCGAGGATCTGCCCCTCCCCGACGACCATGGAGTCCAGCCCACAGGCCACGGAGAAGAGGTGATGAACGGCCCGGTCCTCGTAGTGCACGTAGAGATACGGAGTGAGCTCGTCGAGCCCCACCCCACTGTGCTGCGCGAGCAGCGTGGACAGCTCGGCCACTCCGGCGTGGAACTTGTCCACGTCGGCGTACAGCTCGATCCGGTTGCAGGTGGCCAGCACCGCGGCCTCCGTGGCCGGGTCGGCGGCGACGGTGTCCTGGAGCAACTTCACCTGCGCATCGGCATGGAGAGCCGCCCGCTCCAGCACGCTGACCGGCGCGCTGCGGTGGCTCAGCCCGACGACGAGGAGACTCATGCCGGCATCACGGCGGGTACGTCCCCGTCGGGTCCTTTGTCGGCGGAGTCTCTGCGGCCGGCGACGACCGGACCGGCGCCGTCGGCAGCGGCGGCGGCCTCCTCACCGGCCTTGCGCTGCTCGTGGAAGGCGAGGATCTGCAGCTCGATGGAGAGGTCGACCTTGCGCACGTCGACGCCGTCCGGCACGGACAGCACGGTCGGCGCGAAGTTCAGGATGGAGGTGACCCCGGCGGCCACGAGCCGGTCGCAGACCGGCTGGGCGGCACCCGCAGGGGTCGCGATGACCCCGATGGACACGCCGTTGTCCTCGATGATCTTTTCCAGGTCGTCCGAGTGCTGCACCGGAATGCCCGCGACGGGCTTTCCGGCCATCGCCGGATCGGCGTCGATCAGCGCCGCGACACGGAATCCACGGGACGCGAAGCCGCCGTAGTTGGCGAGAGCGGCGCCGAGATTACCGATACCGACGATCACAACCGGCCAGTCCTGGGTCAGGCCGAGTTCGCGGGAGATCTGGTAGACGAGATACTCGACGTCGTAGCCGACACCGCGCGTTCCGTAAGAACCCAGGTAGGAGAAGTCCTTGCGCAGCTTCGCGGAATTGACCCCCGCGGCGGCCGCGAGCTCCTCGGAGGAGACCGTGGGTACGGACCGCTCGGACAGCGCGGTCAGTGCGCGCAGGTACAGCGGAAGACGGGCGACGGTGGCCTCGGGGATTCCTCGGCTACGGGTCGCCGGTCGGTGATTTCGGCCAGTTGCCACGGTGCTCCTGCGGGATGAGCGGGGCTGTAGGCGGCCATACGTCCCAGGACCGCCCCGTCGAATGCAGGCTATGTCTTTGTGAACGCGTGCACAAAGATGGTGTCCGTTTTGCCCGGCCAAAGTGACCGGGGTCACGCGGCTGGTTCGCGCCAGGGCGGAACCGCGGAGCGCGTCAGCGCGTTCGGAGCCCGAAGGGGGCAAAATCGCACACACTCCTCACGACCACGCCCCCGAAAGCCAACAAAACGTCCACGATGGTAACCGCCTTTCGGTCAGGCACCCAGTTCGCGCCGCAGCCGCCCCGCGTCCACCCGCCAGAAGGTGTGCTGTTCGCCGTCGACCAGTACGACCGGAATCTGCTCCCAGTAGGCGCGGTGCAGCTCCTCGTCCTGGGTGATGTCCTTCTCCTCCCAGAGTGCTCCCGTTTCCGCGCAGACGGCCTCGATCACCGCCCGCGCGTCGTCGCACAGGTGGCACCCCGGCTTGCCGATCAGCGTCACGGTGCGCGGGCCGGCCTTCTTCTTCGTACGTCCGAACATGCCGTCCATTCTGCGCCGCCCGGCCCGCACCGGGCGCCGCCCCGGTTAACAGGGGAGCCCCGCACTGTTCACGCGCCGGTATCGGCACGCGTCAGGAGGGACCGAACAGACTGGCTATGCTCACGACATGGCCGCACTGGGATGGCTCACCCCTCGTAGGCGCTCCGCCACCGCGCGCAGCGTGCTGGCCGGCGAGGCCGCAGCAGAGGCAGCGCGCAAGTCCTCGCAGGAACTGGAGGAGGAACAGGCGCGCGAAGCCTCCGCCGACACGACCTCCGGGGCCGCCGCCGTCGAGAAGAAGCCCGCCGAGCCCGAGTTCCCCGTCGTCGGGGACGTGCACGCGGCCGCCTTCTTCGATCTCGACAACACCGTCATGCAGGGCGCGGCGATCTTCCACTTCGGCCGCGGCCTGTACAAGCGGAAGTTCTTCCAGCGCCGCGAACTGGCCCGGTTCGCCTGGCAGCAGGCGTGGTTCCGGCTGGCCGGCGTCGAGGATCCGGAACACATGCAGGACGCCCGCGACAGCGCCCTGTCCATCGTCAAGGGCCACCGCGTCTCCGAGCTGATGACCATCGGCGAGGAGATCTACGACGAGTACATGGCCGACCGCATCTGGCCGGGCACCCGCGCCCTCGCGCAGGCCCACCTCGACGCCGGCCAGAAGGTCTGGCTGGTGACGGCCGCCCCGGTGGAGACGGCGACGATCATCGCCCGGCGGCTCGGCCTGACGGGCGCGCTCGGCACGGTCGCCGAGTCCGTCGACGGCGTCTACACCGGCAAGCTGGTCGGCGAGCCGCTGCACGGGCCGGCCAAGGCCGAGGCGGTGCGCGCGCTGGCCGCCGCCGAGGGCCTGGACCTGTCCCGCTGCGCGGCGTACAGCGACTCGCACAACGACATCCCGATGCTCTCGCTCGTCGGGCACCCCTACGCCATCAACCCGGACACCAAGCTGCGCAAGCACGCCAAGATCCGCGACTGGCGACTGCGCGACTACCGGACGGGCCGCAAGGCGGCCAAGATCGGCATCCCGGCGGCCGCGGGCGTCGGGGCGCTGGCCGGCGGCACCGCCGCGGCGGTCGCCCTG
>NZ_DATCVQ010000757.1:0-7408 GCF_036566765.1 Streptomyces sp.
CCCTGCCGTCCCTGGTGGGCGCGGCGGCCGGCGCGGCCCTGGTGTACTGGCAGGTCGGCCGCCTCGTGACCCGCCCCGGCGCGCCGGCCTGGGGCCGACGGCGCTTCCTCGTCGCGGCGGGCGGAACGGCCGTGGCCGCCACCGGCGTGGCCGTGCTCGGCCGGGCTCTCGGCTCGACCCGCTCCAAGGACGCGGAGGCGTCCCGGGCGTCGGTTCGGCTGCCCCGCCCCGACGTCCCGGCCCCGCCGCGCCCGCGCGGCGCGCAGCTCGCCGTCGCGGGC
Source organism: Streptomyces sp. (assembly GCF_036566765.1). GTDB lineage: Bacteria > Actinomycetota > Actinomycetes > Streptomycetales > Streptomycetaceae > Streptomyces. Next base: position 282 of record NZ_DATCVQ010000757.1, read on the forward strand.
GTCAGCCCCTTCATCACGCCGAACAAGGACTTCTACCGGGTCGACACGGCCCTCCTCGTCCCCAAGGTCGACGCCGACACCTGGCGACTGCGCGTCCACGGGCTAGGGGTGACGAAGAACCTGACGCTCACATTCCAAGACCTCCTGGAGCGCCCGGTCCTGGAACGCGACCTCACCCTCAACTGCGTCTCGAACGAGGTCGGCGGCCCCTACATCGGCACCGCCCGCTGGACCGGCGTCCGCCTCGCCGACCTGCTCCGCGAGGCAGGGGTGCGGCCTCCGTCGCGGGGCGGCCCGGCCGACCAGATCGTGGCCCGGTCCGTGGACGGGATGACCATCGGCACGCCGGTCGAGGACGTCATGGACGGCCGGGACGCCCTGCTCGCCTTCGGGATGAACGGCGAACCGCTCCCCTTCACCCACGGCTTCCCCGTCCGGATGCTCGTCCCCGGCCTGTACGGATACGTCTCCGCGTGCAAGTGGATCGAGGAGATCGAGCTGACCACATTCGATGCCTACGACGCGTACTGGGCGCGGAACGGCTGGTCGGCCAAGGCCCCGGTCAAGACCCAGTCCCGCATCGACACCCCGCGGGGCTCCGCCCGGCTCCGCGCCGGGACGGTGATCGTCGCGGGCGTCGCCTGGGCGCAGCGGCGGGGCATCGAACGCGTGGAGGTGCGGGTCGACGAGGGCCCCTGGGAGCGTGCCGAACTCGCCGCCTCGGATGGCCCGGACACCTGGCGCCAGTGGTTCTGGCGCTGGCCGGCGACCCCGGGCGAGCACACCCTGGCGGTCCGCGCCACCGACGGCAGCGGCGAGACCCAGACGGCCCGCCGCGTCGGCACGATGCCGGACGGCGCGACGGGCCGGCACGAGATCCGCGTGACCGTGGAGGGCTAGCAGGCACTGATTCACGCTGCGGTGACGAGCAGTTGGACCGCGAGGACCACGATCAGCCCGCTGGACGCCGTCGCCGTGATGAGCCGTCCCCGGTCACCGGTCAGCGACCGGCCGAGGAGCGCGCCGCCCGAGGCGAGCAGCAGCTGCCAGCCGGCCGAGGCGGCGAACGCAGCCGCCACGGTAGGTCGCGACCGCTCCGACCGGCATGGCGATGCCGAGCCCGGCGAGCAGCCCGGCGACCAGCGCCCCGCTCATGCGTGCGCGGGAGCGGGCCTCCGACGGCAGCCGGTCTGCTGCTGCTCCCGCACCGAACGGTCGGCGGGGATCAGCGGCAGCGAGGCGTTGAAGGTCGTGTTCATGCGCCGGATCCTGTCGAAGGCCCGCTCGTCACGACAACCGGGTTTTCCGGCGTCACGCGGCAGGTGGCCGGGGCAGCTCCATCAGGGCGCGTGCGGCGGTACGGATCTCCTCCCCGGCGGCCTCCACCCGGGCCGGCTCGTCCTGCGCGTCGATGCCGTACGCGAGAGAGAAGCCGTGCACGATCGGCCTGACCGCGGTCTCGAAGGAGCTACCGGGGCGGGCCAGGTCCCAGACCCTGTCCGCCCCCGCGACCGGATCGAGCGTGCCGTCCACGATTCGCGTGAGGATGCGCCGGACCAGCGCCCACTCGGCCTCGGCCTGCGTGGTCGGCAGCCCGTCCCGGAGGCCGAGTTCGTCCAGGACGGACTCGAAGAGGTCGGAGGCCTCCGGCTCCTCGCGCCGGGTCAGCCCGGCGAGCTGGGCGAGCGAGGGCGAGTCCACTCCGGCGAGCAGGGCGTCGAGCCCCGCCTGGATGCACCGGTCGGAGGCGGCCATGCCGTACGCGCGCCGCTCGGTCGCGAGCTCCCGCAGCCGCTCGATCGCCTCGTCCTCGGTCATGACCGTCCCCCGTACGCCTCGCATCCGCCCCCGTGGAGCGCGACCGTAGCAGCGGGAGCGGGCCCTCGAACGGGCATTTTCCGCCGCGCCGGGCGCGCGTGCGGCCGTGCGCCCTCGAGTGCGAGTCCGCCTTCCCCCGCCCACCGACCGTCAGTGGCGCGCGTCCTGCTGGTAGGCGTCCGTCACGCAGTCCTGCGCGCACTCGGCCCGCTCGTACTGCCGCCGCAGCGCGTCGCGGGCCTGCCAGTGAGGGACCCACACGTAGCCGAACTGCTCGTCCAGTACCCGCAGGACGTCGTCCACCGTCACGATGGCCGGCTCGCCGGGCCCCGCCGCGGCCCGCGACGACGCGATCGCGAGGTCTGCGGCGCGGAGCAGGTGCCGGTGGTAAAGGCGCGCGTCGACGGTGCGGGCCCGGACCCGCGACAGGGGGCGCACGGCGCGGCCCTTCCACACGACCCCGGCGGCCATCAGCACCACCCCGGAGCCGATCACGAGCAGGCCGACGACAGTATCGGCTCCCAACGTCCGCACCTCCGCGGCCTCCTTCGGCATCCGGTTCCCCAGCCGCGTTCCGTCCCCGCGTCCCGGTCCCGTCTGCTAGGAGTTCTTCCCTCCCGGCGTCGGTTCCCACGCCTCCGCGGGCCCGGATTCGTACAGGACGGTGTGGAACCGGCCCGGCCCCGTCGGCCCCGTCTCCTCCCGTCCCGTCGGGTCCGCGCCCAGTGCCCGGACCGCTTCGACGGCGAAGGCCTGCTCGCGCGCGTCGGTGAACAGCCGCTGCGGATACGTCCGGGAGACGTCGGCGACCGTGCGCAGCCCGTGCGCGGCCAGGCACTCGGCGACCGGCGCGTACGAGACCGTGCGCAGCACGAACGCGCTCACCCGCAGCGGCCGCTGCGCGCAGTCGAGCAGCGCGTCGAAGGTGCGCCGGGTGAGGTAGCTGCCGCCGCCGGTCAGGGTGAGCAGGCCGACCCCGCCCATCGCCTTCCGCAGCCGCTCGCTCGGGGCGTCGCGCTCCAGGTTCTCGGCGTACGCGTCGTCGAGCAGGCCGACGTCCTGGGCGTAGTGCAGCGCCCGGCCGGCGATGTCGAGCCCGATGACCGGGACGGCGTCCGCGCGACGCCGCGCGCCGTAGAACTGTTTGTCCCGCAGGACGAGTTCCGCGGTCGTCAGGTGCTCGACGTCCGGGGCGGTGTAGTGCGCGTACAGCTCCGCCAGCGTCACCTCGTGGTTGAGCAGGGCCGCGTTGATGCCGTACGAGCAGCACAGGTCCAGCACCGCCCCGGTGCCCGGGCCGGCCGCGGCGCGCCGGAACGCGGCCTGCGCGTGGTGCGGGATCTCGTACCCCAGCGGCGCGAGGCGCCGGAAGTACGTCCGCGGGTCGGGCTGGTCGTAGATGTCGTCGAACCGCGCCTTGCCGGCCATGGCGTACGCCTCCCTACACGTCCAGGGTCTCGCACATTGCGAACCCGGAGCGATCCTGTGCGCCGCCCGCCCCTTCCCTCCCGTACGCATCGGGGGCGCACGGGTGCGGCAGCCGTTCGGTTCGGCGGCGAGGACGGGCCGCATCCGGACTGGTTCGTGCAGGAGTCTTGTCACCTGGCCCCGACCTCCCTACGGTTCCGGTTACTTACTCGAAAGTAACCACAAGAGGACCCCACCGGGAGGACCATCGTGTCTGCCGCACCGCAGGGCCGTGCCCGCCGGACGGCCGGGTGCATCGCCGCCGTGCTCGCCGTGCTCGCCGCCACCGGGTCGGGAGCCGCTCCGGCGGCGGCCGACCCCCCGCTGCGCGAGGTGATGTTCGTCGGCAACAACTGGGAGGGCACCGCCGACGTCGTCGCGTCGCGCGGCGACTTCGCCCGGATAGGCCGGATCAATGTCATCCCGGACAAGGCGGAGCGCCTCCGCGAGATCTACCTCAACCCGGTGAAGCTGGCGTTCTTCCTCGGCATCCGGGAGAGCGCGGGCGAGGGCCACGACCAGTTCGTCGACGACATGTACTCCACCCCCGACGGCACCGCCGTGGTCGTCTCCCGGCCGAGCTTCGCTGACGTGGTCTCCCTCGACCTCGCCACCGGCCGGATCAACTGGCGCTTCCCCGTCTCCGGGTTCCGCTCCGACCACATGGCCGTCTCGCCCGACGGCGAGCGGGTCGCCGTCTCCGCGTCCACCTCGAACACGGTGCACGTCCTCGACATCCGCAGCGGCCGCGAACTCGGCTCGTTCAAGGCCGGCGACAAGCCGCACGAGAACGTCTTCAGCCGCGACGGCCGGCACCTGTGGAACATGGCGATCGGCGAGGTCAACACGGCGCTGGACGCCCCCTGGCTGGACTTCACCAAGGGCGACCGTCGCATCACCGTCGTCGACGCCGCCACCTACCGCCCGGTGCGCACCATCGACATGCGCGAGCGGCTGGACGCCTTCGGCCGCAAGGACCTCTCCGACGCGGTCCGCCCGGTCGCCTTCACGCCCGACGAGCGCACCCTCTACTTCCAGGTGTCGTTCTTCAACGGCCTGGTCGAGTACGACGTGGCCGCCGACAAGGTCACCCGCGTCAAGACCCTGCCGAAGAACCCCGCCACCAGCGAGGACCGCACGAGCTGGGTCAACGACTCGCGCCACCACGGCCTGTCCATGAGCCCCGACGGGGACAAGATGTGCGTCGCCGGAACCATGGACGACTACGCCGCCGTCGTGGACCGCGAGACCCTCCAGGAGGGGCCCCTGATCCCCGCCGACAAGCCGTACTGGGCGACCGTCAGCGGCGACGGCAAGGCCTGCGTGATCTCCGAGAGCGGCGCCGACCGGATCACCGCGATCGACTTCGCCACCGGCCGGAAGATCGCCTCGGTGCCGGTGGGCGACCACCCGCAGCGCGTCCGCGTCGGCCACGTGACCGCCGACTGGCGCCGCTAGCCCCCTCAGACCGGCAGGTTCGTTCAGCCCGTACGCAGTGCCTCCGCGATCGCGGCCGCGAAACGGTCCAGGTCGCGGGGGCGGCGCGAGGTGATCAGCCGGTACCCGCCCCCGTCGTCGATCACGACCTCCCGGTCCACCCACGTCCCGCCGGCGTTCGACAGGTCCGCGCGCAGCGTCGGGTACGAGGTGAGCTCCCGGCCCGCGGCGAGCCCGCTGTCCACGAGCAGCCACGGGCCGTGGCAGATCGCCGCCACCACCTTGCCCGCGCCGGCGAACTCCGAGACGAGGCGCTGCGCGTGGTGGTCGATCCGGAGCCGGTCCGCGTTCACCGTGCCGCCCGGCACCACCACCGCGTCGTAGCCGTCCGCCGACACTTCCGCGAACGTGGCGTCGGGCCGGATCCGCTCGCCCGGACGCCGGTCCGAGACCACCGTCTCGATGTCGTCGGACGTGCGCGCCGCCACGGTGACCCGGGCGCCGGCCCCGCGCAGCGCGGACACCGGCTTCTGCAGTTCGACCTGTTCCGTGCCGTGGTTCGTCGTGATGACCAGCACGTTCCGGCCTTCCAGCGGCCTCTCTGACATCCCCGCCTCCCAGCGCGGCTCGGTGCATCCACCGTTTTCAGCCTCGCTCGACGACACTCGGGGCGCAAAGCGGTAGCCCGCGTGGCGCGCACGACTTAGGGTCAGCGCCCATGACGATCATGGGAGCAGACGACATCGACGCGGCGGTGGCACTCACCGCCGCGTCTCTTCGTACGGTGACGGACCGGGACTGGTCGGTCCACGCCGCGGGGCTCGAGTGGAGCTGTTACGACACGGCGGTGCACATCGGCAGCGACTTCACGGCCTACGCCGGGCAGTTGACCGGCCGGGCGACCGACGCCTACGTCCCGTTCGAGATCTCCGCCGACCCCGGCACCACCCCGGAGGGGCTGGTCCGGATCGTCGAGGCGACCGGCGGGCTGCTGTCCGCGGTGGTCCGGACGGCCCCCGAGGACGTGAAGGCCTGGCACCCCTTCGGCAGCGCGGGCGGCGACGGCTTCGCCGCCATGGGCGTCCTCGAAGTGCTCCTGCACACGTACGACATGCTCGGCGCGCTCGACGTCCCCGACTGGCAGGGGCCCGCGGCGCTCGGCGCCAAGATCCTCGACCGGCTCTTCCCGCACACCCCGCGCAGCGACGACGCATGGCAGGACCTGCTGTGGGCCACCGGCCGCGCCGAGCGACCCGGGTTCGGCCGGCTCGGCGCGTGGCGCTGGTACGCCGAACCGCTGCGGGGCGAGCGCGTGGTGCTCTGCGAGGTGTCGCCGAGGGTGGCGGACGACCTGTACGCGGGCGGCGCCGGCGGCTTCGCCTGGGCGGACGGCGGGCCCGGCGAAGGAACCCGCGGGGCGGCCGGGCGGGTCGTGAAGGCCCGGGACGAGGGCCGGTTCCGGCCGGGCTGGGGCTCGTACGCGATCGTGCGCGCCGACGACGGCTTGGCCGTGGGCGGCATCGGCTTCCACACTGTGCCCGACGGGGACGGCGCCGTCGAGATCGGCTACGACGTCGTGGACTCGGCCCGCGGGCAGGGCTACGCCACGGAGGCCGTACGGGCCCTCGCCGACTGGGCGTTCGCCCAGCCGGAGGTCGCCTCCCTGCGGGCACGCGTCGACGGCGACAACGATGCCTCGCGGCAGGTGCTGGCCCGCGCCGGCTTCGCCGAGACGGGCGCCGTCTGCTACGAACTCAGAAGACCGGCGGCCGTCTGACAGCATCCGGGGCGCGGGTCCGTCCGAACGGTCTCCCCGGCGCGGGTCAGCCGCCGAGGACGCCGGCCTGCCGGCCCACGCCCCGTAGCAACGTGTCGACGACGAGGGTGGCGAGCGCGTCGACGTCCTGCCCTCCGCCCCCCTCCGCTCCATCCCGCTCCGGGCCGCGCGCCTCCGCCGCGCTCCTGCGCTCGTGCGCGGCCTCGTGGATCAGCGCGTAGTACACCCGGCGGGCCCAGTCCAGGTCCGCGTCGGGGCGCAGCACGCCCGCGTCCCGAGCCCTGCGGAACAGCAGATCGCACTGCTCCAGGACCTCCGCGTGGACCCGTGCGGTCTCCGGGTCCTCCGGTGCGCTCCGGCTCATCGCGAAGCCCCAGCCGATCTTGACCCGCAGCACGTTGGCCGTGACTTGGTAGAGCGCCACGAGCGGCGGCGCACCGGCCGGGCTGCCGCCGAGCACCGCCTCGTGGAACTGCCGGGTCGCCCAGGCGGTCAGCGCCTCGACCAGCGCCTCCCGGGTGGCGAACCGCCGGTGCACGGTCGTGCGCGCCACGCCCGCCGCCTCGGCGATCTGCTCCATCGTCGCCGCCGGGTTGTCGCTCAGGACCCGCTCGGCGGCCGTCAGGAT
>NZ_DATCVQ010000758.1:0-9592 GCF_036566765.1 Streptomyces sp.
CGGCGACTCGTCGCCTTCTTCGCCTGCCAGATGTACGCGGCGATGCGGCCGGCCGAGGCGGTGGGGCTGCGGAAGAAGGACTGCTACCTCCCGGAGAAGGGGTGGGGGACGCTGACCCTCACGGAGACCCGGCCGGTGTCCGGCAAGCGGTGGACGGACTCGGGACAGCGCCACGACAAGCGCGGGCTCAAGTCCCGGGAGCCCAAGGCGGACCGGCCGGTCCCCATTCCTCCGCCGCTGGTCGCCATGCTCCGCGCGCACATAGCCGAGTTCGGCACGGCGAAGGACGGCCGGCTCTTCGCCAATGAGCGTGGTGCCGTGCTCGGGACGTCCAGTTACTGGAGGGTCTGGCAGGAGGCTCGGCCGATCGCCCTTCCGCCGGAGAAGGTGGAATCCCCGCTCGCCCACCGGCCGTACGACCTGCGGCACACCTGCATCACGAACTGGCTGAACGCAGGCGTCCCGGTCGCCGAAGTGGCCCGCCGCGCGGGCAACTCGCCTGAGGTCATCCACCGTCGGTACGAGGGCTGCATCGACGGGCACGAGGAGCTGAACAACAGGAAGATCGAAGAGGCCATGGGGTGGGTGCTGGACGCCCAGTGAGGGCCACGGAAGCTCACACGCTACTCACACGGGACCAGTGATAGACAACGACAAAGAGCCGGACTCAGTGGGACTGAGTCCGGCTCTTGATGTCTGGCACTTCTGCTGGTCAGCGGCTTGATCACGCTGTTCCGGCTTCTGTGCCCCCGGCAGGATTCGAACCTGCGCACACGGCTCCGGAGGCCGTTGCTCTATCCCCTGAGCTACGGGGGCGTTGCCGCGTTCGGCGGCGACGGGTAGAACCCTACCAGCATCGTGGGCGTGCCCGTGAACAGGTATTTCCGGGGCGTGACGGGGCGCCGTTCCCCCGCACGGGTCGGAAGTGGGGAAAACCGGGACGCAGCCGTGACCGGACGCCTACTCTCGAGTTGTGTCAGGCGTGTCCGGGCGAGTGCTCGTTGTCGATGACAACCGGGTGATCCGTCAGTTGATCAGGGTCAATCTCGAGCTTGAGGGGTTCGAGGTGGTGACCGCGGCCGATGGTGCCGAGTGTCTGGATGTCGTGCATCAGGTCTGTCCTGATGTCGTCACTCTCGACGTCGTCATGCCGCGGCTCGACGGTCTGCGGACCGCCGCCAAGCTGCGGGACGATCCGCAGACGAGCGGGCTGCCCGTCGCCATCATCAGCGCCTGCACCCCGTACGAGGTCGAGAGCGGGCTCGCCGCCGGTGTCGACGCCTTCCTTGCCAAGCCCTTCGAGCCGGCCGAGCTCGTGCGCGTCGTGCGGCAGCTCGTGCACGACGGACGCCGGCCACCACAGGAAGCGGAGGGGCCGCCGTCCGTCGACGGCAGCAGACACGGGGCCGGGCGGGCCAGTACTCCCCGTAAGTGAGTCCTCAGCACTCCAGCACTGCAGCATCCAGGACTCCTTGCCTCCCTCAGTTTCTCTTTCGCCCGGCCCGGCCCCTTCCTCCCGGCCCCTTCCTCCCAGCCCCCACCACATGACCGCATTCCGAAACCGGTTCGCGTTCCCACCCCCCTCCTCCCATACGCTTGTCCCGTGACCCCCGCGGACCTCTCTCTCACCGTGCAGCACGCCGTGCGCCGTGCGGTCGACGAGGGTGCGTTGCGTGTCACCGTTCCGGCGCGGGTCGTCGTGGAGCGGGCTCGGCCCGGTGGGTGCGGGGACTACGCCAGCAACGTCGCGCTCGCGCTCGCCCGCGAGGCCGGGTGCAGCCCGCGTGAGGTCGGGCTGGCGATCATCGAGCGGCTTCAGGGCAACCCCGAGATCTCCCGTGTCGACATCACCGGGCCCGGGTTCCTCAACTTCACCTTGAGCAGCGATACGCAGCAGGAACTTGTAAGCGGCATCCTGCGGCTCGGCGTCGACTACGGGCGTCGGCCCCCTACCGGGGACCTCGCCCAGCCCGTTCACCGGGCCGACGTCCGCGCCGCCGTCACCGCCGACGCCATCCGCCGGATCCTGCTCTTCCAGGGCACCCTCCTCCGCGTCGCCTGCGAGGACGCCGCCGATCCCGACTGGGCCCAGCTGGGCGTGCGGATCGAGGCGCAGCACGCGCGGGGGCGGCTCGTGACCGACATCGCGCCGCTTCCCGTGCCGTACACGGCCTCCGAGCTGCTCCTGCGGTTCGGGCGCGACGCCGCGCGCTGGGGGCTGCTCTCCGCCGCCGCGCACGACCACGCCAGGCTCGGCGACGAACTTCTCCACCAGCACGAGGGCAACCCCCTCTTCCGGGTCCGGTACGCCCACTCCCGTACCCGGGCCCTCCTCCGCAACGCCGAGCAGCTCGGCTTCCGGAGCGAGCCGCAGCAGGCCGTGGACGCGCCCGCGCTCACCGCCCTGCTGCGCGACCACCCCGCCGTACTCGCCTCGGCCGCCCGCCTCCGCGCCCCCGATCGGGTCGCCCGGCACCTCGAAGCCACCGCCGACGCGCTCCTCGCCTTCCAGCACACGGTCCTGCCGCTCGGCGACGAGAAACCCTCGGCCGCCCACCGATCCCGGCTCGCGCTCGCCGAAGCCGCCGGGACGGTGCTCGCCGGTGGCCTCGCCCTGCTCGGCATCAGCGCACCCGATCAGATCTGAAAGATGCAGCCATGAGCCGTTCCGCCCACCCCGCCGGGCCCCGCCACGCCGACGTCCTCCCCGAGGGGCACTACTCCGGGCCGCCCGCCGACCTCAACCGGCTCGACCCCAAGGTCTGGGCCCGGACCGTGCGCCGCAACGACGAGGGCCTGGTCACCGTCGGCGGGCTCACCGTCGAGGAGATCAGGCAGCAGGTCGGCACCCCCGCCTACATCCTTGACGAGGCCGACTTCCGTGCGCGGTGTCGTGCCTGGGTCGATGCCTTCGGGGCCGATGCCGATGTCTTCTATGCGGGGAAGGCCTTCCTCTCCCGCGCGATCGTCCGGTGGCTCAAGGAAGAGGGGCTGAACCTCGACGTCTGCTCCGGCGGCGAGCTCGCCACCGCCCTCTCCGCCGGGATGCCCGCCGAGCGCATCGCCTTCCACGGCAACAACAAGAGCCCCGAGGAGATCGAGCGGGCCGTCAGCGTCGGCGTCGGGCGCATCGTGCTCGACTCCTTCCAGGAGATCGTGCGCGTCGCGCACATCGCCCAGTCCCTCGGCAAGCGGCAGCGCGTGCAGATCCGTGTCACCGTCGGCGTCGAGGCGCACACCCACGAGTTCATCGCCACCGCGCACGAGGACCAGAAGTTCGGCATCGCGCTCGCCGGCGGGCAGGCCGCCGAGGCCGTCCGCCGCGCCCTCAGGCTCGACGGGCTGGAACTCATCGGGATTCACTCGCACATCGGGTCGCAGATCTTCGACATGGCGGGCTTCGAGGTCTCCGCTCGTCGTGTCGTGCAGCTGCTTGCCGAGGTCCGCGACGAGCACGGCGTCGAGCTGCCCGAGATCGACCTCGGCGGCGGGCTCGGCATCGCCTACACCTCCGCCGACGACCCCCGCGAGCCGCACGACATCGCCAAGGCGCTGAACGAGATCGTCGGCCGGGAGTGCGAGGCCGCCGGGCTGCGCACGCCTCGGATCTCCGTCGAGCCCGGGCGTGCCATCGTCGGGCCCACCGCCTTCACCCTCTACGAGGTCGGCACCGTCAAGCCCCTCGAAGGGCTGCGCACGTACGTCTCCGTCGACGGCGGCATGTCGGACAACATCCGCACCGCGCTGTACGACGCCGAGTACAGCGTCGCCCTCGTCTCGCGCACCTCCGACGCCGAGCCGATGCTCTCCCGCGTCGTCGGCAAGCACTGCGAGAGCGGCGACATCGTCGTACGGGACGCCTTCCTGCCGGCCGACGTCGCGCCCGGCGACCTGATCGCGGTGCCCGCGACCGGGGCGTACTGCCGCTCCATGGCCAACAACTACAACCACGCTCTTCGCCCGCCGGTCGTCGCCGTCCGCGACGGCGAGGCCCGGGTGATCGTCCGGCGCGAGACGGAGGAGGATCTCCTGCGTCTCGATGTCGGCTGATGAAATAGATGTCTCAGGATCCGGACGGAGCGCAGAAACCTCCGTCCGGTGAGTGAGACTGGTCCTCACCGTAGAGATACGAAGAAGTATGAGAAACGAGGTCGGATGATGCGTACGCGTCCGCTGAAGGTGGCGCTGCTGGGCTGTGGTGTGGTCGGCTCAGAGGTGGCGCGCATCATGACGACGCACGCCGACGACCTCGCGGCGCGCATCGGCGCGCCGGTCGAGCTCGCCGGCGTGGCGGTCCGCCGCCCCGACAAGGTTCGCGCGGGCATCCCCGCGGAGCTGATCACCACCGACGCGACCGCCCTGGTCAAACGGGGCGACATCGACGTCGTCGTCGAGGTCATCGGCGGGGTCGAGCCGGCCCGCACCCTCATCAAGACCGCCTTCGAGCACGGCGCGTCCGTCGTCTCGGCGAACAAGGCGCTGCTCGCCCAGGACGGCACGACCCTCTACGAGGCCGCCGACCAGCACGGGCGGGACCTGTACTTCGAGGCCGCCGTCGCCGGCGCCATCCCGCTGATCCGCCCGCTGCGCGAGTCCCTCGCCGGCGACAAGATCAACCGGGTGATGGGCATCGTCAACGGGACCACGAACTTCATCCTCGACGCGATGGACACGTCCGGCGCCGGGTACTCCGAGGCGCTCGACGAGGCCACCGCCCTCGGGTACGCCGAGGCCGACCCCACCGCCGACGTCGAGGGCTTCGACGCCGCCGCCAAGGCCGCCATCCTCGCCGGCATCGCCTTCCACACCCGGGTCCGGCTCGACGACGTCTACCGCGAGGGCATGACCGAGGTCACCGCGGCCGACTTCGCCTCCGCCAAGCGCATGGGCTGCACCATCAAGCTGCTCGCGATCTGCGAGCGGGCCGCGGACGGCGAGTCCGTCACCGCGCGCGTGCACCCGGCGATGATCCCGCTCAGCCACCCGCTCGCCTCGGTCCACGAGGCGTACAACGCCGTCTTCGTCGAGGCGGAGGCGGCCGGGCGGCTCATGTTCTACGGACCGGGCGCCGGCGGTGCGCCGACCGCGTCCGCCGTACTCGGCGACCTCGTCGCCGTCTGCCGCAACCGTCTCAACGAGGCGACGGGCCCCGGCGAGTCCGCGTACACGCAGCTGCCCGTGAGCCCCATGGGCGAGGTCGTGACGCGGTACCACATCAGCCTCGACGTGGCCGACAAGCCGGGTGTCCTCGCCCAGGTCGCGACGGTCTTCGCCGAGCACGGCGTTTCCATCGATACGGTGCGCCAGCAAGGGCGACCCGACGGCGGCGGCGAGGCCTCTCTCGTCGTCGTCACCCACCGCGCGCCCGACGCGGCCCTCTCCGGGACCGTCGAGGCGCTGCGCAAGCTCGACACCGTGCGCGGTGTCGCCAGCATCATGCGTGTTGAAGGGGAGTAAGGACCCATGACCACCAAGGGCACCCACCAGTGGCGCGGCATCATCGAGGAGTACCGGGACCGCCTTCCGGTCACGGACGCGACGCCGGTCGTCACGCTCCGTGAGGGCGGCACGCCGCTCGTCCCCGCTCAGGTCCTCTCCGAGCGCACGGGCTGCGAGGTGCACCTCAAGGTCGAGGGCGCCAACCCCACCGGTTCCTTCAAGGACCGCGGCATGACCATGGCCATCTCCAAGGCCAAGGAGGAGGGGGCGCAGGCCGTCATCTGCGCCTCCACCGGCAACACCTCCGCCTCGGCCGCCGCGTACGCGGTACGGGCCGGCATGGTGTCCGCGGTCCTCGTGCCGCAGGGCAAGATCGCGCTCGGCAAGATGGGCCAGGCCCTCGTGCACGGCGCGAAGATCCTCCAGGTCGACGGCAACTTCGACGACTGCCTCACCCTGGCCCGCGCGCTCTCCGAGAACTACCCGGTGGCGCTGGTCAATTCGGTGAACCCGGTCCGCATCGAGGGCCAGAAGACCGCCGCCTTCGAGATCGTGGACATGCTGGGCGACGCCCCCGACATCCACGTCCTGCCGGTCGGCAACGCGGGCAACATCACCGCCTACTGGCGCGGGTACCGCGAGTACGCCGCGGACGGCCTCGCGACGCACACCCCGCGCATGTGGGGCTTCCAGGCCTCCGGCTCCGCGCCGCTGGTGCGCGGCGAGGTCGTCAAGGACCCGTCGACCATCGCCACCGCGATCCGCATCGGCAACCCGGCCTCGTGGGACTACGCGATCGCCGCGCGCGACGAGTCGGGCGGCCTCATCGACGAGGTGACGGACCGTGAGATCCTGCGCGCCTACCGCCTGTTGGCCGCGCAGGAGGGCGTCTTCGTGGAGCCCGCCTCGGCCGCCTCGGTGGCCGGCCTGCTGAAGGCCGCCGAGCAGGGCAAGGTCGACCCGGGCCAGCGGATCGTCTGCACGGTCACCGGCAACGGTCTGAAGGACCCCGACTGGGCCGTCGCCGGCGCGCCGCAGCCGGTCACCGTCCCGGTGGACGCAGCCACGGCCGCCGAGCGGCTCGGACTGGTCTGAACCCACGTGCCGGAGGGTTCCTGATCCAGGGTCAAACCCGATCAGGAACCCACATAGGCGCACAGGTTGGCGCGCGACACGCATCGTGCGCCTCCTGTGCGCCCTATGTCGCCACAGAACCTTCCTTCGATAGGCTGTACCGAGCCCGCCCCGTTGCATATGCGCGGTGTCGTTGCCGTCGTCGCCCGTGAGGCGCGAGCGGCCCCCGGGTTCTTCGTACCTCCTCCGAACCACCCCGCAAATCAAGGAGAGTCATCGAGAGATGGCCGGTCCCGCGTTCCGCGCCGCCGCCGTACGGGTGCGCGTTCCCGCCACCAGCGCCAACCTCGGGCCGGGCTTCGACGCCCTCGGCCTGTCGCTGGGGCTGTACGACGACGTCGTCGTCCGGGTCGCCGACTCCGGTCTGCACGTCGACATCGCCGGCGAGGGCGCCGAGACGCTCCCGCGCGACGAGAGCCACCTGCTCGTACGCTCCCTGCGCACGGCCTTCGACCTGCTCGGCGGCCAGCCCCGCGGCCTCGAGGTCGTCTGCGCCAACCGCATCCCGCACGGCCGCGGCCTCGGCTCCTCCTCCGCCGCCATCTGCGCCGGCATCGTGGCCGCCCGCGCCGTGACCATAGGCGGCGACGCCAGGCTCGACGACGCCGCCCTGCTCGAACTCGCCACCGAGATCGAGGGGCACCCCGACAACGTGGCCGCCTGTCTGCTCGGCGGCTTCACGCTCGCCTGGACCGAGTCCGGCGCCGCGCGGGCGATCAGGATGGAGCCCGCTGATTCCATCGTTCCGGTGGTTTTCGTGCCCGGGAACCCCGTACTGACCGAGACCGCCCGCGGCCTGCTGCCGCGCACCGTCCCGCACGTGGACGCCGCGGCCAACGCCGGACGCGCCGCCCTCCTCGTCGAGGCCCTGACCCGCCGCCCCGAGCTGCTGCTCGCGGCCACCGAGGACCGGCTGCACCAGGAGTACCGGGCCCCCGCCATGCCGCAGAGCATCGAGCTGGTGAACCGGCTGCGCGCCGACGGCGTGCCCGCCGTCATCTCCGGCGCCGGACCCACCGTGCTCGCGCTGGCCGAGCCGGGCACGGCCGACAAGGTCGCCCGGCTGGCCGGCGAGGGCTGGGCCGCCAACCGTCTGGCCCTCGACATGTCGGGGGCGAGTGTCCTGCCGCTAGCTCCGTAGAGTCCGCGCTCCGTGTCGCGAGCGGCCATCGGGCGGCCGCTCCGACCGGCGCTTTCGAGCGGACACGGATTGCCGGTGAGGGAGAGGGGGAATGTTTGTTGGAGCCGGTAGTGTTAACCTCAAGTCTGCACCCGACGTCTTTGTGGCGCGGTGCGGAGTGTCCCCATCAGGGACCACCCATTCTTCCGGGAGCCTCCCCAACTGCCTGAGCAGCCTGCCTGAGCAGTTTCGAGCACGCTCCGGAACCGGCACGACACCCCTCGCTCTTCCCCGGTGAGGGCCGAGCAGGGGGCTCGGGCCGGACCCACAGCACGTATTTCTCTTCCGCCGTACCCGGCGGGACCACCGCCCCGGACACGGTCCACAAACAGGACCGATGCCGGACAGCACAACCGGTCGCCGAGCCAGATGGCCGACGTCCGCTCCAGGGAAGGACCCTTCGTGAGCGACACCACCGATCTGATGGGCGTGACTGCCGACAACAGTGTCGACAACGCCGCGCCCGCCGCAGGTGCTGCCACTGGCACCACCGCACGGCGCCGCCGCTCCGGCACCGGCCTCGAGGGCATGGTCCTGGCCGAGCTGCAGCAGGTCGCGTCCGGCCTCGGCATCAGGGGCACCGCGCGGATGCGCAAGAGCCAGCTGATCGAGGTCATCAAGGAGGCGCAGGCCGGAGGCGGCCAGGCCCCCGCGAAGTCCGCCGACACCGCGGAGACCAAGCCGAAGCGCCGCGCCACCTCCAAGGCCCGTACGGGCGACGACGCCGCCGAGCCGGCCGCGCCGAAGGCCGAGAAGGCCGCCCAGCAGCAGATCGACATCCCGGGCCAGCCTTCTCCCAAGGCCGCCGTCTCCGTCGAGGCCGGCGACGAGCAGCCCGCGGGCGAGCGCCGTCGCCGCCGTGCCACCGCGCCGGCGGGCAGCCCCGAGGGCGAGGTCAAGGCCGAGGCCAAGGCCGAGACCCGTACCGACGCGCAGGCCGACGCCAAGGCCGAGGCCGCCGTCGACGGCGCCGAGGGCCGCGGCCGTCGTGACCGCGGCGAGCGCGGCGAGCGCCGTGACCGCGGCGAGCGTCAGCGCGACCGCCGTGACCGCGGCAAGGGCGACGACCAGCAGGGCGGTGGCCAGGGCGGCCAGCGCCAGCAGCGTCAGGGCGGCCAGCCGCAGAACACCGGCCCCCAGGACGACTTCGACGACGAGGGTGGCCGTCGCGGGCGTCGTGGCCGCTACCGCGACCGTCGTGGCCGTCGTGGCCGTGACGAGTTCGCCGCCGGTGAGCCGCAGGTCTCCGAGGACGACGTCCTGATCCCCGTCGCGGGCATCCTGGACATCCTCGACAACTACGCGTTCATCCGGACCTCCGGCTACCTGCCCGGCCCGAACGACGTGTACGTCTCCCTCGCCCAGGTCCGCAAGAACGGCCTGCGTAAGGGTGACCACGTCACCGGCGCCGTGCGTCAGCCGAAGGAGGGCGAGCGCCGCGAGAAGTTCAACGCGCTGGTCCGCCTGGACTCCTCGAACGGCATGGCCGCCGACTCCGGCCGTGGCCGCCCGGAGTTCAACAAGCTGACCCCGCTCTACCCGCAGGACCGGCTCCGTCTGGAGACCGACCCGGGTGTGCTGACCACGCGGATCATCGACCTCGTGTCGCCGATCGGCAAGGGCCAGCGAGGCCTGATCGTGGCCCCGCCGAAGACCGGCAAGACCATGATCATGCAGGCGATCGCCAACGCGATCACCCACAACAACCCCGAGTGCCACCTGATGGTCGTCCTGGTCGACGAGCGTCCGGAAGAGGTCACCGACATGCAGCGGTCGGTCAAGGGCGAGGTCATCTCCTCGACCTTCGACCGTCCGGCCGAGGACCACACCACGGTCGCC
>NZ_DATCVQ010000759.1:0-1776 GCF_036566765.1 Streptomyces sp.
ACCCCGGCGGTCGCCGCCTGGGGCACGGTCTCGCCGATCGCGCCCACGGTGGGTGCCGGGGCCGAGGCGGCCGGGCGGCTCGGGGGAGCCGGGGCCGCGCTCGCCACGTCCCCGCCCGCCAGGACGAGGAACAGCGACCAGAGCACGGGCACGACGGACGCCAGGGCGGCCGCGACGGCGCGACGCGAACGTCCGGACATGCGACCACCCCCCTCGTACAGCCCCCACGGACCCGTGGGCACACGGGCGCGAACGGCCCACCCTAGACCACGCCTGCGCGCGCGGTGCGGAGCGGGGCGCGGAGCGGAACGCTCCGCAAAGCGCCCTCGCCGCAGGGCTGTTCACCGCCCGGGCCCGCACGACGCCGAGCCGATCCGAGCAAGATCCACGCGCTCCGCCGGCCCCCGGTCGGGGGGAAATGCCCGGTGGGTGCTCTCGTGAGGTGTCTCACACCCTAGGGGTGGAGAAGTCCGGAACACCGGAGCATGGTTTATCGTTCATGCATATGTGACCGTGAAGCTACGGCGTGCCCGCCCCTCCCCCCGGGTGAGGCAGCCGTTCCGGTCACGACACACGGCCCCGGCTGGAATCCCCCGTCCAGTCGGGGCTTTGTCGTACCCGCAGGCGGTTCCTCGTTCCCACACCGGTAGGGTGCCCGACGAGTTGGGCGACGGGCAGTGGAACGCTGACGGGAGTCGGGCAGTGCAGACGGGTACGGGGACGCCGGCGGGAACCTTCGAGCCGCTGGAGGGCGACGATCCCCGTGCGGTCGGGGAGTACCGCCTCGTGGCGCGCCTCGGCGCCGGAGGCATGGGGTGCGTCTATCTCTCCCACACCCCCGCCGGAAGGCCCGTCGCCGTGAAGGTGATCCAGCCGGCGCTCGCCGGCGACCCCGACTTCCGCGAGCGGTTCCGGCAGGAGGTCGCCCACGCGCGCCGCGTCCAGGGCGTGTGCACCGTACCGGTCGTCGACAGCGACACCGAGGGGCCGCTGCCCTGGCTCGTGACCGCGTACGTCGCCGGTCCCTCCCTCGCGAAGGCCGTCAAAGACCATGGGCCACTGCCCCGCGAGACGGTGCTGCTGCTGACGGCCGGGGTGGCCGAGGCGCTGCAGGACATCCACCGCGCCGGGGTCGTACACCGGGACCTCAAGCCGTCGAACGTGCTGCTCGCCACCGACGGGCCGCGCGTCATCGACTTCGGTGTGGCGCGCGCCGTCGACGGGACCGCGCTCACCCGCACGGGCTCCGCCATCGGGACGCCCGCCTTCATGGCCCCCGAGCAGGCGCTCGGCGGGGAGATCACCGGGGCGACCGACGTGTTCGCGCTCGGCCAGATCGCCGCCTTCGCGGCGACCGGCGCGGGCGCGTTCGGCGACGGGCCGTCGCACGGCGTGCTGTACCGCATCGTGCACGAGGAGCCCAAGCTCGGGGAACTCCCTGACTACCTGCGGGAGTTGGTGGCCGCCTGCCTGGAGAAGGATCCGACGTGCCGGCCGACCCCGGCGGAGGTCGTGCGGATGTGCGCCGCGGTCGATCCGGAGCGGGGGCTGCGGCGTGGGGAGAGCTGGCTGCCGGCGTCTGTGGTGGCGCAGCTGGCGCACCACGCGGCCGGCGCGCCGCAGCCGGGGTCGGGGCCGTCCCCGACGGAGACGATGGGGTTGCGGGCGCCCGGGCAGGGCGCGTTCGGGCCGGCGTACGCGTCCCCCGGGGCGGGCGGGAACGGTGGCGCGTTCGGCGCGCCCGTCCCGCACGGCGGCCCGGTCCCGTCCGTTGCG
>NZ_DATCVQ010000760.1:0-24211 GCF_036566765.1 Streptomyces sp.
ACAGCAGCTTCTGGTCAGCGTCCCCGGCGTGGATCGCCTCGAAGACCGTACGGACCGCCTGGGCCTCGCCTTCCGCGCGCAGGGCGGCGGCCTTGGCCTCACCCTCGGCGCGGAGGATCTGGGACTGCTTCTCACCTTCGGCGGTGAGGATGGCCGCCTGGCGCGTACCTTCGGCGGTGAGGATCGCGGCGCGCTTGTCACGGTCGGCGCGCATCTGCTTCTCCATCGAGTCCTGGATGGAGGTGGGCGGCTCGATCGCCTTGAGCTCGACGCGGTTGACGCGGATGCCCCACTTGCCGGTGGCCTCGTCGAGGACTCCGCGCAGCGCCGCGTTGATCTCCTCGCGGGAGGTGAGGGTGCGCTCCAGGTCCATGCCGCCGATGATGTTGCGCAGCGTGGTGACGGTGAGCTGCTCGATGGCCTGGATGTAGCTGGCGACCTCGTACGTCGCCGCCCGGGCGTCGGTCACCTGGTAGTAGATGACGGTGTCGATGTTGACCACCAGGTTGTCCTGGGTGATCACCGGCTGGGGCGGGAACGGGACGACCTGTTCACGGAGGTCGATCCGGTTGCGGATCGAGTCGATGAACGGGACGACGATGTTCAGGCCCGCGTTGAGCGTGCGGGTGTAGCGTCCGAAGCGCTCCACGATCGCGGCGCTGGCCTGCGGGATGACCTGGATCGTCTTGATCAGTGCGATGAAGACAAGCACCACCAGGATGATCAGGACGATGATGACGGATGGCATCGTGCTCCCCGTGCCCTTCGCTGCCGGTTGACTGCCGGGTTGATTTCGATGATCGAGTTTCCCAGACGACGGGTCGTCGTGTGGGGGGTTCGGTCACACAGTCACATGACCACGGCGGTCGCCCCGTCGATCTCGACGACGTCGACCTGTTGGCCGGGTTCGAAGATCTGCCCGGTGTCGAGTGTGCGGGCGGACCAGACCTCACCGGCGAGCTTGATGCGGCCGCCGTTGCCGTCCACCCGTTCCAGGACGACGGCTTGACGGCCTTTCAGGGCGTCCACGCCGGTGGCCAGTTGAGGCCGCCCGTCGCGGTGCCGGGCCGCGATCGGCCGGACCACCGCGATCAACGCGACGGAGACGACGGCGAACACGATCACCTGCGCCACCACTCCGAACCCGAGTGCGGCGGTCACCGCGCCGGCGATCGCGCCGACGGAGAGCATGCCGAACTCGGGCATCGCGGTCAGGACCAGCGGGATGCCGAGCCCCACCGCTCCGATCAGCCACCAGACCCACGCGTCGATGTCCACATGGTCATGGTAGGGCGGCGGGGGTGGCCGGGGACAGGGCGCGGCTCTGTGCGGAGTCGCGACGCCCTGTGCGTACGGGCCTGTTGGCCGGTTGGCCGGTTGCTTCGGCTACTTCAGCGGGAGGCCCTGGGCGGTGTAGCGGTCGCCGTTGCGCTCCACGACGAGCGGGAGACCGAAGCAGCGTGAGAGGTTGCGGGAGGTCAGTTCGGTCTCCATCGGGCCGGCGGCCAGTACCTTGCCCTGGCGGATCATCAGCACGTGGGTGAAGCCCGGGGCGATCTCCTCGACGTGGTGCGTGACCATGACCATGGAGGGCGCGTACTGGTCGCGGGCGAGCCGGCCGAGGCGGCGGACCAGGTCCTCGCGGCCGCCGAGGTCGAGGCCGGCGGCGGGCTCGTCGAGGAGCAGCAGCTCGGGGTCGGTCATCATGGCGCGGGCGATCAGGGTGCGCTTGCGCTCGCCCTCGGAGAGGGTGCCGAACTTGCGGTCCAGGTAGTCGGTCATGCCGAGGCGGTCGAGGAAGGCGCGGGCGCGGTCCTCGTCGACGGCGTCGTAGTCCTCGTGCCAGGTGGCGGTCATGCCGTACGCGGCGGTGAGGACGGTCTGCAGCACGGTCTGGCGCTTCGGGAGCTTCTCGGACATCGCGATGCCGGCCATGCCGATGCGGGGGCGGAGCTCGAAGACGTCGGTGCCGACGCCGCCGAGCTGCTCACCGAGGACTCGGGCGGTGCCGGTGGTGGGGAAGAGGTAGCTGGAGGCGATGTTGAGGAGCGTGGTCTTGCCGGCGCCGTTGGGGCCGAGGATGACCCAGCGCTCGCCCTCCTTGACCGACCATGAGACCTCGTCCACCAGAGCGCGTCCGTCGCGGACCACGGATACGTCCACCAGATCCAGTACATCGCTCATGGTCGCGTTGTCTCCCCTTGCGGTCGGGTCGTGTCGTCGCCTGCGCCGGTGGGCGGGCGTCCAGGGGAAAACCTACGCCACCGCCGGAGCGGGGCGGTCCTTAGGTCCGGTACTTCCCGGTACCGGCGTCGGGGGCGTGGCGAGTGCCTAGTCTGGGGCCATGCTTTGGGAACCACGCTCAGGACGCCTGGCCGCTTGGGGCAATGCCCTGTTGGCCGGAGCGGTGTCGCCGGACGATGCGGCGCAGGCGATCGTCGGGGACGACGCGGTACATCGGGTGGAGGGGCTGCCGGGTGAGGCGGGGCCGGTCGGGCTGACGCTGGCGCTCGGTCGGCTGCGGCGGCTCGGGGTCACCGGGTGGCGGGTCGCGCTGCCCGCGCCGGGGCATCCGCTGGGGCTCAGCGGCCCGCCGGACTTCAACGCGCGGGCGCTGGAGGCGGAGGAGGCGGTGGTCGGCTTCGGCGCGCCGTACGGGCTGGTGCCGGAGGTCTCGGAGGCGGGGCCGCCGGGGGACGTGCATGTGGACGTCGTCTGGCGGTGCCTGGCGGTACGGGAGGCGCCGCCGGCGGACGTGCCGTCGCTCGGGGAGGCGGAGCGGGAGCTCGCGGAGGCGCTGCGCGACGCGACGGAGGTACTGACGAAGCTGGACGTGGCGGGGTCGGGTCCGGTGGCGGACGCGGCGCGGGACGCGTATCGGGCGCGGGCGGAGGCGTCTTCGGCGCGGGAGGTGCTGGCGCCAGGGTATCCGGCGCGGGCGGTGCGGGTGCTGGAGCTGGCGCAGCGGGTGTCGCTGCTGGTGTCGCTGGCGTACGAGCACGGGCACGGGGGTGCGGTGAGCGCGGCGGAGATGGCGGCGCGGGGGGCCGCGTTGCGGCCGGTGGAGCGGGTGGCTCGGCGGGCGCAGGTGGCGGCGTACAACGCGTATGTGGAGGAGCGGGAGCGGGAGGGGTAGGGGGCGGTTGGGGGGGGCGGGGGTGCGGTGGCTCGGGGCCGGGGGCGCGGGGCGTCTGCGGCGGGCTTCTCCCCCCACCCCGCCCCTTCCCGAAACCGGGGCTCCGCCCCGGACCCCGGGTGGGTGGGGGTACCGGGGGCTGACGCCCCCGGACCCCGGGATGGCGGGCAGCTTCGCACCCGCGGGAGCGCGGCGCCCGGAGTGCGGCGCGCTGTGGGCCAGCGGGCAGTCGCGCCCCTGGCCTGCGACCTGTTGCCGCCAAGGCGAGCGGCTCCCGTGCCCGTTCGCCTTGGCCGGCTTGCGGGTCAGTGGTTGGCGCTGGTGTTGCCGAAGGCGGGGTTCAGGAGGCCGATGACGTTGACGCTGTTGCCGGTGGCGTTGACCGGGACGTGGACCGGGGCCTGGACGACGTTGCCGGAGGCGACGCCGGGGGAGGCGGTGGCGCTGCCGTCGGCGGTGGCGCCGTGGGCGGACGCGGCGCCCGCGGCGGCGGCGACGAGGCCTCCGGCGACCATGGTGACGGCGGCGGCCTTCTTGAACGTGCTCATGTGGGGATTCCTCCTGGTCGTCGCTGCGACCGGGCGGCCGCAGTACGCCATGGAGAACGGCCCCCGCCCGCTCGGGTTGCGCCGAACGGGGGACATACACCCGACAGTATGAAAGTGATCGTCGCGGTCAGGACGTCAGACCGTGGCGAACCGCCCAGAGCGCCGCCTGCGTGCGGTCCGCCAGGTCGAGCTTCATCAGGATGTTCGAGACGTGGGTCTTCACCGTCTTCTCCGAGAGGACGAGGGCTCGGGCGATCTCCCTGTTGGACCGGCCGTCCGCGATCAGGCCGAGAACCTCCCGCTCGCGCTCCGTCAGCGTCGAGCTCCGGCCGGTGCCGCCGTGCCCGTCGTCCTGACTGAGGAGCGCGCCCGCGACCTCGGGCTGCAGGAGGACATGGCCCGCGTGGACCGAGCGGATCGCCCCGGCCAGGGCGTCCGGGTCGACGTCCTTGTACACGTAGCCGGACGCGCCCGCGCGCAGCGCGGGGACGACGGTGCGCTGCTCGGTGAAGCTGGTGACGATCAGGACCTTCGCCGGGTTCGCCAGCTCGCGCAGCTTCCGCAGGGCCTCGATGCCGTCCATGCCCGGCATCTTGACGTCCATGAGGACGACGTCGGGCTTCAGCTCCTCGGCGCGCGCGACGCCCTCCGCCCCGTCGGCCGCCTCCCCCACCACTTCTATGTCGTCCTGTACTTCGAGGAACGTGCGCAGCCCGCGCCGGACGACCTGGTGGTCGTCGACCAGCAGCACGCGAATAGTCCTGTCAGCCACCGGGGACCTCCATCTCGATCGTGGTGCCGCGGCCCGGCGCCGAGGTCACGGTGAGCCTGCCGCCGACTCCGCCGGCCCGGGCCCGCATGGAGACCAGGCCGAGGTGCCGGCCGGCCTTGCGGACGGCGCCCGGTTCGAAGCCCCGTCCGTCGTCGGCGACGGTGAGCCGCGCGCCCTGGCCGAGCCGGACGAGGGCGACCTCGACCAGCGCGGCGTCGGCGTGCCGCAGCGCGTTGTGCAGCGCCTCCTGGGCGACCCGGAGCACGGCCTCCTCCTGGGACGCCGGGAGGGCGCGTACGCCGGTGCTGTCGAAGGTGACCTTCGCCGTGTGGGCCCGGTCGAGGACCTGGATCTGGGTGCGCAGCGTGTGGACCAGGCCGTCCTCGTCGAGCGCGGCGGGGCGCAGTTCGACGACGGCGGCGCGCAGCTCGTCCGCGGCCTCGGCGGCGAGCGCGGCGACCTGCTGGAGCTCGTCCTTGGCGCGGGCGGGGTCGCGGTCGACGAGCGCGGCGGCGGCCTGGGCGGTGAGCCGGAGGGAGAAGAGCTTCTGGCTGACGGCGTCGTGCAGCTCGTGGGCGAGCCGGGAGCGCTCCTCCGCGATGGTGAGCTCGCGGCTGCGCTCGTACAGGCGGGCGTTGGTCAGGGCGATCGCGGCGTGCTGGGCGAGGATCGAGAGAAGTTCCTCGTCGTCGGCGGTGAAGCCGCAGCCGCCCCCCGGCTTGGGGCAGCGCTTGTTGGCGAGGAACAGCGCGCCGAGGATCTCGTCGCCGTCCCGGACGGGTAGGCCGAGGAAGTCGGACATCACGGGGTGCGCGGCGGGCCAGCCGCCGAAGCGGGGGTCCTCGCGGACGTCGGCGAGCCGCTCGGGCTCGGCCTTGTGGAGCATCGCGGCGAGGATGCCGTGCTGGCGGGGCAGCGGTCCGATGGCCTTCCACTGTTCATCGGTGACGCCGTCGACGACGAACTGGGCGAAGCCGCCGTGGTCGTCCGGCACGCCGAGCGCCGCGTACTCGGCGTCGAGCAGCTCGCGCGCGGAGACCACGATCGTCTTGAGGACGTCGCGGACCTCCATCTGGCGGCTCATGGCCAGCAGCGCGGTGCTCACGGCCGCGAGGCCGGAGCTCGGTCGGTGACTCATGTGTTCACGGTACCGGTGGGGTGTGACGGTCCGTATCCGACCGGAGACGGCCGCCGCTGGGACCGGCGGCCTAGGTCGAAGTGCCCTGTCGGGTCGGGGCCCGCGGACGACGCGGCGGACCGGGGCGGGGCCGGAGGCTGGATCCAGTCGATGAATCCGGGGAATCCGGCTCGAATACGGCTTGAGGGGATGGACGGAATGCCTGTCGCGATCATCACGGGGGCGTCGAAGGGGCTGGGCCGGGCGCTGGCCCACGCACTGGCCGGCCGGGGCTGGGACCTGGTCCTGGACGCACGGACGGCGAAGGCCCTTCAGGAGGGCGCGGACGCGGTCCGCGCGGAGCACGGGACGCGCGTCGTGGCGCTGCCGGGGGACGTGACGGACGCGGCGCACCGGCGGGAGCTGGTGGCGGCGGCCCGGGAGCTGGGCGGGCTCGATCTGCTGGTGAACAACGCGGGGATCCTGGGCGTCGAGCCTCTGGTGCCGCTGGCCGGCCACCCGCTGGACCGGTTCCGGGCGGCCCTGGAGGCCAATCTGGTGGCTCCGCTCGGGCTGATCCAGGAGGCCCTGCCATTGCTGCGCGCCGCGCCCTCGGGGGCGGTGGTCGACATCAGCTCGGACGCGGCCGTGGAGGCGTACCGCACGTGGGGCGCGTACGGGGCGACGAAGGCCGGGCTCGACCTGCTCTCCGCGGTGCTCGCGGTGGAGGAGCCGGAGCTGCGGGTGTGGTGGGTGGATCCGGGCAGCATGCGCACGGACATGCTGGCGGCGGCCGAGCCGGACGAGGCTCCGGGCGCTCCCCGGCCGGAGGAGGTCGCTCCGGCGTTCCTGCGACTGCTGGACGAGCGTCCGGCGAGCGGCCGGTACGCGGCGCCCGCGCTGCTGGGGGTGGTGGTCGAGTGAGCACGACGGCACGGGCCGGCCTGGAAGGGCTGAGGGTGCCCCGGGAGCTGTCCGCGCGGGCGCCGGCCGAGCAGCGGGGCTCGGGGCGGGACGACGTACGGCTGCTGGTTTCGCGGGGCGCGGAGGTGTCGCACCACGCGTTCCGGGAGCTGCCGGTGCAGCTGAGGGCGGGCGATGTACTGGTCGTGAACACGTCGGCGACGCTGGCCGCTGCCGTGACGGGGCGGCTGGGCGGGGATCCGGTCGTCGTGCACTTCTCCACCCGGGGCGAGGACGGCCGGTGGGCGGTGGAGCTGCGGGCCCCGGACGGCCGGGGCAGCACCCGGCCGCGGCCGGGCGGTCCGGCGGGGGCGGTGGTACGGCTGCCCGGAGGGGCGCGGCTGGTGCTCGCGGAGCCGCTGGCCCCTGGGGGTCCCCCCACGCCCCCTGGGGGCGTAGGGGGAGGGTCGCGGCTGTGGTGGGCCCATACGGATGTGGGGGTGCCGGGGCTGCTGGCGCGGTACGGGCGGCCGATCCGGTACGGGTACACGGAGCGGGATCAGCCGTTGGAGGCGTACCAGACGGTGTTCGCGCTGCCGTCGGCCGACGGCGCGGGGTCGGCGGAGATGCCGAGTGCGGGCCGGCCGTTCACAGCGGGGCTGGTGGCGGAGCTGGTGAGCCGGGGGGTGCAGTTCGCTCCGCTGACCCTTCATACGGGGGTGGCGTCGGCGGAGGCGCACGAGCCGCCGTATCCGGAGTGGTACGAGGTGCCGGCGACGACGGCCTGGCTGGTGAACGCGGCGAGGGCCAGCGGGGGCCGGATTCTCGCGGTGGGGACGACCGCGGTGCGGGCGCTGGAGTCGGCGGCCGGGCCGGACGGCGTCGTACGGGCGGCGGCACGGTGGACGGATCTCGTGGTCACGCCGGCGCGGGGGGTGCGGGTCGTGGACGGCCTGCTGACGGGGCTGCACGAGCCCGAGGCCTCGCATCTGCTGATGCTGGAGGCGGTCGCCGGGCGGCCCGCGCTCGAGGCCGCGTACGCCGCGGCGGTGAGGGGGCGCTACCTCTGGCACGAGTTCGGGGACGTGCATCTCCTCCTCCCGGAGGAGGGGCGTCACCGTGCGCATTGCGCGAGCAACGCAAGGTGAGGCTGTTACCCGCCCTATGTGAGCCCGCGCATAGGACGCAGGTCACTTACGAACCGTCCTAGTTGTCCCGTAAGCGCCAGATGAGTGGTGGGAGAACTGGTCCCAAAGCGGTGTCGGGGGGTCGTCCCAGGCCCCCTGATCCACTACCCGGGATCGTACGTCACACCTTTGCCACAGGATTTTGCTGCCGCTAAGAATTGCGTCCGTCGCCGCCGAAGAGGCGCAGCCGCCCCGGCATGAGCGACCCCCCGCGCTATTCGAAGAGGTAGTCACGTATGTCCGCGAACACGCCTGGTCACTATCGACTCAAGAAGACGCACAAGGTCTCCATCGCCAGTGTGGCCGCCCTGGGCGCCGCCGCTGTCGCTTTCTCGCTCGTCCCCGGTAACGCGTCGGCCGAAACCGAGCCGCAGGCCCTGGCCGGCACCCAGCAGGTCGCCTGGGCCTACAACGCGAACAGCCCGCAGGCCAAGGCGCTGCACGCCGGCGTGACCGAGCAGCAGAACGTCGTGAGCCTGCAGGCCGAGAAGGCCGCCGCCGCCAAGGCCAAGGCCGCCGCCAAGGCCAAGGCCGCCGCCGAGGCGAAGGCCGCCGCGAAGGCGAAGGCCGTCGCCAAGGCCAAGGCCGCGGCGAAGAAGCGTGCCGAGGCGAAGGCCGCGGCCAGCCGCGCCGCCGCCCGCAAGCCGGTCTTCGCGAACAACCTCGACGGTTGGATCCGCGAGGCGCTGTTCATCATGGACAAGCACAACATCCCGGGCACCTACGACGGCATCCACCGCAACATCATGCGGGAGTCCAGCGGTAACCCCCGGGCCATCAACAACTGGGACATCAACGCCATCAACGGCGTGCCGTCCAAGGGCCTGCTGCAGGTCATCAAGCCGACCTTCGACGCGTACCACGTCGCCGGCACCGCCTGGGACCAGTACGACCCGGTCGCCAACATCGTCGCCGCCTGCAACTACGCGGCCGACCGCTACGGCTCCATGGACAACGTGAACAGCGCGTACTGATCCGCGTACTGATCCGCGTACACCGCGTACGAGAAAGGGCGGCGCCCCGGCTGGGGCGCCGCCCTTCTCTTCGTGCGGGGTCCTGCTACTTCCGCATGACCTCGGGCTCGTGGCGGCGCAGGAGGCGCGCCACGAGAACGCCCAGGAGGGCGGTCATGGCCAGCAGAACCGAGACGTTGAAGAGCCACTGGCCGGCGCTGTGCTCCCACAGCGGGTCCAGGTCGGTGGGGTTCTGCGGGTCCCACGGCGCCATCAGGTGCGAGAGGTCGAGGGTCGTGCCCGCGCCGGCGATGGCCCAGCGGGAGGGCATGAGCCAGGCGAACTGCTCCAGGCCGGGCGAACCGAACACCTGGAAGAGGATGCCGGTGAACACGACCTGGACGATCGCGAACATGACCAGCAGCGGCATGGTCTTCTCGGCCGTCTTCACCAGCGAGGAGATGACCAGGCCCACCATCATCGAGGTGAGGCCGAGCGCGATCACGACGATGCACAGCTCGACGGCCGGCGGCATGAGCAGGCCCTCGGCGGGCAGCTCGCGGATGGCGAAGCCGATGACGCACAGGATGACGCCCTGGAACGCCGTGATGGCGCCGAGAACGATCACCTTGGACATCAGGTAGGCCGAGCGGGACAGGCCGGTGGCGCGTTCCCGTTCGTAGATGACCCGTTCCTTGATCAGCTCTCGTACGGAGTTGGCCGCACCGGAGAAGCACATGCCGACGGCGAGGATCAGCATGATGATGCCGGCGTCGCCGTTGAACCGGGACGGCGGCTTGGGCGGCGCCAGGCCGAAGTCGGCGGGGATGACGACGGAGACCGAGCCGATGACCGCGGGCAGCATGACCATCAGGGCCAGGAAGCCCTTGTCCGAGGCGATGACCGAGGAGTACCGGCGGATCAGCGTCCACAGCTGGGAGCCCCAGCCCTGCGGCTTCGGCGGCCGGGCCATCGCCACGGCCGGCATCTGGACCGGCTGCGCGGCGACGGCGTCGATGTCCGCGGCGTACATCTGGTAGTGCTGCGAGCCCTTCCAGCGGCCCGCCCAGTCGTAGTCGCGGTAGTTCTCGAAGGCGGAGAACACGTCGGCCCAGGTGGTGTAGCCGAAGAAGTTCAGCGCCTCCTCCGGCGGACCGAAGTACGCCACGGAGCCGCCGGGGGCCATCACCAGGAGCTTGTCGCACAGCGCCAGCTCGGCCACCGAGTGGGTGACGACGAGGACCGTGCGGCCGTCGTCGGCGAGGCCGCGCAGCAGCTGCATGACGTCGCGGTCCATGCCCGGGTCGAGGCCGGAGGTCGGCTCGTCCAGGAAGATCAGCGACGGCTTGGTGAGGAGCTCCAGGGCGACGGAGACACGCTTGCGCTGGCCACCGGAGAGGGAGGTGACCTTCTTCTCCTTGTGGATGTCCAGCTTGAGCTCGCGCAGCACCTCGTCGATGCGGGCCTCGCGCTCGGCCTCGGCGGTGTCGCCGGGGAAGCGGAGCTTGGCCGCGTACTTGAGCGCCTTCTTGACGGTCAGCTCCTTGTGCAGGATGTCGTCCTGCGGGACCAGACCGATGCGCTGGCGCAGCTCGGCGAACTGCTTGTAGAGGCTGCGGTTGTCGTACAGGACGTCGCCCTGGTCGGCGGGCCGGTAGCCGGTGAGCGCCTTGAGCAGAGTGGACTTGCCGGAGCCGGAGGGGCCGATGACGCCGATCAGCGACTTCTCGGGGACGCCGAAGGAGACGTCCTTGAGGATCTGCTTGCCGCCGTCGACCGTCACCGTCAGGTGGCGGGCGGAGAAGGAGACCTCGCCGGTGTCGACGAACTCCTCCAGCCGGCCGCCGACGATCCGGAAGGTCGAGTGGCCGACGCCGACGGTGTCGTTGGGGCCGAGGAGGGCGGTGCCGCCCTTGGGGATCGGCTGACCGTTGACGTACGTGCCGTTGTGCGAGCCGAGGTCGCGGATCTCCATGCGGCCGTCGGGCGTGGCGTGGAACTCGGCGTGGTGGCGCGAGACCTGGAGGTCGGAGACGACCAGTTCGTTCTCGAGCGCACGACCGATGCGCATGACGTGCCCGAGCGCCAGCTGGTGGAACGTGGTCGGGCTGCGGTCGCCGTGCATCGGAGGGGCCCCCGCGGCTCCGCCGACGCCGGGGCCGCCCTGGTGGGGCGCCTGCTGGTGCGGGACCTGGGCCGGCGCCTGCTGCTGGGCCGGCGGCTGCTGCCAGCCTTGCTGCGGCTGGGCGTGCGGCGCGGGCTGGGCCTGCTGGCCGGACCAGCCGGCGGCGGCCTGGTGGGCCGGTGCCTGGTGCGCGGGCTGCGCCTGGGCGGCGCCGGCGAGATTCAGCCGGGGGCCGTCGGTCGCGTTGCCGAGGTTCACGGCGGAGCCGGGGCCGATCTCCATCTGATGGATCCGCTGCCCCTGCACGAACGTGCCGTTGGTGGAGCCGTGGTCCTCGATGACCCAACTCCGGCCGCCCCAGCTGATGGTGGCGTGTCGCCACGAGACTCTGGCGTCGTCGATGACCAGGTCGCCCTGCGGATCACGTCCGAGGGTGTACGACCTGGACGGATCGAGAGTCCAGGTCCTTCCGTTCAATTCCAGTACGAGTTCTGGCACTCCATGCCCCACTACTTGTCCCCCGATGTGCTCCCGTCGCTGGGAGTCTAGGGATGGCGAACATCGTGGGGAACTATTTCAGGCCCGGCCCTGGAACCGAAAGTCGGGCCGTGTGAAGACCCCGCAGAGGCTGCCGCCGAGTGGCCCGAACTGCCCTTGTGGAGCGGTCCCCTGAGGGTCCGTCGACGGGGGAGAAAAGCCCTCGGAAGGTGGGAAGCATCCATGAGTCCTTACGAATCATGAAGGAACGGGACGACTCGGGGCAATGAGGTACGGATCGTGGGGATCGGGGGTCCTGGACGGGCACGAGCAGCCCGGACGCGGGGATCCGCGGCGGCGATGTGATTCTGGCCTCGATCACGACCGCCCGACCCGCCGGGAGGCGAGGCTCGCCCCGACGCGCGACACTGGCCGGACGGGGACGCCCCTCCCCCACCCGGGCCGCCTCCCGGGATCCCTCCGGGCCGACGCAGGTAGCGGGCGGGCGTCGGGCGGGCCAACCGGGGTGGACCGGCTTGTCACAGGTGTGTCCGGTCCTCGGGACGGGGGATCGGGTGGCACCCCGTGCCCGATACGGTGGTAGCACCATGAGCGCAACGCAGACCTCAGACGTTCCCACCCTTCTCGTCAAGATCTTCGGGAAGGACCGTCCCGGGATCACCGCCGGGCTCTTCGACACCCTGGCCGCCTTCTCCGTCGACGTGGTCGACATCGAGCAGGTCGTCACGCGGGGCCGCATCGTCCTGTGCGCTCTCGTCACGGAGCCGACCGTGAGCTCCGAGGGCGAGCTGCGGGCGACGGTGCACAGCTGGGCGGAGTCGCTGAGACTGCAGGCCGAGATCATCTCCGGCACCGGCGACAACCGGCCGCGCGGCAGCGGCCGTTCCCATGTGACCGTGCTCGGCCACCCGCTGACCTCGGAGCAGACCGCCGCCATAGCGTCCAGGATCACCGGGACCGGCGGCAACATCGACCGCATCTTCCGGCTCGCGAAGTATCCGGTGACGGCCGTCGAGTTCGCGGTCTCCGGCTGTGAGACGGAGCCCTTGCGGACGGCGCTGGCCACCGAGGCGCACGAGATCGGGGTGGACGTCGCCGTCGTCTCCGCCGGCCTGCACCGCCGGGCGCAGCGGCTCGTGGTCATGGACGTCGACTCGACGCTGATCCAGGACGAGGTCATCGAGCTGTTCGCGGCCCACGCGGGCTGCGAGGACGAGGTCGCCGAGGTCACCGCGGCCGCGATGCGCGGCGAGCTGGACTTCGAACAGTCCCTGCACGCCCGGGTCGAGCTCCTGGCGGGCCTGGACGCCTCGGTGGTGGACAAGGTCCGCGCCGAGGTACGGCTCACCCCGGGCGCCCGCACCCTGATCCGTACGCTCAAGCGGCTCGGCTACCAGGTCGGCGTCGTCTCGGGCGGATTCACCCAGGTCACCGACGACCTCATGGAACGGCTCGGGCTCGACTTCGCCTCGGCCAACACCCTGGAGATCGTGGACGGGAAGCTCACCGGCAAGGTCACCGGCGAGATCGTGGACCGGGCCGGGAAGGCGCGGCTGCTGCGCCGGTTCGCCCAGGAGGCCGGCGTGCCGCTGGCGCAGACCGTCGCGATCGGCGACGGCGCGAACGACCTGGACATGCTGAACGCGGCCGGCCTCGGCGTGGCCTTCAACGCCAAGCCGGTGGTGCGCAGGGCGGCCCACACGGCGGTGAACGTGCCGTTCCTGGACACCGTGCTGTATCTGCTCGGCATCACCCGCGAGGAGGTCGAGGCGGCGGACGTCGACGAGGACGACGACCTCCCGCACTGACCCCGAGTACACGAAGGGCCCGGCCGTCCCACGACGGCCGGGCCTTCTTCGTACGGATCAGGCGTGCGGATCAGGCGTGCGAATCAGGCGATCCGATCAGGCGTACCGATAGGCGTACGGATCAGCCGTACGGATCAGGGGTGCGGCATCCAGAAGCCGACCAGCCGGCCGACGCCGTGCTCCACGGACTTCCAGGAGCCGGTGAACTCGACGGTCGCGAAGGCCGCCGTCGGGAAGCCCCTGCGGTTCATCTGGGGCAGCAGATCCCCCTCGGACTCGCCCGAGAGGGCGTCGGCGAGGGCGTGCATGCCGGGGTTGTGGCCGATGAGCAGCAGGTTGCCCACGTCGTCGGAGGTCTCGTTGACCAGGGCGATCAGCTCGCCGAGGGAGGCCTCGTACATCCGGTCCTCGTACACCGTCTTGGGGCGGTGCGGCAGCTCGGTCACCGCGAGCTTCCAGGTCTCGCGGGTACGGATCGCGGTCGAGCAGAGGGCCAGGTCGAAGGAGATGCCGGTCTCGGCGAGCCGGCGGCCTGCCACGGGGGCGTCCTGACGGCCTCGGTCGGCCAGCGGACGCTCGTGGTCGGACACCTGGGGCCAGTCGGCCTTCGCGTGGCGGAGCAGCACGATCCTGCGGGGTGTGTCGACGCTCATGCACCCCAGCTTCGCACGAAACGGGGCACCGGGCGCAGGGGGTTGGGCGAGACTGCACCCGCAGGGGTTCAGTGGCGCAGGGTCTGCTGGAGCGTCTCCAGGAGCCGCCCGACCGAGGGGTCGCCGGGGCCCGCCGCGGCGTGCGCCTGGCCCGGGTCCGCGATCAGCAGGAAGAGCGCGACGAAGGCGGCCACCGGGAGGGCGAGGGCCCACCACGGCAGCCGGGTGTCGACGCCTGCCGCCGGGATCCGGGCGCTGGTGGGGGTACGGGCCGACATGGCCGCCTCCGTGGGGTCGGGACATCCGCTGCTGCGATGTCACCAACGTACGGAGCGGGCAAGGCCGGGCCCATCCGGTGATCCACCCACTTCACCCTGAGGACGACCCCCTAGGGGATGCGGGGGAAAGCCTCAGCCCGGGAGCCCCACGGGGGTCCCGGGGAGCGGGGCGGGCGGATCAGGGCGAGGCGATCGAGGCGATGACGGCGATGACGACTCCGATGCCGAGCATCGCGCCGAGCACGATGAGCAGCTTCTTCTGGCCGTTCGGGGGGTTCGGGTCGAGCACGGGCATGGACTCAGTCTCGCATCTCAGAGTTCGTCCTCGACCGTCCGGTCCCGTCCGGCGAGGCTGCCCACGATCATCTGCGGGATCAGCAGGCCCGCCATCAGCGCGAGCGGCAGGTCCCAGCCGCCGCTGTGCTGGTAGAGGACGCCGACCAGGAGCGGTCCGGGGATGGAGATCAGATAGCCGACGCTCTGCGCGAAGGCGGAGAGCCGGACGACCCCGGCGCCGGTGCGCGAGCGCATGCCGATCATGGTGAGGGCGAGCGGGAAGGCGCAGTTGGAGACGCCGAGCAGCAGGGCCCAGGCCCATGCGCCGGCGGCGGGGGCGAGGAGGAGCCCGAGGTAGCCGGTCAGGCCGCAGAGCCCGAGGGCGACGACGATCGGGCCCTGGGTGCGCATCCGGGTCGCCAGGCGCGGGATGACGAAGGCGAGCGGGACGCCCATGACCATGGTGACCGCGAGCAGCACACCGGCCGTGGAGGCGGGGACGCCGGCGTCACGGAAGATCTGCGGCATCCAGCCCATGGTGATGTACGCGCCGGTGGCCTGGAGGCCGAAGAAGCCTGCGAGGGCCCAGGCAGTGCGGCTGCGGGTGATGCGTACGGGCGCTTCGGGGGCGGACCGCGTCGCGTGCCTCGTCGAGGCCGTCGTCCGGTCGCGGAGCAGCGGGAGCCAGGGCAGGACGGCGAGTGCGGCGAGCACGGCCCATACGCCGAGGCCGGTGCGCCAACTGCCGCCCAGCGCCTCGGTCATGGGCACGGTCGCGGCGGCGGCGAGCGAGGTGCCGAGCGCGAGGGCCATGGAGTAGAGGCCGGTCACGGTGCCGACGCGGTCGGGGAAGTACCGCTTGACGATGACGGGCATCAGGACGTTGCTGACGGCGATGCCCATGAGGGCGAGCGCGCTGGCGGCGAGGAAGCCGACGGTGCCGGAGGCGAAGGGCCGCACGGCGAGTCCGGCGAAGATCGCCGCCATGCCGGCGCCGACGACGGCGGTGGGGCCGAAGCGGCGGGCGAGGCGGGGAGCGGTGATGCCGAAGATCGCGAAGCAGAGCGGCGGCACGGAGGTGAGGACGCCGGCGACGGTGCCGCTCATGTGCAGCCCGGTGCGGACCTCTTCGAGGAGGGCGCCGAGGCTGGTGATGGCGGGCCGGAGGTTGAGCGCGGCGAGCACCAGTCCGACGACGACGAGCCGGGCGACCCAGGGCCGGGCGCCGCTGCCTGTGGGCTCGGCGGGGGCGGACACACGGGTGGTTGTGCGTGCGGATTCGAGGGTCTGGGGCTCGTCGGACATGGGAGCCATCATAGAATCATGGGATGATTGGTTGTCCAATTTAGAACCAATATCGCGAACCGATCCGTCGCGGAACCCATGGAAACGGAAGGTGCACTTCATGGCGCTCAGCTCCCCCCGTCGTTCCGCGCTCGCGGACCAGGTGATCACGCAGCTGCGCCACCAGATCACCTCCGGCGAATGGCCGGTGGGCTCGCGCATCCCGACCGAGCCCGAGCTGGTCGAGCAGCTGGGCGTGGCCCGCAACACCGTGCGTGAGGCGGTCCGCGCGCTCGCGCACAACGGGCTGCTCGACATCCGCCAGGGCTCCGGCACGTACGTCCTCGCCACGAGCGAGCTGGCCGGGGTGATGCACCGCCGGTTCGCGGCGTCCGACCCCCGGCACGTGGCCGAGGTGCGCTCGACGCTGGAGTCCTCGGCGGCGCGGCTGGCCGCGGAGCGGCGCACCGAGCGGGACGTACGGCAGCTGGAAACGCTGCTCGCGCGGCGCGAGGAGGCCTGGGCGGCGGGCGGCGCGGAGCACTTCGTGACGGTGGACGCGGCCTTCCACCAGGCCGTGGTCGCGGCCTCGCACAACGACGTGCTGACCGGCCTGTACGCCGACCTCGGGGATCTCCTGCGGGATTGGCTGCGGGACGACGTGGGCCGTGAGCTGCGGCCGGAGAACCACATGGACCACGGGCGGCTCGTGGACGCGATCCGGGCCGGCGACGGGGACGTCGCGGCGGCGGAGGCGGCGAGCTATCCGTTCATGTGCCTGAGGAGTCCCGCGCCGGCTGGTGAGTGATCCAGGCGGCGCGCACGTCCTTCCAGCAGCGACCGGTCAGCTCGGCGTAGTCGGTGGGGCCGACCTCGACCGGGGCGCTGTCGCTGTCGATGTCCCACCAGGTCTCGCACTCGACGTGCAGCCGGATCCGGTCGGTGCCCGGGAAGGGGTTGTGGCAGTACGCGGTGACCCGGGAGCCCTGCACGGCGGTACGGCAGGACGCCTCGTACTCCGGCGGCTGCTCGGACCCGACGCCGGCGGCGCGGTTCCCGGCGGGAGCCGGAGCGGCGCGCACCTCGGCGAGGACGGCGCTCCCGGCGAGGAGTACGGCGGCCGAGGCGATGGCGGCCACTCTGCGATGCATCGCACGCACGGCCGCACCTCCTCCCCGTCGGCAGACAGAAACGTCACGCTCTGACCCAGTCTGGGGTGACCCGCCGGACTTTTCGACTCGGGAGGGTCCGGGGACGCGGAGGGCCGGGCGCCCGCTCCCGAAAGGAGCGGGCCGCCCGGCCCTCGTGACGTGTCCGTCCGCGTCGGACGTCTCCGTCCGCTACGCGGTCACGCGCCGATCGCGTGCAGGCCGCCGTCCACGTGGACGATCTCGCCGGTGGTCTTCGGGAACCAGTCGCTCAGCAGCGCGACGACACCGCGGCCGGCCGGCTCCGGGTCGGCCAGGTTCCACTCCAGCGGGGAGCGGTCGTCCCAGACCTTCGCCAGCTCGGCGAAGCCGGGGATCGACTTCGCGGCCATCGAACCGATCGGGCCGGCGGAGATCAGGTTGCAGCGGATGTTCCGCTCGCCGAGGTCGCGCGCCATGTAGCGGTTGGTGGCCTCCAGGGCGGCCTTGGCCGGGCCCATCCAGTCGTACTGCGGCCAGGCGTACTGCGCGTCGAAGGTGAGGCCGACGACCGAGCCGCCGTTCTGCATCAGCGGCAGGCAGGCCATGGTGAGCGACTTCAGGGAGTACGCCGAGACGTGCATGGCCGTGGCCACGGACTCGAACGGCGTGTTCAGGAAGTTGCCGCCGAGCGCGTCCTGCGGCGCGAAGCCGATGGAGTGCACGACGCCGTCGAGGCCGCCGAGCTCCTCGCCGACGATGTCGGCCAGCCGGCCGAGGTGCTCGTCGTTGGTCACGTCGAGCTCGATGACCTTGGTGGGCTTGGGGAGCTTCCTGGCGATGCGCTCGGTCAGCGTGGGCCGCGGGAACGCGGTCAGGATGATCTCGGCGCCCTGCTCCTGGGCCAGCTTGGCGGCGTGGAAGGCGATGGAGGACTCCATCAGCACACCGGTGATCAGGACGCGCTTGCCCTCGAGAATTCCGCTCATGGTGTTCAGTGACCCATTCCCAGTCCGCCGTCAACGGGAATGACGGCTCCAGTGATGTACGAGGCGTCGTCCGAGGCCAGGAACCGCACCGTCGCGGCGACCTCCTCGGGCTGCGCGTAACGACCGAGCGGCACCTGCTTCACGATGCCCTCACGCTGCTCGTCGGTGAGCACCTTGGTCATGTCGGTGTCGACGAAGCCGGGCGCGACGACGTTGAAGGTGATGTTGCGCGAGCCCAGCTCACGGGCGAGGGAGCGCGCGAAGCCGACCAGGGCGGCCTTGGAGGCGGCGTAGTTGGCCTGGCCGGGGCCGCCGTAGAGACCGACGACCGAGGAGATCAGGACGACCCGGCCCTTCTTGGCGCGCAGCATGGCGCGGTTGGCGCGCTTGACCACGCGGAAGGTGCCGGTGAGGTTGGTGTCGATGACCGAGGTGAAGTCCTCCTCGGACATGCGCATCAGGAGCTGGTCCTTGGTGACGCCGGCGTTGGCGATCAGCACCTCGACCGGGCCGTGCTCGGCCTCGATCTCCTTGTAGGCCTGCTCCACCTGCTCGGTGTCGGTGATGTCGCACTTGACGGCCAGGAAGCCGGCCGGCGGCTCACCCGAGCGGTACGTGATCGCGACCTTGTCGCCGGCGTCGGCGAATGCGCGGGCGATGGCGAGGCCGATGCCCCGGTTGCCTCCGGTGACGAGAACCGAGCGGCTCAACGGATCACCCTTTCCATAGGGGTCTGACACACCCGCCCGAACACGTGGATGGCAGGCGGCTTCCCCGAAAACCTATCGGGCCGGTCGCCGTCAGGGACATTCGGGCACCGACAGTGGCTTACGGGACTCGCTGTCGGGTCCCTACAGAAAGTTGCCGGCAGCGGTCACAAACGTGTGGTCCGGGCACCGGTCGCCGCGACATGATCGGGGCAGCCCCTCGCCCACCCTCATGCCGACAGGAAGAGACCCAGGTGCCTCATACCATCGACGAAGCCTTCACAGCGCTTCCCCTACGTGCCCTCGCCGACGCCGCGCTGGCACGCGCGCGTGCGCTCGGCGCCGAGCACGCGGACTTCCGGTTCGAGCGGGTGCGCAGCGCGTCCTGGCGCCTCAGGGACGCCAAGCCCTCCGGGACCTCGGACACCACCGACCTCGGGTACGCGGTGCGGGTCGTCCACGGCGGCACCTGGGGCTTCGCGTCCGGTGTGGACCTGACGCTGGACGCCGCCGCCAAGGTCGCCTCGCAGGCCGTGGCCATGGCGAAGCTCTCCGCCCAGGTGATCCGCGCGGCCGGGTCCGACGAGCGCGTCGAGCTGGCCGATGAGCCCGTGCACGCCGACCGTACGTGGATCTCGTCGTACGAGATCGATCCGTTCTCCGTGCCCGACGAGGAGAAGGCGGCGCTGCTCGCGGACTGGAGCGCGCGGCTGCTGGCGGCGGACGGGGTCAACCACGTCGACGCCTCGCTGCTCACCGTGCACGAGAACAAGTTCTACGCCGACACCGCCGGCACGGTGACCACACAGCAGCGGGTCCGGCTGCACCCGCAGCTGACGGCGGTGTCGGTCGACGAGTCCAGTGGCGAGTTCGACTCGATGCGGACCATCGCGCCGCCGGTCGGCCGCGGCTGGGAGTACCTCACGGGCACCGGCTGGGACTGGGAGAGCGAGCTGGAGCAGATCCCGGAGCTGCTCGCCGAGAAGATGCGGGCGCCCAGTGTCGAGGCGGGCCTGTACGACCTCGTCGTCGACCCGTCCAACCTGTGGCTGACCATCCACGAGTCCATCGGCCACGCCACCGAGCTGGACCGCGCGCTCGGCTACGAGGCGGCCTACGCCGGCACCTCCTTCGCCACCTTCGACCAGCTCGGCAAGCTCAGGTACGGCTCCGAGCTGATGAACGTGACCGGTGACCGCACCGCCGAGCACGGCCTCGCGACCATCGGCTACGACGACGAGGGTGTCGAGGGCCAGTCCTGGGACCTGGTGAAGGACGGCACCCTCGTCGGCTACCAGCTGGACCGGCGGATCGCGAAGCTGACCGGGTTCGAGCGCTCCAACGGGTGCGCCTACGCCGACTCCCCCGGGCACGTGCCGGTGCAGCGCATGGCCAACGTGTCGCTCCAGCCCGACCCGGCCGGGATGTCGACCGAGGACCTGATCGGGAGCGTGGACCGCGGCATCTATGTCGTCGGCGACCGGTCCTGGTCGATCGACATGCAGCGCTACAACTTCCAGTTCACCGGCCAGCGGTTCTTCAGGATCGAGAACGGCCGGATCACCGGGCAGCTGCGAGACGTCGCCTATCAGGCGACCACCACCGACTTCTGGGGCTCGATGGCCGCGGTGGGCGGCCCGCAGACCTATGTCCGCGGCGGCGCCTTCAACTGCGGCAAGGCCCAGCCCGGCCAGGTCGCCTCCGTCTCGCACGGCTGCCCGTCGGCCCTCTTCAAGGGCGTCAACATTCTGAACACCACGCAGGAGGCCGGTCGATGAGCGCCCGCACCAGCAAGCCGCACGAAATCGTCGAGCGGGCCCTCGCGCTGTCCCAGGCCGACGGCTGTGTCGTGATCGCCGACGAGCAGTCGACCGCCAACCTGCGCTGGGCGGGCAACGCACTCACCACGAACGGCGTCACGCGCGGGCGCACGCTCACGGTCGTCTCGACCGTCGACGGCAAGGAAGGCACCGCCTCCGGCGTGGTCTCCCGGTCCGCGGTGACCGCGGACGAGCTGGAGCCGCTGGTGCGGGCCGCGGAGGCCGCCGCGCGCGGTGCCGCGCCCGCCGAGGACGCCCAGCCGCTGGTCACGGGCGTACCGGAGTCCCCGGACTTCACGGACGCGCCCGCCGAGACCTCCTCGGCCGTCTTCGCCGACTTCGCACCGGCGCTCGGCGAGTCCTTCGCACGCGCGCGTGCGGGCGGCCGCGAACTCTACGGCTTCGCCAACCATGAACTCGTGTCGACCTATGTGGGCACGTCCACGGGGCTGCGACTGCGCCACGACCAGCCCAACGGCACGCTGGAGCTCAACGCCAAGTCGCCGGACCGGACCCGCTCGGCCTGGGCCGGACGCTCCACCCGGGACTTCAAGGACGTCGACCCGGCGGCGCTGGACGCCGAGCTCGCCGTACGCCTGGGATGGGCCGCGCGGCGCCACCAGCTGCCCGCAGGACGGTACGAGACGCTGCTGCCGCCGACCGCGGTCGCCGATCTGCTGATCTACCAGCTGTGGTCGGCGTCGGGCCGGGACGCGGCCGAGGGGCGGACGGTGTTCTCCAAGCCGGGCGGCGGCACCCGGGTCGGCGAGAGGCTGACCGAGCTGCCGCTGACCCTGCGCAGCGACCCGAACGAGCCGGGCCTGGAATCCGCGCCCTTCGTGGTCGCGCACTCCTCCGGGGGCGATCAGTCGGTGTTCGACAACGGTCTGCCGGTCGCCGCCACCGACTGGATCCGACAGGGCGAGCTGGCGCATCTGATGACGACCCGGCACAGCGCGGGCCTGACCGGGCTGCCCGTCGCCCCGGCGGCCGGCAGCCTCGTCCTCGACGGAGGCTCGGAGCTGTC
The DNA here is from genome assembly GCF_036566765.1 of Streptomyces sp. Taxonomy (GTDB): domain Bacteria; phylum Actinomycetota; class Actinomycetes; order Streptomycetales; family Streptomycetaceae; genus Streptomyces. The sequence continues at coordinate 21,209 of NZ_DATCVQ010000760.1, forward strand.
GCTGGAGGAGATGGTCGCGAACACCACGCGCGGGCTGCTGCTGACCTGCCTCTGGTACATCCGCGAGGTCGACCCGGCCACCCTGCTGCTCACCGGGCTGACCCGGGACGGCGTGTACCTCGTCGAGAACGGCGAGGTGACCGGCGAGGTCAACAACTTCCGGTTCAACGAGTCGCCGGTCGGCCTGCTGGGCCGGGCGACGGAGGCGGGGCGGACGGAGAAGACGCTGCCGAGGGAGTGGAGCGACTACTTCACCAGGGCCGCGATGCCGGCGCTGCGGGTGCCGGATTTCAATATGAGTTCTGTCAGTCAGGGCGTATAACCTCGTAGCCGGTAGTCACTCGACTGCCCGAGAACCTTTCGAGGAGATACGAGAACCGTGACGGACATCGTCGACGAGCTGAAGTGGCGTGGGCTGTGGGCCCTGTCCACTGACGAGGACGCTTTGCGCAAGGCGCTCGCGGACGGTCCCGTCACGTTCTATTGCGGTTTCGACCCCACGGCGGCCAGCCTGCACGTCGGTCACCTGGTGCAGGTCCTCACCATGCGCCGGCTCCAGCAGGCGGGCCTGCGCCCGCTGGCGCTGGTGGGCGGGGCGACCGGTCAGATCGGCGACCCCCGCCCCACGGCCGAGCGCACGCTGAACGACCCGGAGACGGTCGCGAACTGGGTGTCCCGGCTGCGCGCGCAGATCGAGCCGTTCCTGTCCTTCGAGGGCGAGAACGCCGCGGTCATGGTGAACAACCTGGACTGGACGGCCGGGATGTCGGCCATCGAGTTCCTGCGGGACATCGGCAAGCACTTCCGTGTCAACAAGATGCTCACCAAGGACTCGGTCGCGCGCCGGCTGGAGTCCCAGGAGGGCATCAGTTACACGGAGTTCAGCTACCAACTGCTCCAGGGCATGGACTTCCTCGAGCTGTACCGGCGGTACGGCTGCACGCTGCAGCAGGGTGGCAGCGACCAGTGGGGCAACCTCACGGCGGGGCTCGACCTGATCCACAAGCTGGAGCCCGAGGCCGAGGCGCACTGTCTCGCGACGCCGCTGATGGTCAAGGCGGACGGCACCAAGTTCGGCAAGACCGAGGGCGGCGCCGTCTGGCTCGACCCGGAGATGACGACGCCGTACGCGTTCTACCAGTTCTGGCTGAACGTGGACGACCGGGACATCTCGACGTACCTGCGCATCCTGTCCTTCAGGTCCCGTGAGGAACTCGAGGAGCTGGAGAAGCAGACCGAGGAGCGTCCGCAGGCCCGGGCCGCGCAGCGGGCGCTGGCGGAGGAGCTGACGACGCTGGTGCACGGCGCCGACCAGACGGCCGCCGTGATCGCCGCGAGCCGTGCCCTCTTCGGGCAGGGGGAGCTGGCGGAGCTGGACGAGAAGACGCTGACCGCGGCGCTCTCGGAGGTGCCGCACATCCGGGTCGCCGAACTCGGTGCCGTCGTGGATCTGTTCGCCGAGGTGGGACTCGTGGCCAGCAAGTCGGCCGCGCGGCGGACGGTGAAGGAGGGCGGGGCCTACGTGAACAACGTCAAGGTCTCGGCCGAGGACGCGGTTGCCGCCAAGGAGGACCTGCTCCATGGTCGCTGGCTGGTGCTGCGCCGGGGCAAGAAGAACCTGGCCGCGGTCGAGGTCACCTCGGCCTAGGTCCTGAGCACGGCAGAAGGGGGCGCCTCTCCCGTTGGAGGGCGCCCCCTTCGTCGTACGGCTCCTTCGTCGTACGGCTCTCAGGTCCGGTGTTTCCTCTTGCCCAGCGTCGCCATGTAGAGCATGTCGCCGAAGCCGACGATGATGATCGCGGCGATGAGCTGGAAGACGTGGCGGCTCCAGTCGATGCCGGGAGTCTCGTCCACGCCGAACCCACGTGCCATGGCATTGCCGGCGACGGCGCCGAGCATGCCGAAGATGGTGGTCAGCCAGAGGGGACTGTGCTGTTTCCCGGGGATGATGGCCTTGGCGATCAGGCCCAGCACGAATCCCACGATGATCGCCCACAACCAGCCCATGGCTGCCTCCTCGTACGGCTCGACATGAGCACTACGGTCAGTGTCGGTCCGCTCGGGCTACGCCGCACGCCGGGTGCGGCCGTACGTGCCGGGAGCGAGCCCGTTCGCCCAGGCGGGAGGTGCCCCGGTCTCGTAGGCGGCGCAGACGCGGCGTAACGTGGGAGTTGTCCGGGCCCGGTACCTCCACCGGGTACGGAGCGGATGCGGGGACGGGGAGAGTCCGATGCGGGCGGATGGTGGAATGTGATGCGGAAGCAGCATGGCGGCGGCAGCGCCCAGGTGTTCCGGATCACCGGAGCCAGGACGAGCCTTCAGGAGGACGTGCGCGGACGTCAGCGCCGGTACGTCATCTCGATGACGGTCCGTACGATTTCCGTGGTGCTCGCGGCCACGCTCTGGAACGTCGAACGGCACGTCGCGATCGTCGCGCTGGTGCTCGGGGCGGTTCTGCCCTATATCGCCGTCGTCATCGCCAACGCGGGGCGGGAGAACGCGCCCTCATTGCCGTCGACCTTCGTGACCGCTCCCACGCCGCCGATGATCATGCCGCCACGAGCCGAGGACGACTTCGCGGAACCCGTGCCGGAAGCTGGTGCGGGCGGGGCCGCGTCGGGTGCGCGCGGCGAACCGCGCGAGCGGAACTGAAACACCAAGCTCAAGGAAAGCTCAGATCAATCATGTTGTTCCAGTGCCGTACGACGGGTTACCCGTGACATACTTCGTACGCGCTCCGCATCCCCCGTCGGAGCGACAGACCGACGCCGGGCAGCTCCCCCCGTGGCTGCTCGGCGTCGCCTTTTCTCCGCTTGTTTTCCCCGCTCGCTTTCCCCGCTTGTGAGACGAATTCCGTGAGTGACGAGACCCCGATCTGCTCCGCGAAGGGCTGCCGCGCCGATGCCGTATGGGTGCTCGCCTGGAACAACCCGAAGCTGCACACCCCGGAGCGCCGCAAGACCTGGCTGGCCTGTGACGAGCACCGGGAGCACCTCTCCTCTT
>NZ_DATCVQ010000761.1:0-24742 GCF_036566765.1 Streptomyces sp.
ACTGCTCGTACTGCGCCGCAACGCGCTGCTGCGCGCGGCCGCCGCCGTGCCGCCCGCGGAGGGGGTCCGGGCCGCCCTGCGGCGGACCGCGGCCACCGGCTTCCCGATGTCCGTCGACTTCGCCGTACGGATGGCCGGCACGCTCGTCCTGGTCGGCATCGTGGCCCGGCTCGGGGTCGTCGAGGTCGCCGCGTACGGCATCGCCTCGAAGGCGATGTACGTCGCCACCATGGCGTTCTACGCCGTCTGCCAAGCTGCCGCGATCCACACCGCGCACCTGCTCGGGTCAGGCCGCGACGCACGCCGGGCCGTCGGCCGCGAGGCCCGGCTCGTCGGCGGCGCGCTCGGGGCGACGGCCGCCGGGCTGCTGCTGCTCGCCGCCGACCCGGTCATGCGGGGCTTCGGGGCGGCCCCCGAGGTGGCCGCCGCAGGGGCGCTGTACCTGCGCTGCCTGGGCCCGTACCTCGTGCTCATGGCCATGTTCATCGGGCTGGCCGGGGTCTTCGAGGGCAGCGGCGGCACGCCCGTCCTCGCTCGCGTGACCGTGGTGGGCGTGCTCGTCCAGATCCCGCTCGCGTACGGGCTCTCCGGGCCCGCCGGGCTCGGGCTGCCCGGGGTCTGCCTCGCGATGGCGCTGGCGATGGGCGGCCAGTGCGCGGCGCTGAGCGCGCTGCACCGCCGCGCCGTGCGGGCGGAGGGTCAGGAGCCCAGCAGGGTCTTGTCGCGGGCGGGCTGACCGGCGCGGGCCGGTGCGGGCACGGTCGCGGCGCCGAGGCGCGGTTCGGTGACCGTCTGCCGCCACAGGACGCGGCAGGCGGCGACCGACGCCCAGACCAGCAGGCCGTTGCGGAGCAGCAGCAGCGCCACGCCGAGCGGGTCGCTGTCCACGACGTGCGAGAACCACACCGGGAACTCGAACTGCGTCACGGCCGTGGCCGCGAGGACCAGGTGCGCGGGCCGGCGCATCCCGCTGGAGCGGTACGCCAGACAGACCGCGGCCAGCCCGACCAGCCAGATCATGTACTGCGGGCTTATCACCCGGCTCGTCACCGTGAACAGCAGCACCGCGGTGAACGCGGCGTCCGCCGGGGTCGTCGAGGTGAACCCACGCGCCCGGATCCGCCACACCAGCAGCCAGCCGAACACGGCCACGGTCAGCGCCATCGCCGCCGTGCTCACCTGCGGGACGTACGGGCCCAGGAACTCCACCGAGCCGTAGTTCAGCAGCACCTGCCCGTCCCAGCCGAAGTGCCGGGCCACGTGGAAGACCAGCGAGCCCAGCGACTCGACCTCGGTGCCGCGGTCGCGCTGGAAGGTCAGGAACGCGTACGCGCCGGGCATCCACGCGCTGAACACCAGCAGCAGCGCCACGCCCACGCCCGCCGCGGCCGACCAGGAGCGCAGCGTCGCCCGGCCGCGCGGGGTCCCGGCGAGCAGCAGCGCCGGCCACACCTTCAGCATCGCGCCGAAGGCGGCCAGCGCCCCGAGGACGCCGGGCCGGCGCAGGCCCGCGAGCAGCGCGGCGACGGCGACGGCAGTGACCATCAGGTCGTACCGGGCGTACGCGGTCGGGCCGAGCAGCGGCACGCCCGCTATCCACAGCCACGCGCCGCGCGGCGAGCGGCCGGGCCGCCGGCCCGCGTACATCAGCAGCCCGCATACGACGGCGTCGGCGGCGAAGGCGAGGAGGAAGAAGGCGGAGGGGTAGTCCAGGAAGGGCAGCAGGCCGGGGGAGAGGACCGCGAGCGCGGCAGCCGGCGGGTACTGCCAGGTGACGTCGTTCAGCGGGTACGTGCCGGTCTTCAGGACCTCGTACCAGCCCTGGTAGATCACCGAGATGTCGCTGGTGACGTCCGGGCCCGGGATCACGACGACCCTGAACACGCAGAGCAGGAGCAGGGCGCGGGTGAGGACCCAGATCCCGAGGGGAAGCCGAAGTGCGGTCAGCGTTGATCGCGCAGTCGCGCCCGTCATACCTCTACCTCGTCCTTGTCGTGTATGTCCGCGTATGCGGGGTCTGTGATGCAGGGCGGGGTTGTGCGGGAGCCATGACGAGCCATGACGCAAGGCCGTTCGGTACTGTCGGCGGCGATGCACAAGACCTTGATCGTAACCAACGACTTCCCGCCACGACCCGGCGGAATCCAGGCTTTCCTGCACAACATGGCACTCCGTCTGGATCCCGAGCGGATCGTCGTCTACGCCTCCACATGGAAGCGCGGGCGCGAGGGCGCGGCGGCGACCGCCGCGTTCGACGCGGCACAGCCTTTCACGGTGGTGCGGGACCGGACCACCATGCTGCTGCCCACGCCGCGAGTGACCGCGCGGGCGGTCGGGCTGCTGCGCGAGCACGGCTGCGAGTCGGTGTGGTTCGGGGCGGCCGCGCCGCTCGGCCTGATGGCACCCGCGCTGCGCCGGGCCGGCGCGCGGCGGATCGTGGCGACGACGCACGGGCACGAGGCGGGCTGGGCGCAGCTGCCGGCCGCGCGGCAGCTGCTGCGGCGGATCGGCGAGGGCACGGACACGCTCACGTACCTCGGCGAGTACACCCGCTCCCGGATCGCCGGGGCCCTGACGCCGGCCGCGGCGGGCCGGATGACGCAGCTCCCGCCGGGCGTGGACGAGAAGACCTTCCACCCGGGCTCGGGCGGGGACGCGGTACGGGAACGGCTGGGCCTCGCGGACCGGCCGGTCGTCGTCTGCGTCTCGCGGCTGGTGCCGCGCAAGGGCCAGGACACCCTGATCCGGGCGATGCCGGCGATCCTGGCGGACGTGCCGGACGCGGTGCTGCTGATCGTCGGGGGCGGCCCGTACGAGGCCGAGCTGCGCAAGCTCGCCGGCGAGACCGGCGTGGCCGATTCCGTGCGTTTCACCGGCGCGGTGCCGTGGGAGGAGCTGCCGGCGCACTACGGGGCGGGCGACGTCTTCGCGATGCCCTGCCGGACCCGCCGCGGGGGCCTGGACGTCGAGGGTCTCGGCATCGTCTACCTGGAGGCCTCCGCCACCGGCCTCCCCGTCGTCGCCGGCGACTCCGGCGGCGCCCCCGACGCGGTCCTGGACGGCGAGACGGGCTGGGTGGTCCGCGGCGACGCCCCGGAGGACTCGGCGGACCGCATCGTCGCCCTGCTCAAGGACCCGGAACTGCGCCGCCGCATGGGCGAGCGCGGCCGCGAGTGGGTCGAGGAGAAGTGGCGCTGGGACCTGTTGGCGGAGCGGCTCAAGGAGCTGCTGTAGCCGCGCCCCACGCCGTGGAACGACCGACGCCCGTGGCCGCCCCCTCCGGGGCGCCACGGGCGTCGGTGCATGTCGTGCTCCCGCGCTACGCGCCGTAGATCGCCTCGATCTCGTCCGCGAAGTCCTTCGCCACCACGTTGCGCTTCAGCTTCAGGGACGGGGTGATGTGGCCCGCCTCCTCCGTGAACTGGGCGTTCAGGATGCGGAACTTGCGGACCGACTCGGCCTTCGACACCGCCGCGTTGCCGTCGTCCACCGCGCGCTGGATCTCCGCGAGCAGGTCCGCGTCGTCGCGGAGGGTCGCGGCCGTCGAGCCGGCCGGCTTGTCGTGCTCGGCGGCCCAGCGGGTCAGGAACTCCTCGTCCAGGGTGACCAGCGCGCCCACGAACGGGCGGCCGTCGCCGACCACCATGCACTCCGCGATCAGCGCGTGCGCCCGGATCCGGTCCTCGATGACCGCCGGGGCGACGTTCTTGCCGCCCGCCGTCACCAGGATCTCCTTCTTCCGGCCGGTGATGGCGAGGTAGCCGTCCTCGTCGAGCGTGCCGATGTCGCCCGTGTGGAACCAGCCGTCGGCCAGCGCCTCGGCGGTCGCCGCCTCGTTGTTCCAGTACTCCTTGAAGATGTGCTCGCCGTGCAGCAGCACCTCGCCGTCGTCGGCGATCCGCACCACCGAGCCCGGCAGCGGCTGCCCGACCGTGCCGATCTTCTGCCGGTCCCACGGGTTGAACGCGGTCGCCGCGGTGGACTCCGTCAGGCCGTAGCCCTCCAGCACCGTGAAGCCGATGCCCCGGAAGAAGTGGCCGAGCCGCTCGCCCAGCGGCGCGCCGCCCGAGATCGCGAACTCGCCGCGGCCGCCGAGCACCGCGCGCAGCTTGCTGTAGACCAGCTTGTCGAAGACCTTGTGCTTGAGCTTCAGGCCCAGGGACGGGCCCCGCGGGTCGCCGAGCGCCTTGCTGTACGCGATCGCCGTGTCCGCGGCCTTGTCGAAGATCTTGCCCTTGCCGTCCGCCTGCGCCTTCGACCGCGCCGAGTTGTAGACCTTCTCGAAGACCCGCGGCACGCCGAGGATCAGCGTCGGCTTGAAGGACGCCAGCTCGTCGGTGAGGTTCTTGATGTCCGGCACGCAGCCGAGCTTGATCGGTGCCATCACCGGCGCCAGCGCGACCATCCGTCCGAAGACGTGCGCGGCGGGCAGGAAGAGCAGCACCGAGCACTCGCCGGTACGGAACAGCGGCCTCAGCCGCTCCACCACGTTGCCGCACTCCGCGAAGAAGTTGCGGTGGGTCAGCACACAGCCCTTGGGGCGGCCGGTGGTGCCCGAGGTGTAGACGATCGTCGCGACGTCGTCCGCGTGCGCCGCCGACATCCGCTCGTCGAGCAGCTCGTCCGAGACGTCCTTGCCGGACTCCGTCAGCCGCGCGACCGCGTCGTCCTCGATCTGCCAGACGCCCTTGAGCCCCGGCAGGTTCGCCTGCACCGAGGCCACCGACTCCTGGTGCGCCGCCGACTCGACCAGCGCGAGCGTTGCGCCGGAGTCGCCGAGGATCCACTGGATCTGCTCCGGCGAGCTGGTCTCGTACACCGGGACGGTCACGCCGCCCGCGCTCCAGATCGCGAAGTCCAGGAGCACCCACTCGTAGCGGGTCCGGGACAGCAGCGCGACCCGGTCGCCGACCTCGACGCCGGCGGCGATGAGTCCCTTGGCGACCCCCCGCACCTCGGCGAGGAACTGCTTGGCGGTGACGTCGACCCAGGCGCCGGCCACCTTGCGCGCCATCACGGCGACTTCTGGGTGCTGGGAGGCGTTGCGGCGGATGAGATCCGTCAGATTGCCGTCCGTGGGGACCTCGTACAGGGCCGGAAGGCTGAACTCGCGCAAGACTGCTGCTCCTCATCGGGCGCCGGCGCCACGGCTCTGTGTGATGCACCGGTGCGGTCCAAGACCGGGCAGTGCTCTCGTGGGGAAGAGCACGACTGGACTGCCCGGACGTTACCCACCAGTACTCGGTTCCCGATAGGGGGTCCAGGCCAGATGTTCCGTGCATCACACGTATGTGGCGGTGCTTCGCGCACAGTAATCCACAGGTCTGACGACTTGGAAGTAACCGCAGGTCCGACGGCCTAAGGTGTGGGTCATGCGAGTCCATGTGGTCAGTGACGTGCACGGAAACGCCGGCGGTCTCGCCAAGGCGGGGGACGGAGCCGACGCGGTGGTCTGCCTCGGCGACCTGGTCCTCTTCCTCGACTACGCCGACCATTCGCGGGGCATCTTCCCCGATCTCTTCGGCGTGGAGAACGCCGACCTGATCGTCGAACTGCGCACCGCCCGCCGCTTCGACGAGGCCCGTGACCTGGGCCGTCGGCTCTGGGCCGGGCTCCAGCTCGACCGCGACAGCGCCATCGAGTCCGCCGTGCGCCGCCAGTACGCCGAACTGTTCGCCGTCTTCCCGACGCCGACGTACGCCACCTACGGCAATGTCGACATCCCCAAGCTGTGGCCGGAGTACGCCCGCCCCGGCACCACCGTCCTGGACGGCGAGCGGGTCGAGATCGGCGGCCGCGTCTTCGGCTTCGTCGGCGGCGGCCTGCGCACGCCGATGCGGACGCCGTACGAGATCTCCGACGAGGAGTACGCGGCGAAGGTCGAGGCTCTCGGGGACGTCGACGTGCTCTGCTCGCACATCCCGCCGGACGTCCCCGAGCTCACGTACGACACGGTGGCCCGGCGCTTCGAGCGCGGCAGCCGGGCGCTTCTCGACGCGATCCGCCGCACCAGCCCGAAGTACGCCCTCTTCGGCCATGTCCACCAGCCGCTCGCCCAGCGGATGCGGATCGGCGCGACGGAGTGCGTGAACGTCGGCCACTTCGCCTCGACGGGGAGGCCGTGGGCGCTGGAGTGGTGACGGGGGCGGCGGCGTCGTGGGCCCGGGGGCGGCCCGCCCCGTGGGCCTGCGGTCGGGGGCGACGGGGCACGCGATAGCCTTCCTGCGGCACCCCCGTGCCTGCCCTTCGTCTTCTTCCTTCGATTCCTTCGAGGAGCCACCGCGATGGCGGAACACACCAGCTCGAGCATCACCATCGAGGCGGCCCCGGCCGACGTCATGGGCGTGATCGCCGACTTCGCCCGCTACCCGGAGTGGACCGGCGAGGTGAAGGAGGCCGAGGTCCTGGAGACCGACGCGGCCGGCCGCGCGGAGAAGGTGCGACTGCTCCTCGACGCGGGCGCGATCAAGGACGACCACACCCTCGCGTACACCTGGACCGGCGAGGACGAGGTCAGCTGGACGCTGGTCAAGTCCCAGATGCTGCGCGCCCTCGACGGCTCGTACCGACTGAAGGCGACCGGCGCGGGCGACCGCACCGAGGTCACGTACCAGCTGACCGTCGACGTCAAGATCCCCATGCTCGGCATGATCAAGCGCAAGGCCGAGAAGGTCATCATCGACCGCGCCCTGGCGGGCCTGAAGAAGCGCGTCGAGTCGGGCGCGTAAGCAGCCGCTCGACCGGCCGCGCACCGCGTCCCGTACCGTCACCGCATGCGGATCATCCTTGTCACCGGGCCCGGCGGGGCCGGGCGTACCACCGTGGCCGCCGCCACCGCGCTGGCCGCGGCACGTGCGGGGCGTCGGGTCCTGCTGGTCTCCGGCGAGGCCGACGCGGTGCTCGGCGAGGGGACCGAGAGGCTCGATCTCCTGCGGCCCGACTCCGCCGGCGACTTCCGGCGGGAGTTCCTCGCCCTGCAGGGGCGGTCCGGCGCCGCGCTCGATCTGCTCGGTGCGACGCCCTTCGAGGACGCCGAGCTGACCGAGCTGCCCGGCAGCAGCCAGTTCGCTCTGCTCCGGGCGCTGCGCGACGCCGCCGCCGGTGAGCACGAGCTCGTCGTCGCCGATCTGCCGCCGCTGCCCGAGGCGATCGCCCTGCTCGCGCTGCCCGAGCAGCTCCGCCGCTACCTGCGCCGCATCCTGCCGCCCGAACGGCAGGCCGCCCGCGCGCTGCGCCCCATGCTCGCCCAGCTCGCCGGGGTGCCCATGCCCGCGCAGTGGCTGTACGAGACCGCCGGCCGCTGGGAGGCCGAGCTCGCCTCCGTCCAGGCCGTCGTCGACGCGCCGACCACCTCCGTCCGCGTCGTCGCCGAACCTGGCCCCGCCGCGGCAGACGCGCTGCGCACCGCCCGCCTCGGCTTCGCCCTGCACGGCCTCGACGTCGACCGGGTCGTCGCCAACCGGCTGCTGCCCGCCGGGTCCCCCGACCCCTGGCTCGCCGGCCTCGCGGAGCGGCAGCGCGGTCACCTGGACGAGCTGCGCGAGACGTACGGCGCCGTGCACGAGCTGCCGCACCTCGGCCGCGACCCGCGTGGCCCGGAGGACCTGGCGCTGCTCGGGCCGCGCGACGAGCCCGCCGCCACCGTCCCGGCCCCCCGCTCCGCCATCGAGCAACCGGCCGAGCCCGGCGGCGTCCTCACCTGGCGGCTGCCCGTGCCCGGCGCCGCCAAGCGGGACGTCTCACTCGTCCGCCGCGGCGACGAACTGCTCCTCGGCGTCGGCCCGTTCCGCCGGGTCCTGCCGCTTGCCCCGGTCCTGCGCCGCTGCACCGTCTCCGGCGCCGCGCTCGTCGACGACGAGCTGCGGATCCGGTTCACGCCCGACCCCGGCCTGTGGCCGAAGGGCGCCGTCCCCGCCGAACGGACCCCGTGAACGGGGAGCGGCCGTTCGGGTAACGTCGAGCGTAGGAAACCCCGGGAACCGAGGAGTGCGTCATGAGCGATGCCGGTGAGCGTCCTTCCGTCGACTCGGACGCCTGGGCCAAGGCCTGTGCCGAGGACCTGGAGGCCGAGAAGGCCCGCCGCCGGGCGCGCGACGGCGCCGAGCCCGGCTCCGCCGCCGAGGAGTTCCGCAAGCTCTTCGAGGCCGTCGCCGACAAGGTCTCCGGCCTGAAGTCCCCGCTCGCGGGCATGGCCGCCCAGAGCGCCGTCCAGCAGTTCGTCAACCAGGCGAAGGCCGCCGTCGAGCCGGTCATCGAGCGCAATCCGCAGGTCTTCGACCACCTCGCCGCCGCCGGCAACGAGCTGCTCGCCGCGTACCGCTCCGCTGTGGAGGGCCAGGAGCGGCGCTGGACCCGCGAGGAGCCGGGCCGCCCCGAGAAGGGCGACCCCCGCGACGAGGGCCCCGGCCCCGGCGAGAGCATCGACCTCGACTGAGCGGGCCGACCGGCCCCCTCGGGTACGGTTGGCCTTAGCGGGGCTCGACCGAAAACTGAGGGACACATGGGACTCACCATCGGCGTCGACATCGGCGGTACGAAGATCGCGGCCGGTGTGGTCGACGAGGAGGGCAAGATCCTCGACACCCACACGGTGCCCACCCCGCCGACCCCCGACGGCATCGTCGACGCCATCTGCGCCGCGGTCTCCGAGGCCGGCAAGGGGCACCAGATCGAGGCCGTCGGCATCGGCGCCGCGGGCTACGTCGACGACAAGCGGGCCACCGTCATCTTCGCGCCGAACATCGACTGGCGGCACGAGCCGCTGAAGGACAAGGTCGAGCAGCGCGTCGGCCTGCCCGTCGTCGTGGAGAACGACGCGAACGCGGCGGCGTGGGGCGAGTACCGCTTCGGCGCCGGCCAGGGCCACGACGACGTCATCTGCATCACCCTCGGCACCGGCCTCGGCGGCGGCATCATCATCGGCAACAAGCTGCGCCGCGGACGCTTCGGCGTGGCCGCGGAGTTCGGCCACATCCGGGTCGTCCCGGACGGCCTGCTGTGCGGCTGCGGCAGCCAGGGCTGCTGGGAGCAGTACGCCTCCGGCCGCGCCCTCGTCCGGTACGCGAAGCAGCGCGCCGTCGCGGCCCCGGAGAACGCGCGGATCCTCCTCGGGCTCGGCGACGGCACGCCCGAGGGCATCGAGGGCAAGCACATCAGCGAGGCGGCCCGCCAGGGCGACCTCGTGGCCGTCGACTCCTTCCGCGAGCTCGCCCGCTGGGCGGGCGCCGGACTCGCCGACCTGGCCTCGCTGTTCGACCCCTCGGCGTTCATCGTCGGCGGCGGCGTCTCGGACGAGGGCGAGCTGGTCCTCGACCCGATCCGGAAGTCCTTCCGCCGCTGGCTGATCGGCTCCCAGTGGCGTCCGCACGCCCAGGTCCTCGCGGCCCAGCTGGGCAACAAGGCCGGCCTCGTCGGCGCGGCGGACCTGGCCCGCCAGGGGTAAGTACCCGACGCTCCGTCACCCGCCCGTCGTGCCCTCTGGGGCGCGGCGGGCGGGTGACGTATGTTGCCGGGCATGGGGAACTCCGACCTGCCCGACTCCCGGACCGAGGCGGACGGTTCGGCCGTGCTTCGGGTGCTCAGCTACAACGTGCGGTCGCTGCGGGACGACGAGGACGCCCTCGTCCGGGTCGTCCGCGCCTGCCGGCCCGACCTCGTCTTCGTGCAGGAGGCGCCGCTGTTCTTCCGCTGGCGCAAGCACGCCGCCCGGCTGGCCGCCAAGAGCGAGCTGCTCGTCCTGACCGGCGGCGCGTCGGCCGCCGGACCGCTGCTGCTCTGCTCGTTGCGGGCGACCGTGGAGCGCACCGAGGACGTCCTGCTGCCGCGCACCCCCGGGCTGCACCGGCGCGGCCTCGCCACCGCCGTCGTACGGTTCGGCGGCGCGCGCGTGGGGCTGATCAGCTGTCACCTCAGCCTGCGGGACGACGAGCGGTACGCGCAGACCGGGATGCTCCTGGACCGGCTCGCGGCCCTGGACGTGCCGCACGGCATCGTCGCCGGGGACGTCAACGAACGCCCCGACGGCCGCAGTTTCAAGCGGCTGGCCGCGGAGCTCCAGGACTGCCGCGCGGTACGCCCCTGGGGCGGCGAGCACACCTTCACCCCCACCGACCCCCGCCGCCGCATCGACGCGATCTTCGCCACCCCGGGCGTGGAGGTCCTGGGCTGCGGCGTCCCCACCGACCTGCCCGACGTCACGCAGACAGACCTGAGGGCGGCCACGGACCACCTTCCGGTCCTGGCCGCCCTCCGGATCCCTGCCGGGTGACGCTCGCGCAGCCGACGGACGGAGTCCGGCGCAGCCGGCCGAAGCCCGGGGCGCCTGCCTCCTGAGCGCGCGCTACACCACCGCGCCGCGCCCCGGGTCGTCGTAGCCGTCGTCATCGTCGTCGTGCTTCATGCGGGCCACCAGCGTGGCGAAGCCGCCCAGGAAGCCGAGGACGCAGACGGTCGTCAGCCACCAGGTCATGTCCCACTGGAGGAGCACCGCGAGCAGCATCAGGACCGGGCCGCCGACGACGCCCAGCCAGGCGAACTTCGTCGTCGCGTCCGCCTCCGGCAGCGGGGGCGGCTCCGGCGGGACGAAATGGCCCTCGTCGTCGTCCTCGTCGTTCTTCTTGCCCTTCTTCGGGGCCGCGGGCTCCTCGTCCGGATCGGCGACCGAGTAGTCGCGCGGGCCCACGCCCACGCCGACACCGGGCGCGAAGACGATCGAGCTGCCCAGCGCGGGCTTCTCCGGGGCCTCGCCTCTGTCGTCGTCGTCCTCCCCGTCCTCCTCGGCGTCCCCGTCCCCGTCCTCGTCCTCGTCGGCGTCGGCGTCGGCCTCGGCCGACTCCTCCTCGTACGCCGGCAGGGCGAGGTCCTCCACCGACCGGAACGGCTTCGCGCCCGGCGGGTCGGCCGGCTCGTCGCCGTAGCCGGCGACGATCGCCGCCCACGCGGCTTCCTCGTCGATCGGCTGCGGCTCGCGCTCGCCGCCGTCCTGCTGCTCAGCCACCGCTCGTACTTCCCTTCGTGGTCCCGACGCTCGGAGCCAGCCGGCCGATGAAGGCCCAGCTCTCCTCGAAGATGTGCTCCGCGTCGTGGTCCAACGTCGCCACGTGGTAGCTCTGTTCCAGCACGATCTCCTTCACGTCCGCGGACGACACGCGGCTGAGGATCCTGGCCGAGTCGGCCGGCGGCACCACGTGGTCCTGCGGGCTGTGCAGCAGCACCATCGGCTGCGTGACCTGCGGCAGCTCCTTGTCCACGATCCGGAAGAACTTCCGCACCGAGTGCGCGGCGTGCAGCGGCACCCGGTCGTAGCCGACCTCCGCCACGCCCTCCTTGGCGATGTCGCTGGACAGCCCCTTCGTCGTCCGCACCAGGTGCCGGGCGAGGGGAAGGGCGTACGCCGAGAGGCCGTGCACCTTGTTCGCCGGGTTGACGACGACGATGCCGGCGATGCGGTCGCCGTGCTTCGCCGCCAGCCGCAGCGTCAGAGCGCCGCCCATGGAGAGCCCGAAGACGAAGACGGTCTCGCAGCGATCGAGGAGCTCCGCCAGCGCCCGCTCGACCTCCGCGTACCAGTCCTCCCAGCCGGTGACCTGCATGTCCTCCCAGCGTGTGCCGTGCCCGGGCAGCAGCGGCAGCGAGACGGTGAGGCCGCGCTCGGCCAGGTACTCGGCCCAGGGGCGGAGCGACTGCGGGGATCCGGTGAATCCGTGACAGAGAAGGACGCCGACCTCTCCGCCCTCGTGGCGGTACGGCTCGGCTCCAGGAAGGACCGGCACCTCGGTCTCCTGTTCGTGAGGTCTGGTGGGGCTGTGCGGGGATGTGCGAACGGTGTCTTCACCGTACGCGACGGGATCGACACCGACCAGGGACGGGACCGACACCGACCAGGGCCGTCGTGGCCCCGTGAGGGGGAGGGCGGGGGCCGCACGGGTTAAGGTCTGATCGACGGAACACAGGAGGCACTCGTCTTGATCTACGGCGCAATGAAGTTCTCCATCGGAGGGTCTCTGAAGCTCGCCTTCAGGCCCTGGGTGGAGGGCCTCGAGAACATCCCCGCCGAGGGCCCGGCGATCCTCGCGAGCAACCACCTGTCGTTCTCCGACTCCTTCTTCCTGCCGGCCGTCCTGGACCGCAAGGTCACCTTCATCGCCAAGGCCGAGTACTTCACCTCGCCCGGCGTGAAGGGCAAGCTGACGGCCGCCTTCTTCAAGGGCGTCGGCCAGCTGCCGGTGGACCGCTCCGGCGGCCGCGGGGCGGGTGAGGCGGCGATCAAGGCCGGTATCGAGGTCATCGAGGGCGGCGGGCTGTTCGGCATCTACCCGGAGGGCACCCGCTCCCCGGACGGCCGCCTCTACCGCGGCAAGCCCGGCGGCCTCGCGCGCGTGGCGCTCGCGACGGGCGCTCCGGTCATCCCGATCGCGATGATCGACACCGAGAAGATCCAGCCGCCCGGCAAGATCGTCCCCAAGCTGATGCGCCCGGGGATCCGGATCGGCAAGCCGCTCGACTTCAGCCGCTACCAGGGCATGGAGGGGGACCGCTTCATCCTCCGCTCGGTGACCGACGAGGTCATGTACGAGATCATGAAGCTGTCCGGGCAGGAGTACGTCGACATCTACGCGACCGCCGCCAAGCGGCAGCTCGCGGAGGCGGAGAAGGCCGCCAAGGAGGCCGTGAAGGAAGAGATCGCGGCCCGGCAGGAGTCCGGCGCGTAGCTCCCCGCGAGGGGCGCTACGGGGGGTGGGGGAGATGGCCAAGCGCGAACGTGTCGTGCGCATGTCGGTCGAGCAGCCGCTGTGGCGCGCGCTCACCGCGTACCGCGTGCTGACGATGATCTACGCGGTCCTGCTGTTCGCCTTCAGCGGGGACCGGTACGAGCGCCCCCTGGTGGGCGTCGCCTTCCTCGGCGTGCTGTGCGTCTGGACGCTGGCCACGCTGCCCAAGGTGTCGGGGGCGGTGAACTGCACCAAGCGGTTCCTGGTCGCCGACCTCACCGTCGCGCTCACCGGCATCCTGCTCACCCCGCTCGCCGACGCCCACGCGCAGAGCATCGACGGCCCCACCCTGCCGTCGATATGGACCGCCGGCGCGGTCCTCGCGTACGCGATCAAGGGCGGCTGGCGCTGGGCCGCCTTCGCCTCCTCGCTGGTCGCCGTCGCCAACCTCATCGAGCGCGGCGCGCCCAGCGCGGACACCCTGCACAACGTGCTCCTGGTGTGGGTGGCGTCCATCGCCATCGGGTACGTCGTCGAGGTCGCCCGGGCCTCCGAGCGCACCCTCGCCCGCGCCCTGGAGATCGAGGCCGCCACCCGGGAACGGGAGCGCCTCGCCCGGGACATCCACGACAGCGTGCTCCAGGTCCTCGCCATGGTGCAGCGCCGCGGCACCGCCCTCGGCGGCGAGGCCGCCGAGCTGGGCCGGATGGCCGGCGAGCAGGAGATCGCCCTGCGCACCCTGGTCGCGGGCGGGCTCAGCCGGCCCTCCCTGGTGTCCGAGGACGAGTCGGAGGGCGCGGTCGTCCGGGTCGTCGAGGAGCCGGACCCCGAGGACGACGCGCCGGTCGACCTGCGCACCCTGCTCGCGCCGCGGGCCGGGGCGAAGGTCGGCCTCGCGGACCCGGGCGCCCCGGTGCTGCTCCCCCCGCCCGCCGCGCGCGAGCTGGCCGCGGCCGTCGGCGCCGCGCTGGACAACGTCGCCCGGCACGCCGGACCGGACGCCCGGGCGTGGATCCTCGTCGAGGACTGGCCGGACGAGGTGATCGTCACGGTTCGGGACGACGGTCCCGGCATCCCGGAGGGGCGGCTCGCGCAGGCCGAGGGCGAGGGCCGGATGGGGGTCGCCCTCTCCATCCGGGGACGGCTGCGGGACATCGGCGGCACCGCCGAGCTGATCTCGATCCCCGGCCAGGGCACGGAAGTCGAGTTGAAGGTTCCACGGGCGCCCCGCGCCGCACGGGGGAAGGCAGGACACGGACGATGAGCGAGCAGCAGGCCGAGACGATGAGCGAGCAGCAGCAGATCAGGGTGATGGTCGTCGACGACCACCCGATGTGGCGGGACGCGGTCGCCCGCGACCTCGCGGAGAACGGCTTCGACGTCGTCGCCACCGCCGGCGACGGCGAGCAGGCGGTCCGCCGGGCCCACGCGGCCTCCCCCGACGTCCTGGTCCTCGACCTCAACCTGCCGGCCAAGCCGGGCGTCCAGGTGTGCAAGGAAGTCGTCGGCGCGGACCCGAAGCTGCGGGTCCTGGTGCTCTCCGCGAGCGGCGAGCACGCCGACGTACTGGAAGCGGTGAAGTCCGGCGCCACCGGCTATCTGCTGAAGTCCGCCAGCACCGAGGAGCTGCTCGACGCGGTGCGCCGCACCGCCGTCGGCGACCCGGTGTTCACCCCGGGCCTGGCCGGCCTCGTCCTCGGCGAGTACCGCCGGCTCGCCTCCGAGCCCGCGCCGGCCGCCGGCGGCGACGAGCCGAAGGCCCCGCAGCTGACCGAGCGGGAGACCGAGGTGCTCCGGCTGGTCGCCAAGGGCCTGAGCTACAAGCAGATCGCCGAGCGCCTGGTCATCTCGCACCGGACCGTGCAGAACCACGTCCAGAACACCCTCGGCAAGCTCCAGTTGCACAACCGCGTCGAGCTGGTCCGGTACGCCATCGAGCGCGGCCTCGACGACGCCTGACGGCCCCGTCCCCACGGGGCCCGAAGACGCTTCATTCGTACGAGTGAAGACGGGGCGGTCAACTGCCGCCCGTCCGACCGGAATTCACCTTTCGCCCCGTGTCGGTGTGACGCGGGTCACCATTAGCGTGACCCGCATACGTCACCCACGAAGGCGAAGGGAACTTCCATGCGGGTCGGAGTACTGACCGGGGGCGGCGACTGCCCCGGCCTCAACGCGGTCATCCGCGGCGTCGTCCGCAAGGGCGTCCAGGAGTACGGCTACGCGTTCACCGGCTACCGGGACGGCTGGCGCGGTCCGCTCGACGGCGACAGCGTCCCGCTCGACATCCCCGCCGTCCGCGGCATCCTGCCGCGCGGCGGCACCATCCTCGGTTCCTCGCGGACCAACCCGCTGCGCGCCGAGAACGGCATCCGCCGGATCAAGGACAACCTCGCCAAGGCGGAGATCGACGCGCTGATCGCGATCGGCGGCGAGGACACCCTCGGCGTGGCGGCCACGCTCTCCGACGAGTACGGCGTGCCCTGCGTCGGCGTGCCGAAGACCATCGACAACGACCTCTCCGCCACCGACTACACCTTCGGCTTCGACACCGCGGTCGGCATCGCCACCGAGGCCATCGACCGGCTGCACACCACCGCCGAGTCCCACATGCGGGTCCTGGTCGTCGAGGTCATGGGCCGGCACGCGGGCTGGATCGCCCTGCACTCCGGCCTGGCCGGCGGGGCCAACGTCATCCTCATCCCCGAGCAGCGCTTCGACGTCGAGCAGGTCTGCGCCTGGGTGACCTCCCGCTTCCGTGCCTCGTACGCCCCGATCGTCGTCGTCGCCGAGGGCGCGATGCCCAAGGACGGCGAGATGGTCCTCAAGGACGGCACGCTGGACTCCTTCGGGCACGTCCGGCTGTCCGGCGTCGGCGAGTGGCTGGCCAAGACGATCGAGCAGCGCACCGGCAAGGAGGCCCGGACCACGGTCCTCGGGCACGTCCAGCGCGGAGGCACGCCCAGCGCCTTCGACCGCTGGCTGGCCACCCGCTTCGGACTGCACGCCATCGACGCGGTCCGGGACGGCGACTTCGGCAAGATGGTCGCCCTGCGCGGCACGGACATCGTGCGCGTCCCGATCGCCGAGGCCACCGCGAAGCTCAAGACGGTCGACCCGGAGCTGTACCGGGAGGTCGGCGTCTTCTTCGGCTGACCCGCGGGGTCCGTGTCCCGTGCGCCGCCTCCGGGGTGACCGTATATTCGCCGGTGAACCAGACATATCCGGCACAACCCCGGAGGGGGCTTCCGTGGAGATCCTGGCGTTCGGCGTGCAGACCGACGAGAAGCCGCTGCTGGAGAAGGCCTTCGCGGGGCTCCACGAGGTCCGCTGCCTGGACGTCTTCCTCACCGCGGACACCGCGCCGATCGCGGCCGGCTACGAGATCGTCACCACCAGCGTCAACGCCGATCTGTCCGCCCGCGTCCTGCGCATCCTGGCCGGCGGCGGGACGAAGCTGATCGCCCAGCGCTCCACCGGCTTCAACAACATCGACCTCGGCGTCGCCCAGAAGCTGGGCCTGACCGTCGCCCGGGTCGCCTTCTACTCGCCCTACTCGGTCGCCGAGTTCGCCTGGACGCTGGCGACGGCGGTCAACCGCCGGATCGTCCGCGCCGCCAACCGCACCCGCGACTTCGACTTCCGGCTCGACGGGCTCATGGGCCGTGACCTGCGCGGCCGCACGGTCGGCGTGCTCGGCACCGGCAGGATCGGCGAGGCGTTCACCCGGATCGCCCACGGCTTCGGCATGCGTCTGCTCGGCTGGGACCTCGCCGAGAATCCCGCCTGCGTCGAGCTCGGCATGAAGTACGTCGACAAGGAGCAGCTCCTCGCCGAGTCCGACCTGATCAGCCTGCACGTCCCGCTCACGCCGGCCACCTGGCTCCTGATCGACGCGGCCGCCCTCAAGGCCATGAAGGACGACGCGATCCTGGTGAACTCCAGCCGCGGCGGACTGATCGACACCGACGCCCTGGTCGGCGAGCTGCGCGCGGGCCGCTTCACCGGCGTGGGCCTCGACGTGTACGAGGCGGAGGACGGGCTCTTCTTCCTCGACAAGTCCCTGGAGGTCGTCGAGGACGACACCCTCGCCCGTCTGGTCACCTTCCCGAACGTGGTGGTCACCTCGCACCAGGCGTACTTCACCCACGACGCGGTCGGCCAGATCATCGACACGACCGTCCAGAACGTCCTCGACTACACCGCCAACCGGCGCAGCGAGAACGTCCTGGTCCCGGCCTTCGACCCGGCCGACAACGCCGACTGAGGACCGGCCGGCCTCAGACGAGCACGCCCGCGAGCAGCGAGGCCGTCAGCGCCGCCCCGTCCAGCGTCAGCACCGACTCCGGGTGGAACTGCACGCCGGCGAACCCCGGCCCGCGCAGCGCGTGCACCTCACCGCTCTCCGCGTCCCGGCTCACCTCGATGCGGTGCAGCGCCAGCTCGGTCGCGGCCCGGTCGTCGCAGTGGGCCGTGAAGCTGTTGTAGAAGCCGACCGTCTGCTCCTGCCCGAACAGGTCGATCCGCACCTGCGCCCCCTGGAACGGGGTCCGCTTGCGGACGATCTCCAGACCCAGCTCCGCCGCGATCAGCTCATGACCCAGGCACACCCCGAGAAGACAGGGGCGGCCCGAAGGGCCTCGATGAGGGGCGGTGGTCGGGCGACGGGCGGGCCCGTGCCGGTGATCCCGTACGAGATCGGCGGTCAGACCGCGCAGAAATCGCATCTTCGGGTCGGCCGCGTCGCCCGGGTCGCCGGGCCCCGGGCCGAGCACCACCGGGCCCTCGTGCGCGAGCGCCAGCTCCCGCAGCCCCGGCTCGTCGTAGCGCAGCACCGAGACCTCCAGGCCGGAGGAGCGCAGCAGATGCGCCAGCATCGCCGTGAACGTGTCCTCCGCGTCGATCACCAGCGCATGGCCGGTCAGTTCGGCGGAACGGACCTGCATCTTCAGCCAGAACGGCGCCAGGTCGGCCCGTCGCGCGTCCAGCGCGGCCCGCACCCGCGGGTCGTCGGCCAGCCGTACCGCCGCCGGGCCTTCCGTGCCGCGCGGCCGCCCGGGCCGCACTCCCAGGGCGGCGAGCACGCCCGCCGCCTTCGCGTGCGTCTCGGCGACCTCGGAAGCCGGGTCGGAATGCCGGACCAGCGTGGCCCCGACGGGGACCCGCAGCGTCCCGTCCGCGGCGATGTCGGCCGTCCGGATGAGGATGGGGGAGTCCAGGGTCTGCGCGCCGCTCGCGTCCGTCCCGAGCAGCGCCAGCGCCCCCGCGTAGTACCCGCGCCCGCCGGCCTCGTGCCGCTCGATCACCCGGCAGGCGTTCTGCACCGGCGAGCCGGTGACAGTGGCCGCGAACATGGTCTCCCGCAGCACCTCCCGCACGTCGAGCGACGAACGCCCGCGCAGCTCGTACTCCGTATGGGCGAGATGCGCCATCTCCTTGAGCCGCGGCCCGATCACCACCCCGCCCCGGTCGCCGACCGTGCACATCATCTTCAGCTCCTCGTCGACCACCATGGAGAGCTCCTCGGTCTCCTTGCGGTCGGCGAGGAAGGCCAGCAGGTCCTCGGGCGTCGGCGCGGCCCCGGCCGGGTAGCGGTACGTGCCGCTGATCGGGTTCATCACGACCGTCCCCCCGGACATCCGCACATGCACCTCGGGGCTCGCGCCGACCAGGGTGCGGTCGCCGGTGCAGACGACGAAGGTCCAGTACGCGCCCCGCTCGCCCGCGAGCAGCCGGCGGAACAGGGCGAGCGCGTCGGCCCGCCCGAACCCGGGGATCGAGCCGGTGTAGGTGCGGCGGATCACGAAGTTCGCGCCCTCACCCGCGCCGATCTCCTCGTCGATCACCCGGCGCACGATCCGCCCGTACTCCTCGTCGGAGACGTCGAACGCGCCGCCCTCGACCCGCACGTCATGGGCGGGCAGCTGCGCCAGGGCGTCGGCGAGCGGCAGCTCGTACGCCTCCTCGGCGACCAGCACCGACAGCGGCGTGCCGTCGTCGCGCACGTCGAAGCCGCGCTCGCGGATCTGCCGGAACGGCACGAGCGCCAGCGTCGGCAGGTCCCGTACGGGCAGCTCGGCGAGGCGCTCGGCCTCGTGCACCGCGCCGATCAGCACCTCGACGGTGTCGTGGTCACGGCCCGGGGTACGGCGGCGCAGCAGCGCGAACGGGGGGCAGGAGTCGTCCAGCAGACGGGACAGGTCCATGCGATGCGTTCCTTCCATGGGAGGGGAGGAACGGCCCGGAAAACGAAGAAGGCCGCCCCTCGGGGCGGCCTTCGCGTGTCTCGGTGTACGCGCAGTCAGTGGGCCGCCGGATGAGCGGTCCACCACCAGTTCTGGGTCGAGTGCGCGAACATGGGGGCGATCGTAACGCATGATCCAGGCCGCGCCCGTCTCATCCATCGGTCACTGGCGTGGACGGACGATTTCGCCACGTACTGTGGGATGCGTGACCGTGAACGCTGAATCCCACGCCGTCGCCAAGGCGACCTGGCGAGACCTGCCCGCGGCGCAGCAGCCCGAGTACCCCGATGCCGAGGCTCTGCGCGATGTGATCGCGGACCTCGAGTCGTATCCTCCGCTCGTCTTCGCCGGCGAGTGCGACCAGCTGCGCGCCCGGATGGGAGCCGTCGCCCGTGGCGAGGCGTTCCTGCTCCAGGGCGGCGACTGTGCCGAGGCCTTCGACGCGGTGTCCGCCGACCACATCCGGGCCAAGCTCAAGACGCTGCTCCAGATGAGCGCCGTCCTCACCTACGCGGCCTCCGTGCCCGTGGTGAAGGTCGGCCGCATCGCCGGGCAGTACTCGAAGCCCCGTTCCAAGGGGACCGAGACCCGCGACGGGGTGACCCTGCCGACCTACCGCGGCGACTCCGTCAACGGCTTCGACTTCAACGAGAAGGCCCGCATCCCGGACCCCGAGCGCCTGAAGCGGATGTACAACGCCTCCGCCTCCACGCTCAACCTGGTGCGCGCCTTCACCACCGGCGGCTACGCCGACCTGCGCCAGGTGCACGCCTGGAACCAGGACTTCGTGAAGTCGTCCCCGTCGGGCCAGCGCTACGAGCAGCTGGCGCGCGAGATCGACAACGCGCTGAACTTCATGAAGGCCTGCGGCACCGACCCGGCCGAGTTCAAGGCGGTGGAGTTCTACTCCTCCCACGAGGCGCTGCTGCTCGACTACGAGGGCGCCCTGACGCGTACCGACTCGCGCACCGGCAAGCTGTACGACACCTCCGGCCACATGGTCTGGATCGGTGAGCGCACCCGCCAGCTGGACCACGCCCACGTCGAGTTCGCCTCGCAGATCGCGAACCCGATCGGCATCAAGCTCGGCCCGACGACCTCGGTCGACGAGGCGCTCACGTACGTCGACCGGCTCGACCCGGACCGCGAGCCGGGCCGGCTGACCTTCATCGTCCGCATGGGCGCCGACAAGGTCCGGGACAAGCTCCCGGAGCTGGTGGAGAAGGTCACCGCCTCCGGCGCGGTCGTCGCCTGGGTGACCGACCCGATGCACGGCAACACCTTCGAGGCGGCCTCGGGCCACAAGACCCGCCGCTTCGACGACGTGCTCGACGAGGTCAAGGGCTTCTTCGAGGTCCACAAGGCGCTGGGCACCCACCCGGGCGGCATCCACGTGGAGCTCACCGGCGACGACGTCACCGAGTGCGTGGGCGGCGGTGACGAGATCTTCGTCGACGACCTGCACCAGCGCTACGAGACGGCCTGCGACCCGCGGCTCAACCGCAGCCAGTCGCTGGACCTGGCGTTCCTGGTGGCGGAGATGTACCGCGACCAGTGACGTAGCGATCAGTAAGTAGCTTTCTACGGCTGTGGGGCGCGGATCCATGTGATCCGCGCCCCACAGTCATTTCAGGGCTTTACACCTGCTGGGCGCCGGGTAAGGTTAGGTTAGCCTAATCGATCTCGGCAGGAGGTGAACCGCGTGTACGTCTGCTCATGCTTCGGCGTTACGGAGAAGCAGGTCAAGGAGCACGCGGACGCGGGCGCCTGCACCCCTCGCCAGATCGCCTCGGCCTGCAAGGCCGGAACCGACTGCGGCTCGTGTGTACGACGCATTCAGGCCATCCTCGGGCGTGGCAACTGCCCGCGACGGGAGCTGGTCGAGCAGGGGATGCCAGCCCTGGGGTCGACCCCCGCGGGGCTCGCTGAAGAATTCTCCGAGGAGTTCTCCGAGGAGCTCTCCGAAGCCGCTTAGCTCGGCTGCTCGATCAGGGTCGACAGGTACAGCGCCTCGCCGAGGCTCTCGATCAGCTCCAGCTGAGTGTCGAGATAGTCGATGTGGTGCTCCTCGTCGGCCAGGATCTCCTCGAAGAGGTTGGCGGACGTGATGTCGTTCTTGGCCCGCATGACCTCGATGCCGCGCTTGAGCCGGTCGATCGCCTCGACCTCGACCTGGCGGTCCGCCTCGAACATCTCCTTGACCGTCTGACCGACGCGCACGTGGAAGAGCCGCTGATAATTGGGCAGTCCGTCGAGCATGAGGATGCGCTCGGTGAGCTTGTCCGCGTGCTTCATCTCGTCGATGGACTCTTCGCGGGTGTACTTCGCGAGTTTCGTCCAGCCCTTGTTGTCCTGGATGCGGTAGTGCAGCCAGTACTGGTTGATGGCCGTCAGTTCGCCGGTCAGCTGCTCGTTGAGGAACTCGAGGACCTCGGGGTCGCCCTGCATCGCAGCGGCTCCTTCCACGCATGTCTATGTCGTGACTGGGCAGGATGGCCGCATCCTCGCACCACGGATGGGGGGCGTCCAGTAAGTGCAGGCTTAGTGGGAGTTGCCCGAATCGTGGGCGCCCTGGTCATGACCACCCCTCCCGGTCTGTCACCATGGATGACATGGGTCAGCCGGACAGCGGAGAACACCGGGAAGCAGGGCAGTCGGATCTTCCGCCGGGGCAGCGGCTGCAGCGCGGCTGGCCGGTCACCCACTACGGCCCCGTCCCCCGTTTCAAGCCGGACCGCTGGGAGTTCAGGGTCTTCGGCGCGACCGCCGACGGCGACAAGCGGTGCTGGAACCACGAGGAGTTCTCGGCCCTGCCGTTCTCCACGGTGGTGGCCGATCTGCACTGCGTCACGAAATTCAGCATGGTGGGGGCCGAATGGGGCGGGGTGTCCGCCCGGACGATCCTTCAGCTCGCCCCGCCGGCGCCGAACGTCACGCATGTGATGGTCTGGGCCGAGTACGGCTTCAGCGCCAATCTGCGGCTCTCCGACTTCGACACGGACCGCACGATCTTCGCCACCCACAAGGACGGTGAGCTGCTCACCGCCGAGCACGGCTTCCCGCTCCGGCTGGTGGTGCCGCATCTGTACGCCTGGAAGGGGCCCAAGTGGGTCCGCGGCGTGGAGTACATGACCGCGGACCGGCGGGGCTTCTGGGAGGAGCGCGGGTACCACAACATCGGCGACCCGTGGACCGAGCAGCGGTACTCGTATCAGGAGGAGCCGGGGGACGGCCCGGAGCTCTGACTCCGATCGAGCTGTGATCCGCCGCCCGGTCGCGTCGGTCAGTGGTGGTACTGGTGGACCACCGCATGGCCCTTGCCGCGGCCGATCATCCACTTGTTGACCGGGGTGGTCAGGACGAAGGCGGCCCCCAGCGCGATGGCGAGCACGATCCAGAACAGCGGGTCGGACAGGTGCGCGTCCATGGCCCCGGGCCACAGGGCGATCACGCCGTTGTCGATGATCTCCATGACGGCGATGGACAGCGTGTCGGCGGCGAGCGCGACCTTGAAGGCGGTCTTGAAGTCGACGCCGGCCTTCAGGATGCCGCGCAGGGTGAGCGCGTAGCCGAAGAAGAACGCGAGGACGATCGCGAGGATCATCGTCGGCATGTTGCTCCAGCCCAGCGCGGTTCCGATGATCATGCCGAGCACCTCGCCGATGGCGCAGCCGGTGAGGCAGTGCAGGGTGGCCTGGGCGGCCATCGACCAGGAGACCGTGCCGCCGGGCTGGTGATGGGCGTGGTGGCCGTGAGCGGCGTGGTCGTCATGGCCGGCATGTTCGTCGTGACGGGCGTGCATGTCGTGACCGGCGTGCATGTCGTGGCCCGCGTGCTGGGTGTGGTCGGCCTGGTGGTGCTGGTGACCCTCGTGGCCTTCGTGGCCGTGCTGCTGGTGGTGTGCGTGAGCTTCGTGCTGCATGAGAGCCCCCAACGTCAGGTAGCGGTTCCTGCCTATGACAGGAACCGTATACCCCCTAGGGGTATTCCTCAAGATCAGTCGCGGAGTTCCTTCAGCCGGGCGATGTCCGCCGCGTGACCCTCACGGCCGCCCGGAGTCTCGATGATCAGCGGCACGTTCTCGGTGGCCGGGTGCTTGAGCAGCTCGCGGAACGGCTCCGCCCCGATGTTCCCCGCGCCGATGTTGGCGTGCCGGTCCTTGTGCGCGCCGACGACGTCCTTGGAGTCGTTGGCGTGGATCAGCTTCAGCCGGCCCTCGCCGACCGTCTCCACCAGCATGTCGAGCGTCTGGGTCATGCCGTGCGGGCCGGCCAGGTCGTGCCCGGCGGCGAAGATGTGGCAGGTGTCCAGGCAGACGCCCAGCTTGGGGTGGTGGTCGAGCGCGTCGAAGTACGGGCCGAAGTCCCAGGTGCGCGAGCAGAGCGAGAAGCCCTGGCCGGCCGTGGACTCCAGGAGCAGGAACGGGTCGTCGTCGTGCGTCAGCTCGTCGAGCAACGGACGCATCCGCTCCCGTACCTGCGCCAGCGCCTCGGCCCGGGGCCGGCCGCCGGTCGCCGAGCCGGTGTGCACGACCACGCCCAGCGCGCCGATCTCCCGGCCGCGGCGCAGCGAGTGGCGCAGCGACTCGACGGACCGGTCGACGGTGGCCTCGGTGTGCGAGCCGAAGTTGATCAGGTACGGGGCGTGCACGTACGCGGGTATGTCCTCGGCCGCGCACTGAGCGCGGAACAGCTCGTCCTGCGCCGGGTTGCCGGGCGGGGTGGCCCAGCCGCGCGGGTTGGCGACGAAGACCTGGACGGTCTCGGCGCGCAGCTCGCGGGCGTAGGTCAGGCCGACCTTGGCGAGGCCGCCGGCCACAGGGATATGGCCGCCGACGGGGTTGCGCATGAGTCTCTAGAGTCCCTTGGTCTTGATGGTGATCGTGCTGCCCTCGGGGGCGGTGCCGGTGGCCGACTGGCTCGCGACGGTCTTGCCGAGGTACGGGAAGGTCCGCTCGACCTTCACCTCGAAGCCGGCCGCCTCGAGGGCGCCGCGCGCCGTGTCCACGTCCTGGCCCGTGACGTCGGGGACCTCGATCATGCGGGGGCCCTTGGAGACGGTCAGGGTGATCGTGTCGCCCTGCGCGGCGCGGCTGCCCTCGGCGAGGGACTGCGCGGCGACGGAGCCGACGGCCTCGGGGGAGTGCACCCGCTCGGGGGCGACCTGGACCTTCAGCCCGGCGTCGCGGAGCGTCGAGGTGGCGTCGGCGACGGATTCGCCGGTGACGTCCGGGACGTCGACCGGGACGCCCTTGCTGACCACGAGCGCGACGGCGGAGTCGGGGCGGCGCTCGGTGCCCGGCTCCGGGTCGGAGCTGATCACCGCGCCCTGCGGGATGTCCTGGCTGAAGGCCCGGGTGATCACGCCGGGGACCAGGCCGTCGCGGGCGAGCAGCTTCTTCGCCTCGGCGAGCCGCTTGCCCTTGAGGTTGGGCACCTTCACGATCTCGGGGCCGCGGGAGAGGGTCAGCGTCACCGAGCCGTTGCCGCGGATGCGCGAGCCCGGGGCGGGGTCGGTGGCCATGACGGTGCCGCGGGCGTACGCGTCGCTGAAGGCGCGCTTCGTCGAGGCGACGTCGAGCCCGGCGTCGGTCAGCCGCTCGGTGGCCTCGGCCTCCGTGCGGCCGAGGACGCTCGGGACGCGGGTGAACTGGCCGGAGTTGATGTACCAGACGCCGGAGCCGATGCCGAGCACCAGGAGTACGGCGAGGAGCGCGACGAGCGGGCCGCGGCGGCGGTACGCGGGCCCCGGCCCCGGCCCCGGCACGGGCGTGGGCGCCGGGGGCTC
>NZ_DATCVQ010000762.1:0-8203 GCF_036566765.1 Streptomyces sp.
GGCGGCCGCGCCGGTCCTTCCCGCCGACGCCGTCGCGACCGCGCCGTCCGCCTCGGCCGCCTCGGCGGGCGAGCCCGCGGGCCCGGTGCGCCCCGACCCGTACGACGCCGGGCTCAAGCTGCGGCGCGAGGTGCTCGGCGACGCGCACGTCGACCGGGTCCTCGACGAGGGCGCCGCCTTCGCCGCCGACTTCCAGGACCTGGTCACCCGGTACGCCTGGGGCGAGGTGTGGTCCCGCGAGGGCCTGGACCGGCGCACCCGCAGCACCGTCACCCTCACCGCGCTGATCGCCGGCGGCCACTTGGAGGAGCTGGCCGGGCACACCCGTGCCGCGCTCCGCAACGGCCTGACGCCCGAGGAGCTCAGGGAGATCCTGATCCACACCGCGGTCTACTGCGGGATGCCGGCCGCCAACTCGGCGCTGCGCGTGATGCAGCAGGCCGTCCGGGAGGAGACCACGCCCCAGGCGTAGGCTGGGGGCGATCTTGCCCGAGGCCCGACCGTGTCGCCGTGAGGTGGAGTTCCGTGAAGCTGACGAAGATGACCCACGCCTGCGTCCGTCTGGAGAAGGACGGACGCACGCTCGTGATCGACCCGGGCACCTTCAGCGAGGAGGACTCCGCCGTCGGCGCGGACGTCCTGCTGGTCACGCACGAGCACCTCGACCACTTCAACGAGGAGCGGCTGCGGGCCGGCCTGGAGGCCAACCCGGCGGCCGAGATCTGGACGCTGCGGAGCGTCGCCGAGAAGATCTCGGCGGCCTTCCCGGGCCGGGTGCACACCGTCGGGCACGGCGACACGTTCACCGCGGCCGGTTTCGACGTGCAGGTGCACGGCGAGCTGCACGCGGTGATCCACCCGGACATCCCGCGGATCACCAACGTCGGCTTCCTGGTCGACGGCACGGTCTTCCACCCCGGCGACGCCCTCACCGTTCCCGACCACCCGGTGGAGACGCTGCTGCTGCCGGTGATGGCCCCGTGGAACAAGATCTCCGAGGTCATCGACTACGTGCGCGAGGTGAAGCCGCGCCGGGCCTTCGACGTCCACGACGCCCTGCTCACCGACCTCGCCCGGCCGATCTACGACAACCAGATCGGCGCCCTCGGCGGGGCCGACCACGGCCGGCTGGCCCCGGGGGAGTCCGCCGAGCTGTGAGCGGCAGGGTGACTGTCACACCCCGCCGTTAGGCTTGCGCTCATGCGCATCGCCACCTGGAACGTCAACTCGATCACCGCCCGCCTGCCCCGGCTGCTCGCCTGGCTGGAGAGCACCGGCACGGACGTGCTGTGCATCCAGGAGACCAAGTGCACCGCCGAGCAGTTCCCCGCCGACGAGCTGCGCGAGCTCGGCTACGAGTCTGCGGTGAACGCCACGGGCCGGTGGAACGGCGTCGCCCTGCTGTCCAAGGTCGGCCTGGAGGACGTGGTCACCGGCCTGCCCGGCGGACCCGACTACGAGGGCGTGCAGGAGCCCCGGGCGATCTCCGCCACATGCGGCCCGGTCCGGGTCTGGTCGGTCTACGTGCCGAACGGCCGCGAGGTCGCCCACGACCACTACGCGTACAAGCTGCGCTGGCTGGAGGCGCTCAAGGGCGCCGTCGCCGAGGACGCGGCAGCCGACCGCCCGTTCGCGGTGCTCGGCGACTACAACATCGCGCCGACCGACGACGACGTCTGGGACATCGCCGAGTTCGAGGGCGCCACGCATGTCACCGCGCCCGAGCGGGCCGCGCTTGCCGGGCTGCGCGAGGCGGGCCTGGGCGACGTGGTCCCGCGCCCGCTCAAGTACGACCAGCCGTTCACGTACTGGGACTACCGCCAGCTCTGCTTCCCGAAGAACAAGGGCATGCGCATCGACCTCGTGTACGGCAACAAGCCCTTCGCGGACGCGGTGAAGGACAGCTACGTCGACCGCGAGGAGCGCAAGGGCAAGGGCGCCTCCGACCACGCGCCGGTCGTCGTCGACCTGGAGGTCTGAGCGGCTTGATCGTTCCGGCCCGCCGGGCCCCGCGCGCCCTGTGGTGCGCCGGGCCCCGGAATGCGACGCTGGACTGATGGACATCCCCTTCCTGGACTCGTGGCGCCGACGGCACGGAGAGGAGCGGGACGACTCGCTCGCCTCCGCATTCGCTCGTGACCCCGAGGGGGTGGCGGAGCTGCTGGCCGAGTGCGAGTTGCTGCGGGCCCGGGTCGCGCAGGCCGGGGTGATGCTCGACGACACGCCGCGCTCGCTGGAGCTCATCGACCAGCTGCCGCCGCGCTGGCGGGACGATCCGGAGGAGCTGCCCTGGATCGGGAACGACGCCGGCCTGTATCTCGGCACGGTCATCGTGCGGACGGTGCCGGGGGCGCGGTGGGGGGTCTGGCCGGGCGGCCAGCCGATGGTGCGGCTCCCCTCCGGCCGGGAGATCAACGTCGTGGAGGCGGGCCTGGACTGGGCGATGACCGGTTCGCCCGAGCTGTCGCAGATGTACGCGGAGGCGGCCGAGAGCTGAGCCCCGGCCGCCTCTTTGCCGTAAATACGGCTTATACCCCCTTTATGCGTGTCGCCCCTTAAGTCCCGTTATGCGCCGGATAGTTTGCGCTGACTCGACACTGGCGGAAAAGGGGGTAGGGGCAGCGTATGGCCGTCGATCCTGCCCGGCGTCAGCCGGTGATCACTCCTCCCGCAGCGGGACCGACACGTACGACGGGTCGGCCGCCGGGGAGGAGAAGGTCAGCTGCGCGCCGGTCGGGTTGTGCTCGATGTAGAGCGGGTCGACGGTGTCGACCACCAGGGCGAGCCGGTGGCCGGCCGGCACGTCGTAGGCCGTGGCGAACAGCTCCAGGTCGACGGCGAACGGCTCGCCCGGGGTCTTCCCGTGGAAGGTGTACGGGGCGTTGGAGACCAGCTTGCCGAGGCCGAGCGGGCCCACGTCGTACAGATAGGCGACGAGGGTGCCGCTCTCCTTGGTCGAGGTCACCGTGGTGTGCAGCTTCGCCGCGCCGCGCACCTGCTGCGCGGTGGCGTACCGCTCCGACTGCCAGACGCCCGCGAAGGCGCGGGGCAGAAGCGGGACGGAGGCGACCGGCGGGGTCTTCAGGAACTGGTCGAGGACGTTGGAGAGCAGCACGACGCCGCCGTTGGCGCCGGAGTCGACGTTCGCCCAGATCCGCTGGGAGCCGCCGAGCGCGATCTTCCGCTCGTTCGCGCCGACCGACTTCCAGTCGGGGTAGCCCTCGTAGCCGCCCGTGGAGCGCGACTTGAGCTGGACGGGACGCTCGCGGTCGATCCCGTTGTCGACGCCCTTCAGATGGCGGTCGAACCAGCGGTGGGCGTTGGTCCAGGTGTCGTTGGGCAGCCCGAACAGGCCGGTGGCCTCGGCGGTGGCGTGGTCGCCGGGCCGGAACTCCAGGCGCTTGGGGCCGCGCAGCTTCTCGTAGAAGGACGCGTACTGGTTGGGCGGGAAGATGGTGTCGCCCCAGGCGTTGCCGAGCATGATCGCGGCGCCGTTGGCGTTGATCCGGTCCAGGTACGTCGCGGGGGAGCGTTTGCGGCCCCAGTCGATCATCTCCTGTTCCTTCGCCAGGTTCGAGGAGAGGAAGTCCTTCAGAATCCCCTGGAGTTCGGGGCCCGGACGCCCGGTGAGGTACCCGGCGCCGCCGAGCAGCGCGGCGGCCTGGCGGTGCTGGGTGCGGCCGCTGTAGATCGACTCGATCAGGTCGGCCCAGCCGCTGAGCGCGACGACGGCCTTGATCCGCTCGTCGTGCGCCGAGGCCAGCAGGCTGATCCCGGCGCCGTACGAGACGCCCGCCATGCCGACCTTCGCCGGGTCGGCCGGGGTGTTCGCCAGCGCCCAGTCGATGACCTTGGAGGCGTCGGCGACGTCCTTCGGCCCGCCGGTCTCGATCTCGCCGCCGGACTGCCAGAAGCCGCGGGAGTTGTAACTCACCACGACGTACCCGGAGTCGGCGAGCTTCGTGGCCTGTGCGAGGTACTCGATCTGGGGCATCGCCCAGCTGGTGGGCAGCACGATCACGGGGTAGCGGGCGGATCCGTCGGCCCCGGCGGGGGTGACGACGTTCGCCTTGAGCACGGTGCCGCCGTCGCCGGCGATGTCGACGAAGCGGACGGTCGGCGTCGAGGCCGCCTCGGCGGCGTGCGCGGCGGGCGCTGTGCCGAGGGCGGTCCCGGCGAGCAGAGCGGCCGAGACCGCTCCGACGGATGCGGTACGCAGGGGCGTGCGGGGGTGGCTCACTGTGCGGCTCCTCGCTTGGTCACCGGTGGGGACGGTGCAAAGTGACCCGACGGTAACCGGGATGCCTTACCTGAGGTAACTGGTCGGTAAGTTACGTGCCGGTAACGATTGCGGGGCGGTCGCGTGCCGACCAAGCTGTCCCGCGTGGACCACGACAGCCCGCCCGACGTCTTCGACCCGCGGATCTACGCCGCCGGACTCCCGCACGAGGCCTTCCGCGTACTGCGCGACCGGCATCCCGTCGCCCGGCAGGACGAGTACGAGGTCCTCGGCTGGCCCGCCGGGCCCGGGTTCCTCGCCGTCACGCGGCACGCCGACGTCGTGCGCGTCCTCAAGGACGCCGAGACGTACTCCTCGTACCTCGGGGCTACCCAGATCCGCGACCCCGACCCGGCCGATCTGCCGTTCATCCGGCGGATGATGCTCAACCAGGACCCTCCTGGGCATGGCAGGCTGCGGAGGCTCGTCAGCCGGGCGTTCACCCCGGGGCGGATCGAGCGCTTCGAGGCCACCGCGCGCCGCAGGGCCCGCGAGCTGCTCAGCGCCGCCCGCGAGAGCGGACCCGAGATCGACCTCGTGGCCGCCGTGACCGACGACTACGCGCTGCTCAACCTCACCGACCTGCTCGGCGTCCCGGCGAGCGACCGCGGGCTGTTGCTGACCTGGACCGAGCGCGTCATCGCCTACCAGGACCCCGACGAGCCGCCCGTGCTCGACGCCGAGGGCCGGCCGGTGAACCCCCGCTCGCCCGCGATGCTCGCCGAGATGTTCGCGTACGCCCAGGAACTCGCCGCATACAAGCGCCGCGAGCCCGGCGACGACATCATGACCGCGCTGGCCGCATCACCGCTCCAGGACGCCGAGCTGGAGATGTTCTTCTTTCTGCTCACCGTCGCGGGCAACGACACCGTGCGCAGCGCCGCTCCCGGAGGCCTGCTCGCGCTCGCCGAAGACCCCGAGGAGCAACGGAGGTTGAGGACGGGCGAGGTCGGGGTCGACACCGCCGTGGACGAACTGCTGCGCTGGCATCCGCCCGTCCTCTCCTTCCGTCGCACCGCGACGCGCGACACGGAGCTCGCCGGCGTGCCGATCGCCGCCGGCGAGAAGGTCGTCGTCTTCCACGCCTCCGCCAACTACGACGAGCGGGCCTTCGACGACCCGTACCGGCTCGACCTCGGCCGCAGCCCGAACCCGCACGTGTCCTTCGGCGACGGCCCGCACGTCTGCCTCGGCGCGCACTTCGCCCGGCTCCAACTGCGGGTGCTCCACGAGGAGATGCGCGCCGTGCTGCCCGGCATCGCCCTCGCCGGGCCGCCCCGGCGGCTGGTCTCCAACTTCATCAACGGCGTCAAGTCGTTGCCGGTACGACTGGAGCCGTGCGCGCCTCGCGCGTGACGTCGGCGATCAGCTCGACCACATCGGGGCCGTACGCCTGGGAGTTGACGACCTTCAGGAGCAGGACGAAGGAGCCGCTCGCGCCGTACTTCCGGGCCAGCTTCTCGTGGTGGCGGGCCAGGTAGCGGGTGGCCGCCTGGTTGTCGATGGCCCGCTGTCCGCAGAACAGGAAGACCGGCCGGCCGCCCTCACCGGCGGTCAGCCGGGCCAGGATCACGTACTCGGCCGACCCCGGCTCCATCTGGTACCGCTCGGCGCCGACCTGGAACATGCTGCGCTCCGCCGACGGCTCCCGCTGGATGATCACGCTCACGCCCGGCAGCAGCGAGGAGAGATGAGCGGCCATGCGGCGGTTGGACCCCGGGCCGCCCAGACAGAACTCGGTGCGCTCGCCGAAGCCCTGCTGGGCGAGATCGTGCTGGATGATCTGGGCGTGCGCCCCGCAGTCCTTGATGAGGGCGGCGAGCTCGAGGAGCGCGAACACGTCGAAGCGGCGTACCGCGCCGTCGGTGGTCGCGTCGCGGTTCACGACGAGCAGACACTCGGAGCCGCCGGGGAGCCCGAAGAAGGCCTGCTTGCGGCGGAGTTTGCGGCGCCAGAGGTAGGTGCGGGTCAGCCAGCCCAGGGTCGCGCTGACCCCGGTGGCCAGCACGCCGAGCACGACATTGCGCAGGTCTTCGTTCACGGCGGGCATCGTAGCGGGGGAGCGCACCGGTGTTCGAGGGCCTGGACGGGACGCACGCCGACGCGGTCCTGACGGAGGCGGCGGCGGGAAGTTACGCTGCGCGGACGGTTGTTGACTGGAGGTACGGATGCGTCGCTCCGCAGCACGTTATGTCTCGGTTCTCGCCACCGTCGGCACGGTTCTGTCGGCGGGCGCGGCCGCGCCCCCGACGGCTCCCGCCGTCGATACGGCCCCGGTGAAGGAACCCGTCGCCGCCGGGTACGGGGGAGCGGTGGCCAGCGTGGACGCCGACGCCTCGGCGGCCGGAATCGAGGTGCTGCGGCGCGGCGGCAACGCGGTGGACGCGGCGGTCGCGGCAGCGGCGGC
Organism: Streptomyces sp.; assembly: GCF_036566765.1. Taxonomy (GTDB): domain Bacteria; phylum Actinomycetota; class Actinomycetes; order Streptomycetales; family Streptomycetaceae; genus Streptomyces. The sequence goes on from NZ_DATCVQ010000762.1 coordinate 6,687, forward strand.
GCTCGGCGTCACCGAGCCGTACTCCGCGGGCATCGGGGGCGGCGGCTTCTTCGTGTACTACGACGCGAAGACCCGCAGGGTGCACACCATCGACGGGCGCGAGACCGCGCCGGCGTCCGCGGACTCCTCGCTCTTCCTGGAGGACGGCAAGCCGATCGCCTTCGACGAGGCGATGACCAGCGGGCGGAGCGTCGGGACGCCCGGCACCCCGGCCACCTGGAAGAGCGCGCTCGACGCCTGGGGCACCAAGCCGCTGTCCCGGCTGCTCGAACCCGCCGAGCGGCTCGCCCGGGACGGCTTCACCGTGGACCCGACCTTCCGCGCCCAGACGGCCGCGAACGAGGCCCGCTTCCGGGACTTCCCGGCCTCCTCGGAACTGTTCCTGCCCGGCGGCCAACTGCCCGTCGTCGGCTCGGTGTTCAAGAACCCCGACCTGGCGCGCACTTACCGCACGCTGGGCCGGGAGGGCGTCGGGGCGCTCTACCGGGGCCCGCTGGCCCGCGACATCGTGAACACGGTCCGGACGCCCCCGGTACGGGACGGAGCGACCCGCAAGGTCCGCTCGGGCGACCTGACCGAGCGCGACCTCGCGCGGTACGGGACGGAGCGGCGGCGCCCCACGAAGATGTCGTACCGCGGGCTCGACGTGTACGGGATGGGCCCGGTGTCCTCCGGCGGCACCAGCGTCGGCGAGGCGCTCAACATCCTGGAGCGCACCGACCTGGCGAAGGCCTCGCAGGCGGACTACCTGCACCGGTACATCGAGGCGAGCCGGATCGCGTTCGCGGACCGGGGCCGGTGGGTCGGCGACCCGGCGTTCGAGGACGTGCCGGTGCGGGAGCTGCTGTCGCAGCGGTTCGCGGACGCGCGGGAGTGCCTGATCCGGGACGACGCGGTGCTCACCAGCCCGCTCGCGCCGGGCGACCCGCGCGATCCGGCCCCGTGCGGGACGACGGGCCAGGCCGCGCCGACGACGTACGAGGGCGAGAACACCACGCATCTGACGACGGCCGACAAGTGGGGGAACGTCGTCGCGTACACGCTGACCATCGAGTCCACCGGCGGCAGCGGGATCACCGTGCCGGGGCGGGGCTTCCTGCTCAACAACGAGCTGACCGACTTCTCGTTCGCCCCGGCGAACCCGGCGGTCCACGATCCGAATCTGCCCGGTCCGGGCAAGCGGCCGCGGTCCTCGATGTCGCCGACGATCGTGCTCGACGCGGCGGACCGGCCGGTGCTCGCGCTCGGCTCCCCGGGCGGCTCGACCATCATCACGACCGTGCTGCAGACCCTGACCGGCGTACTCGACCGCGGCCTGCCGCTGGTCGACGCGATCGCCGCGCCCCGGGCCAGCCAGCGCAACCAGACCACGACGGAACTCGAACCGGGCCTGTGGAACAGCCCGTTGCGCGCCGACCTGGAGGCCCGCGGCCACGGCTTCCGCCAGAACCTGGAGATCGGCGCGGCCACCGGCGTCCACCGCCTCCCCGACGGCCGCTGGCTGGCAGCCGCGGAGA
>NZ_DATCVQ010000763.1:0-6953 GCF_036566765.1 Streptomyces sp.
GGTGTGCGTGTGCGCGAGGGGCGCGGCGCCGTCCTCGTCCGGTGCGGCGAGCTGCGCGGCGGCCTGCGCGGGCAGGTGCGCGTCGAAGCTCCACCGCTCGCCGGGGCGCTCGTCGCAGCCGTGCGGCAGCTCGGGCGCGGAGACGGCGGGGGTTGCGGCGGCCGCGGCGTACGGGAGGGTGTGCCCGTGCGAACCGTGGCAGATGCTCGCGACCAGCGCCAAGAGCGCGAGCAGGAGCAGCGCGGCGGGGAGCCGACGTCGTGCCTGTCGCAGCTCGGCCGCGCGGAGTTCACTCATGGCGCACGCGACACTACGGGGCGGCCGGGTGCGACCGCAAAGAGGCGGGCACGGTTTCGGCCGGTCTTTATGCCGGACGTCCCGGGCGGCTCCGGTCCGGGACATGCACGAAGGCCCGGATCCAGTACTGGATCCGGGCCTTCGTCTTGAGTAGCGGGGACAGGATTTGAACCTGCGACCTCTGGGTTATGAGCCCAGCGAGCTACCGAGCTGCTCCACCCCGCGTCGGTGAACACAACCTTACGGCATGGAAAGCGGTACCCGTAACCAATAACGGCCCGTCGGACGTGACCCCGGTCTCAGTCACCGTTTCCGCAGCCGCCTCAGCAGCCGCAGTCCTCCGCGTCGACCGGCGCGGTCAGCGGGTCGGCGTCGCGCTTCGCGGGGCCCTCCCAGGTCTCGTACGCGAAGCCCTCGCGCACCCAGTACTCGAAGCCGCCGAGCATCTCCTTGACCTGGTAGCCGAGCTCCGCGAGGGCGAGCGCGGCACGCGTCGCGCCGTTGCAGCCGGGGCCCCAGCAGTACGTGACGACCGGCACGGACTTGTCGAGCAGCCGCTCGGCCTGCTCGGCGATGAGCGCGGTCGGCAGGTGGACGGCACCAGGGACGTGGCCCTGGTCCCAGGACGCGGTGGAGCGCGAGTCGAGGACGACGAAGCCCAGGTCGCCGCCGGCGGCGATGGCGGAGGCGACGTCCGAGACGTCGGCGTGGAAGGCGAGGCTGGCCGAGAAGTAGGCGGCGGCCGCGGCCGGGGAGGCCGGCGGGACCCGCAGCACGGAGTTCTCGGCGGGGGCGGAAGCGGTACCGGCAGTGGCGTTGACCTGCGTCGTTGTCGTCATGTCTGAGAATCTACTGACGAAGATCATCGGGCTGAAGTGGGGAATCCCGGCAGTGGCGAGGATCGGCCGGGGATTTCCGTGCGTTGGGAGCGGCTCGGCCCGGATCTCACGTGTCGGGACGCGGACCGGTCACATCGTCCGCCCTTCGTCCGTCATGTCAGGTGAGAGCGGACGAGGGGAATGGGCACCGATGAACGAGGACGACGCACGCGAGGCGCACGACACACGCGACGCACACGCCGCGCATGACAAGGACCTGCTGGCCCAGCGCTTCGAGGCCGACCGCGGCCATCTGCGCGCGGTCGCTTACCGGATGCTCGGCTCGGTCAGCGAGGCCGAGGACGCGGTCCAGGAGGCCTGGTTCAAGCTGAACCGCTCCGACACCTCGGCCGTCGAGAACCTCAGCGGCTGGCTGACCACCGTCGTCGGCCGGGTCTGCCTGGACATGCTGCGCTCGCGCACCTCCCGCCGCGAGGAATCGCTGGACGCCCAGGTGCACGTCCCCGACCCGGTGGTCCAGATCTCGGAGCCGGGCGCCCGCACCGCCGACCCCGAACAGCAGGCGCTGATCGCCGATTCGGTCGGGCTCGCGCTGCTGGTCGTCCTGGAGACGCTGGGGCCGGCGGAGCGCCTCGCGTTCGTGCTGCACGACATGTTCGGGGTCTCCTTCGACGAGATCGGCCCGATCGTCGACCGCACCCCGGCCGCCGCCCGGCAGCTCGCCAGCCGCGCCCGCCGCCGCGTCCAGGGCGCGGCCCCGGAGCCGGAGCGCGACATCACCCGGCAGCGGAAGGTCGTCGACGCGTTCCTCGCGGCCTCGCGCGCCGGCGACTTCGAGGGCCTGCTCGCGGTGCTCGACCCGGACGTGGTGCTGCGCGCCGACGGCGGCTCGCTGCGTGCGGTCGCGACGAAGCTGGTCCGCGGCCCGGAGGCGGTCGCCGCGCAGGCACTCACCTTCCGCCGCTTCCAGGCGGTGGGCGTGCCGGTCCTGGTCAACGGCAACGCCGGCGTCCTTTCCGTCGCGGACGGCCGCCCGACCGCGCTGCTGGCCTTCACGGTGTCGGAGGAGGGCCGGATCATCGCGATCGACATCCTGGCGGACCCGGAGCGCCTGGAGCTGCTGGACGTCGGCGCGCTGGACGTCACGACGCCGGAGGACCGAGAGACGCCGGAGGACTGACGGAAGGCCGACAGCAGGACTGACAGCGGCACGTGGGCGGCCGGATGCCACCCGGTGGGGTGAAGGAAACCTTCGTACGGGTCTGCGGACGACGTCGTACGTGGATCTTGGCCCGGCCGCCCCTCTTCACTGACTGATCGACATCGCATCGCCACGGCACCGATCAGTACCGATCAGTCAGGAGAAGTCATGCGCGCCCGCCGCTCATTGCTCGTCGGGGCGGGGCTGCTGGCCCTCGCCGCGCTCGCCGCGCCCCCGGCGGCGTCCGACAGCGAACCGGTGCCCGACGACCCGGCCTGGGTGCTGCGCAGCCGTACGGAGCGGATCGACCCGCGGGCGTACGCGGCGCTGTGCACCGCCCGCCCGGACGGCGCGCCCGGCACCCGCACCCTGGACCTGTTCCACGACGTGTCGGTGACCGCGGTCGCGGACCGGGTCGAACGGGACCTGCGCGGCACCGTGACATGGGCGGGGCACGTCGCCGGGCGGCCGGAGCGGACGGTGCTCCTGACGGTCACCGGCGCGTGCGCCCCGAAGGCCCGGGCGACATCGATGGCGGTGGACGGGGTGGTGACCCTGGGGGAGCGCTCGTACACCCTGTCGTCGGCGCCCGGGCGGCCCGGCCGGGTCGTCGTCACGGAGGAGGACCCGCGCAAGCGGCCGCGGGCGGTCGCCGACGAGGCGGCGGCCGGGTCGCCGCCGCCCCGGAACCCGCCGGGCGAGCCGGCCGCCGAGCCCGAGCCGGTCGTCATCGACATGGTGGTCGGGTACACGCCCCGGGCCGCCGAACGGGTCGGCGGCGCGACGGCGATGCGGTCCCGGATCGCGCTGGCCGACGCGACCCTCGACAGCGCGCTCGCCGACAGCGGGGTGCGGGCGAGCGTCGACGTGGTCGCGGTGTACGAGGCCGACTACAACGGCAGGGAGCGGGCCGGGGACGTGTACCGCAAGCTCACCGATCCGTACGACCGCCGACTCGGCGCGCCCGCCGCCTCGCTGCGCAAGCGTCACTCCGCGGACCTGGCCGCGCTGCTGGTCGCGGTGCCGTCCGGCACGAGCAGCGGGCAGGGCAGCCTGCCGTCGCCGCCCTCGCCGGAGTCCGACGACGAGGCGTTCTCGGTGACGGACGTCGACAGCGTCGTCGACTGGTTCAACTTCGGCCACGAGGTGGGGCACAACCTGGGCCTGTGGCACGACCGGGCGACCCTGGAACGGCATTCCGGCGCCTTCGGCTACACGCGGTACCTGACCACGCCGTACAGCACCGGCTGGATCACACCGGACGGCCGCTTCCACACGCTCATGGCGTACGGCTCCTCCTGCCCCGGGGAGTGCGCCGCGGTCAACCAGTACTCGAACACCCTGCGCACCTGGGAGGGTCAGCCGCTGGGCGACGCGGACAACGACAACGCGCGGGTCGCCCGCATGACCGCCCCGATCGTGGCCGAGTACCGCACCCCGCAGACCCCGGTGACCCGGCACGCACTGACCCTCGCCGCCGCGCCGACGACCGGCGGGACGGTGACGCCCGGCACCTGGGGCCCGTACCGCCCCGGCACGGAGGTCACGGTGACGGCCGTCCCGGCGACGGGCCAGGCCTTCGCTGGCTGGGAGCTCGACGGGCGGGCGCACCCGCGCAAGGCCCCGACGATGGCGGTGACGATGGACGAGGCGCACGAGCTGACGGCGCGGTTCAAGCCGATCAAGCCGATCAAGCCGGCCAAGAAGTAGGCAGGGTCAGGCGGCTGTGCGCGTCTGCCTGCGGTACCCGCCCGGCGCCTGCCCGTACTCCCGCTTGAACGCCTTGGCGAAGGCGTACTCGGAGCCGTACCCGGTGCGCGCCGCCACGACGGTCAGCGGGTCCTCGGACTCGCGCAGCAGGCGGGCGGCGGTGGTCATGCGCCAGCGCGTCAGGTACGCCATCGGCGGCTCCCCGACGAGCGTCGCGAACCGGCGGGCGAAGGCCGCGCGGGAGAGCCCGGCCCGGTCCGCGAGCGCCTCGACCGTCCAGGCGACGGACGGGTCCGCGTGGATCGCGGCCAGCGCCGGGGCGACCGCGGAGTCGCCGAGCGCGGCGGCCCAGCCCGCGGCGGCGGCCGGGGGCTGGGACTCCAACCAGGCGCGCAGGATGTACAGGAGCAGCGAGTCGATCAGCGTCGGGACGATGCCGGCCGACCCGATGCGCGGGTTCTCCAGCTCCGCGCCGAGGAGTTGGACCGCGGCGCTCAGCTCCGGGTGCCGGCCGTGCCGGGTCGGCAGGTGGATGATCTCGGGGAGCTGGCGCACCAGAGGATGCGGACGCCCTTGGTCCAGGTGGTAGTTGCCGCACAGCAGCGTGGTGCGGGCCCCGTCGCCGCCGACGCTGACCGTCCCGATCGGGCCGACCTGGCGGTACTGGTCGGGCCGCTCGGTCTCCGCCGGGGTGGCCGGGTCGTCGGCGAGGATGTGGCCCCGGCCGTCCCGCAGGAAGACCACGTCACCGGGGCTCAGCGCGATCGGCCGCAGGTGGGAGGGGGCGTCGTCGAGCGGGATCAGCCAGCAGGTCCCGTACAGGACGACGTGGAAGCCCGCGCCCGCGACCGGGGGGAGGCGCAGGCCCCAGGGGGCGCGGCCGTCCGTCCGCACGGATGTCGGCAGCCCGGTCCGCATCGAGCCCAGCGCCTCGGTCAGGATGTCCAACGCCCCTCCAGGTCCAGTCCGAAGTCCAGTCCGACGTCGAGCCCGACGTCCAGTCCGAAGTCGAGCCCGACGTCCAGTTCGACGTCCAGTCCGACGTCGAGTCCGACGTCCAGTCCGACGTCCAGTCCGACGTCCAGTCCGACGGAGACGAGACGATACGTCGTCCGTGGGCTGCTCACAGAGTCGTGGTCGGCGGTGCACCTCACCGAACGGCGAGCACGACCTTCCCCTGCACCCGCCCCGAGCCGACCAGCTCGTGCGCCTTGGCGGCCTCGTCGAGCGCGAAGGTCTCGGCGATGTGCGGGCGGATGCGGCCGGCGTCGATCAGCTCGGCGATGGCCTCCAGGGAGGCGTAGTCCGGCTCGACGGAGACCCCGACGAAGCGCCGGCCGCCGGCCTCGGTCTCGGCGGCGAGCTCGCGGTTCCAGTGCTCCATGATGCTGACGAGCGTCCCGCCGGGACGGAGCACGGCGAGCGAACGGGAGCCCTGGGCATTGGAGTCGAGGACGGCGTCGACCTCGCCGACGACGGTCTCGAACGGCGCGGCGGTGTAGTCGATCACCTCGTCGGCGCCGAGGCCGCGCACGAAGTCGTGCTTGCCGGGGCTCGCGAGGCCGATCACGTGCGCGCCCCGGGCCTTCGCGATCTGCACGGCGAAGTGCCCGACGCCGCCGGCGGCCCGGTGCACGAGCACCCGGTCGCCCTCCCCGATCCCGGCGCCGTCGACGAGCCCCTGCCACGCGGTGAGCGCGGCGAGCGGGACGGCGGCGGCCTCGACGTGGCCGAGGGAGGCGGGCTTGCGGGCGACCTGCCGGGAGGGGACGGCGACGTACTCGGCGTACCCGTTGGCGGCACGCGGGAAGAACGGCATCCCGAAGACCTCGTCCCCTGCCTTGAACCGCGCCCCGGGTGCGGCCTCCTCGACAACGCCGGAGATGTCCCACCCGACTCCGAAGCGCGGCTCCCCGAGCAGCGGCAGGGCCCCGGACCGTACGGCCAGGTCGACCGGGTTCACCCCGGCGGCGTGCACGCGGACGAGCACCTCGCCCCCGAGCGGCTCGGGCCGCTCGGTCTCGACGGTACGCAGGACCTCGGGACCGCCGAAGGCGTCCTGGACGACAGCGCGCATGATTCTCTCCCCTGTGAGTGGCTGTGGTGCGCCGTTGTACTGCTTGGCGACACCCCCAACAGTAGGAAGATCAGGCGAGAGCCTGAATATCTCTCAGTCTTGAAAAGATGTCCCAGACGCTTGTGGGACGAGGAGTTGGGCCGGGAAACGACGAAGCGCCCCGTCCGGTCGGAACCGGGCGGGGCGCTTCGTGATGCACGCGTAGGCCGTGTGGGACTCGAACCCACAACCAACGGATTAAAAGTCCGCTGCTCTGACCAATTGAGCTAACGGCCCTCGGCGAGTCACCCCCGAGCATAGCCGGAGGCGGCCGGTGAGCCGATCGGGTATCGGATCACCGGCCGCGCCGTTTCTAGAACAGCCCCTTGAACGAGCCCCAGCCGGACCCGATCTGGACCGGGGCGGCGAAGGACCCCTTGCCGTCCCCGGAGATCCGGAACAGCAGCCCGGCCTTGTCGCGGGCGACGAGATCGCGCTTGGCGTCGGAGTCGAGGTCACCGACGCCGACGACGGTGGTGTACGAGGCGCCCCACCCGGAGGCGATCTTCACGCCGGCCTTGAGCTTGCCGGCCCCGGCGCCGGAGTACCGGTACAGCGCCCCGTCGCTCTTCCGCGCGACGAGATCCCCGATCCGGTCCCCGTCGAGATCCCCGGCCCCGACGATGTGCGTGAACGCGCCCCACCCGGACCCGAACTTCACCCCACTGGCGACGGTCCCGCCGGCCTTCCCGGCGAACAGATACAGCGAGTCCCCGTTCCGCGCGACGAGATCGGCCCGCCCGTCGCCGGTCAGGTCACCGGGCGAGGTGAGCACGTTCATCCCGCCGAA
>NZ_DATCVQ010000764.1:0-5451 GCF_036566765.1 Streptomyces sp.
CGCATGAGCTCGGACATCCGTACGTCAAGCGCGTCGCAGATCGCGGAGAGCAGCTCGGAGGAAGCCTCCTTCTGCCCCCGCTCCACCTCGGAGAGATAGCCGAGCGATACTCGGGCGGACGAGGAGACTTCGCGCAGAGTACGGCCCTGGCGCTGGCGCTGCCGACGCAGCACGTCACCCAGCAGGCGACGGAGCAGAATCATCGGTGGCTCCCTCCTCGGACCGCGTAGCCGCATCCTTCACGCCCCACCGTACCGCCTCGCGCCGCGGCCGTGCGGGGAGCGATGTCGTGTTCACTCAGGGCTGCAAACATCAATTCCCCCCGTTCTGTTCCGTATCCTGTGCCCGCGCATTTCCGGAGAGTTCGCCACCGAGCAGTTCCAGCACGCTCCGTACACTCTCTCTACGGATTTCCGCACGGTCGCCGTTCAACCGCAACGAGGCCACTTTCCCCGTCCCGACCGGACCGACGACGGCCACGTAGACCGTTCCGACGGGCTGTCCGTCCTGCGGATCCGGGCCCGCGACGCCCGTGGTCGCGATCCCCCAGTCGGCGCCGAGCCGGACCCGCACACCGGCCGCCATCTGCAGCGCCACCTCGGGGTCGACCGCTCCGCGCTCCGCCAGAAGGGCTCCGTCGACGCCCAGCAATTGCTCCTTCAGAGCCGTGGCGTACGCCGTGACGGATCCGCGGAACGTCTTGGAGGCACCGGGTACCCCGGTGAGCTCCGCGGCCACCAGACCGCCCGTGAGGGACTCGGCGACCGCCAGCGTGCCACCACGCTCCGCGAGCAGTCCCAGGACCCGGGCGGCCTCGCTCACGCCCGCGACTCCGCCTGCGCGGCGGCCGCCGCCCGCTCCTCGGCCAGTCCCCTGCGGCGCAGGACCACCGCCTGTCGCACATAATCCAGACCGGTGACGACCGTCAGCACGACGGCGACCGCCATCACCCAGAAGCGGAACGTGGCGAGCGCCCCGGTCAGCACCAGGACGTACATCCCGACCGCGGTGCCCTGCGCGAGGGTCTTCATCTTGCCGCCGCGGCTGGCCGGAATCACTCCGTGCCGGATCACCCAGAACCGCATCAGCGTGATCCCGAGCTCCCGGAAGAGGATCACCCCGGTCACCCACCACGGCAGGTCGCCGAGGATCGACAGGCTGATCAGACCCCCAGCCATGATCGCCTTGTCGGCGATCGGGTCGGCGATCTTCCCGAAGTCGGTGACCAGGTTGTACGCACGGGCCAGGTGCCCGTCGAAGACGTCCGTGATCATCGCGACGGCGAAGGCCGCCCAGGCCCAGGCGCGCCAGACCGGGTCGTGCCCGCCGTCCTGGAACAGCAGCACCACGAAGGCCGGCACGAGGACCAGCCGGATCATGGTGAGGATGTTGGCGATGTTCCACAGGCTGGCCTCGTTGACGGCCGCAGCGCCCAGCTTGCCGCGAGGCGCCGGCCTACCGGTCCCGCCCGTCGCGGACGCCGGCACTCCGGTCATCTGGCCGCCTCCTCGACTTCGGGGGTCCGGGGGTCGCTCCCCAGAGCTTCGGTGTACGCGGCCACCAGGTCGACGCCCTCGGCGCCGACGACCTTGGCCCTGACCATACGGCCCGGGGCGAGGTCGAGGCCCTCGGTCGAGTCCATGGTGAGGAGCACCTGACCGTCGGTCTCGGGCGCCTGGTGGGCGGCCCGGCCGATCCAGCCGTCCTCCTCGTCGAGGGACTCGACGAGTACCTCCAGGGTCTCTCCGAGCCGCTCCTCCGCGCGCTGCGCGGTGAGCTCCTCGGCGAGCCGGGACAGGTGCGCCAGGCGCTCGTCGACGATCTCCTGGTCGAGCTTGTGCTCGTACGTGGCGGCCTCGGTGCCGTCCTCGTCGGAGTAGCCGAAGACGCCGATGGCGTCGAGGCGGGCGTGCGTGATGAAGCGTTCCAGCTCGGCGAAGTCCGCCTCGGTCTCGCCGGGGAAGCCGACGATGAAGTTGGACCGGGCGCCGGCCGTGGGGGCCTTGGAGCGGATGGTCTCCAGGAGCTCCAGGAAGCGGTCGGTGTCGCCGAAGCGGCGCATCGCCCGCAGCACGTCGGGCGCGCTGTGCTGGAAGGACAGGTCGAAGTACGGGACGACCTTCTCGGTCGAGGTGAGCACGTCGATCAGGCCGGGGCGCATCTCGGCGGGCTGCAGGTAGCTGACCCGGACCCGCTCGATCCCGTCGACGGCCGCCAGCTCGGGCAGCAGCGTCTCCAGGAGGCGGATGTCGCCGAGGTCCTTGCCGTACGAGGTGTTGTTCTCGGAGACCAGCATGATCTCCTTCACGCCCTGCTCGGCGAGCCAGCGCGTCTCGCCGAGGACGTCCGAGGGACGCCGGGAGACGAAGGAGCCGCGGAAGGACGGGATGGCGCAGAACGAGCAGCGGCGGTCGCAGCCGGAGGCGAGCTTCACGGAGGCGACCGGACTGGTGTCGAGCCGGCGGCGCAGCGGGGCGCGCGGCCCGGACGCCGGGGCGACTCCCTCGGGGAGGTCGGCCGGGCCGGGCTCCGGGGTCTCGGCGGCGCCGTGCCCGGGCAGGGCCACGTCGGCGGCGGCCTGCTGGCGCTCCACCGGGGACAGGGGCAGCAGGGTGCGCCGGTCACGCGGGGTGTGGGCCTCGACGCTGCCGCCGTTGAGGATGGTCTGGAGCCGGTTGCTGATGTCGGCGTAGTCGTCGAAGCCGAGCACACCGTCCGCCTCGGGCAGGGCTTCGGCGAGCTCCTTGCCGTACCGCTCGGCCATGCAGCCGACGGCGACGACGGCCTGGGTGCGGCCGTGGTCCTTCAGATCATTGGCTTCGAGGAGGGCGTCGACGGAGTCCTTCTTGGCGGCCTCGACGAATCCACAGGTGTTGACGACGGCGACGTCCGCGTTCTCAGCGTTCTCGACGAGCTCCCAGCCGTCCGCTGCCAAGCGGCCTGCGAGCTCCTCCGAGTCCACCTCGTTACGGGCGCAGCCAAGAGTGACAAGGGCGACGGTACGGCGTTCGGGCATGGACTCAAGACTACTTCGTCCCGGCCGCTCCCCCGCCGCGCAGGGTTCACCCGCGCGACGGGTCGGTCTGCCCGGCCGATGGCGCCGGGGCCGGACTCAGCCGGCCTCCGGGTCTCCCTTGCTGTAGGAGAGCCGCTCGACGGCGCCCTCCTCGAAGGTGTCCTCGATCTTCTTGCCGTTCACCCAGAGCTCGATCGGGCCGGCGTTGCCGAGGACGAGCTCGATCTTCTCGTCGTCCTGGAAGGTCTTCTTGTCGCCCTTCTCGAGGAAGCCGTCGAAGATCGACTTCCCGTCGTGGCCCTTGACCGAGATCCAGCTCTTGTCGTCGGCGACCAGGATCACGGTGACCTTGTCCGCCGGGACGCCGGCGATGGCGCTCTCGGAGGGGACGGGCTTGGGGTCGGCGGCGGGCTTGGTCTTGGTCGGCTTGGGGCTGGTGGTCTTCTTCGACGGGGCCGGGCCCTCGGCCACGGTGCCGCCGTTGCTCCGCTCGTCGTTGCCGCTGAACGCGGTGTAGCCGACGAAGCCGACGACGGCGACGATGGCCGCGACCATGGCGGCGGTCCAGTTGGGCCGGCGAGGTTCGGGGCGGATGCGCTCCGCCTCGAAGAGCGGGGCGGCGGGGGTCGGCGCGGGCCGGCCGCCGTGCTCGGCGTCGTACTGGTCGACCAGCGCGGCGGGATCGAGGCCGACGGCGCGGGCGAGCGTGCGGATGTGACCGCGCGCGTAGACGTCGCCGCCGCAGCGGGAGAAGTCGTCCTCCTCGATCGCATGCACGATCGGGATCCGGACCCGCGTGGAGGAGCTGACCTCGTCGACGGTCAGACCGGCGGCGATGCGGGCCTGCTGGAGCACACGACCGATGGAAGGCCGGTCGTCTGCCGGCGAGTTCCGGTCGTCTTCGGGGGAGTTGCCGATGGACACGAGGGCGCCTTTCGAGCGTGTAGCCACCTGCTGGAGGTTCAGTCTATGGGTGGTACGAAAGGGTGGGGCAACCGGGCGGCCGCGATCTGTACGCCATCGGAATGGCCGAGCGCGCCCGCCTGAACGGCAGTCCTGCGGGGAAGGGCGGGGAGACGGTTCTTTCCTCCCCTCCAACTTGACGTACGGCCGGGGGAAACGGTTGCCCCGCAATCCCTTACGAGTGAGACTCCCCGCGGATCACGGCGAGCACTCCGTCCAGCTCGTCCGGTTTCACCAGAACGTCCCGGGCCTTGGACCCCTCGCTGGGTCCCACGATGTTGCGGGACTCCATCAGGTCCATCAGCCGGCCGGCCTTCGCGAAACCCACGCGCAGCTTGCGCTGGAGCATCGACGTGGAGCCGAACTGGGTGGAGACGACCAGCTCGGCGGCCTGGCACAGCAGGTCGAGGTCGTCGCCGATGTCCTCGTCGATCTCCTTCTTCTGCTTGGTCCCGACGGTGACGTCCTCCCGGAAGACCGGCGCCATCTGATCCTTGCAGTGCTGCACGACTGCGGCGACCTCGGCCTCGGTGACGAAGGCGCCCTGCATGCGGATGGGCTTGTTGGCACCCATCGGCAGGAACAGACCGTCACCCTTTCCGATCAGCTTCTCCGCGCCGGGCTGGTCGAGGATGACCCGGCTGTCGGCGAGCGAGGAGGTGGCGAAGGCGAGCCGGGAGGGCACGTTGGCCTTGATCAGGCCGGTGACGACGTCGACGGAGGGCCGCTGCGTGGCCAGCACGAGGTGGATGCCGGCGGCCCGGGCGAGCTGGGTGATACGGACGATCGCGTCCTCGACGTCCCGCGGGGCGACCATCATCAGGTCGGCCAGCTCGTCGACGATGACCAGCAGGTACGGGTACGGCTGGAGGTTGCGCTCGCTGCCCTCGGGCAGCTTGACCTTGCCGTTGCGGATGGCCTCGTTGAAGTCGTCGATGTGCCGGAAGCCGAAGGCCGCGAGGTCGTCGTAGCGCAGGTCCATCTCGCGCACCACCCACTGCAGGGCCTCGGCGGCACGCTTCGGGTTGGTGATGATCGGCGTGATCAGGTGCGGGATGCCTTCGTACGCGGTGAGCTCGACCCGCTTGGGGTCGACGAGCACCATCCGGACGTCCTCCGGAGTCGCTCTTATCATGATCGACGTGATCAGGCAGTTGATGCAGGAGGACTTGCCGGAGCCGGTGGCACCAGCGACGAGGACGTGCGGCATCTTCGCCAGGTTGGCCATCTCGTAGCCGCCCTCGACGTTCTTGCCGAGCGCCACCAGCATCGGGTGGTCGTCCTCGGCAGCGGCGGCCAGGCGCAGCACGTCGCCGAGGTTGACCATCTCGCGGTCGCTGTTCGGGATCTCGATGCCGACCGCGGACTTCCCCGGGATCGGCGAGATGATCCGCACGTCGGGGGAGGCGACGGCGTACGCGATGTTCTTGGTCAGCGCCGTGATCTTCTCGACCTTCACGGCGGGGCCGAGC
>NZ_DATCVQ010000765.1:0-26596 GCF_036566765.1 Streptomyces sp.
CGGGCTGCGCCGCCGTCGTCGAGCAGGCTCGCGCCGAGGGCGAGCACCTCGGCGTGGGCGGCGTCCAGGTCGGCGACGTCCACGTCGAGGTGGATCTGTTGCGGGCGGGCGGCGTCGCCCCAGACCGGCGGCCGGTGGTCGGCGACTCGCTGGAAGGCCAACACCGGCCCGGCGTCCGGGTGGAGCGTGGACCAGTCCTCGCCGAGGGCCCACCGGGGGTCCGGGCGGTCGACCTCACCGCCGAGCAACGCGCGATAGAAGCGGGCCAGTTCCCGCACGTCGGCGCAGTCGAGCACGAGGCACTGCAGGGAGCCGATCACACGGCCTCCGTTCTGGTCATACGAGAACCCTGGTTCTCGGCCTTACAGCGCGATCGCCCAGACCGCGACTATGTAGATCATCGCCGAGACCCAGCACACGGCGAGCACCGCGGCCACGGCGAGGACGAACATCATGGCGCGCTCGGTGCGGCGCAGCGGGGCCGGGGCGGCCGAAGTCGGGGTCGTCATGGACCTCAGCCTGCCGTGCCCCACTGACAACGGCATCCGTGCGGATACTCAGGTGCGGCTGAGTGCATGCGTCAGCCGCTCAGGTCCGGCTGAGTGCTTCCTTCAGCGCCGACCGGCAGAGCGCGTCCGCGCGCCGGGTCGTCTCGGGGATCCGGTAGTGCGGGCTGAGCAGCAGCGCGTGCGCGCACGCCGTCTCCAGGTCGACCCGGTGACCGGCGGAGACGAAGACCGGCTTGACCCCGTCCCGGGTGCGCAGTGCGCGCCCGACGACCTCGCGCCCCTCCTCGTCGTCGGCGACCAGCGGGCTGAAGTCGCCCCGGTGCGGCCCGGGTTGCTCGTACCTGAAGGTGAAGGGGTTCTTCGCGACGCCGATCGAGGGCAGCCCGGTCAGCACGCCGAGGTGACTGGCGAGCCCGAAGCGGCGCGGGTGGGCGCGTCCGTACCCGTCGCAGACCAGCAGCCCGGGCTCGGCCCGCAGGGCGTCGAGCGCAGCCAGCACGGTCGGCACCTCGCGGAAGGCCAACAGCCCCGGCACGTAAGGGAAGGAGACCCGGCCGACCGCCGTGGCCTCCTCGACGACCTCCAGGGTGCGCGCGTCGAGCACGACCGCCGCCGCCGCGACGAGATCGCGCTCGTCGTCGTACGCCACGTCGAGCCCGGTCGCATGCCCGGTCCCGGGCGGCGGCCCCGGCTCGTCCAGGACGACCCTGCCGCGCAGTTCGTCCTGGAGAGCGCGGGCGGCGGCCTCGTCGGTGGGCCAGTCTGCGGGCGTCTCGATGATCCTCATGATGATCGCCACCCTACGGCGGGCCCGTTCCCCGGACACCCCCGATTCCCGCCGGCCGCCCCGGGTAGCCTGCGGGTCATGTTCGTTCTGGAATTGACCTACACCGCCGACGTCGCGCAGGTCGACGCGCTCATGGCCCCGCACATCGAGTGGCTGGACGCGCAGTACGCGGCCGGGGTGTTCATCGCCTCCGGCCGGAAGAACCCGCGTGACGGCGGCGTGATCCTGGCCGTCGGGGAGGACCGCGCGCAGATCGAGAAGATCGCGGCGGCCGACCCCTTCAGCACCGGCGGCGTGTGCGCGTACCGGATCACGGAGTTCATCGCGACCAAGACCGCGCCCGAGCTCGCCCCGTACCGGCAGCAGCCCGCGAGCTGACGCGCTCCGATCAGTCGGCCGCTCAGTCGGCCGCTCGGTCAGCCCCTCAGTCCGTCGCGCGGCCGAGCCGGGCGATCCGGCCCTTCTCGCCGGAGGCCCAGCAGCCGCCGTCGGGCGTGCAGTCGACCGTGTCGTACGAGCCGGTGTCCACGGTCCGCCAGGTGCGGCCGCCGTCCGTGGTCAGGTCCGTGCCGGTCGGGCCGACGGCCAGCGCGGCGGACCGGCTGTGCGGCAGCCAGGCCACCCCGGAGCGGTACGCGGGCGGCGGGGTCCCGGCCTCGCGCCAGCTCCGGCCGCCGTCTGCGGTGACCGCGGCCGCGCGCGGAGAGGCCTGGTCGGGCCGGTAGTCGCCGCCGACTGCGATGCCGTGCGCGCGGTCGCGGAAGGCGAGCGCGAAGACCCCGCGGGCCGGGTCGCCGGCCGGGATCCCGGACTCGGCGACGGTCCAGGTCAGACCGCGGTCGCCGGAGTGCAGGACGCGCGCGGTCGCGCCGCCGCCGGTCGCCAGCCAGACGTCCTTCGGGCCCGAGCTGACCAGGCACTGGCCGCTCGCGGCGAAACCGGCCTCGCCGGGCAGCGCGGCCGGCATCCCGGCGTCCGGCAGCACCTCCCAGGACTTTCCGCCGTCGCGGGTCGAGAGGATGCGGTACTTGCCGTCCACCGGGTCGCTCATGGCGAGGCCGTGACGGCGGTCGAAGAAGGTGATGCAGTCGTAGAAGGCGCGCGGGTCGGTGTTGCGGAAGGACTCGGTCCAGGTCGCGCCGCCGTCCTCGGTGCGGAAGACCCGGGACGCCTCGCCCTCGCCGATCGCCAGCACCACCGCGCGCCGGGCGTCGAACGCCTCGATGTCGCGGAACTGCAGCTCGGCCGCGCCGGGCGGCGATACGTTGCGCCAGCTGAGCCCGCCGTCGACGGTCCGCAGCACGGTCCCCTTCGAGCCGGCCGCCCAGGCGGTGTCCCGGCTCACCGCGGCCAGGCCGCGGAACCGGGCGTCCACGCCGGTCTGCGTCAGCTGCCAGCCGGGCCGTCCGCCGACCGCCTCCCCGGCCGGCTCCTCCCCCGAGGCCGCCTGCGCCGGGGCCGCCAGGACCGCGGCCAGCGCCGCCCCGCACAGCCCCACCGACACCATTCGTCTCGTCTTCCCCATGGACGTCATGGCGCGGGAAGCTAGTCCACCCCGGGGGTCCCGTCCAGACCGCCTCGACCGGATGCGGTGACACAGCTCACTCCGTGTCCGAATGCACGCCATGGCTGGATTTCACGTCCTCCCCTGCATCGGGGGGAGACGTCCGCCGGAGCCGCGCGTGAGGAGCAGGCCTTGTCCACTGTCATCGAGCACGCCGTGGAGGCCCGTCTGGTCGCGTCCGCGCCGTGCATGGAGTCCGTTCCGGCCACCCTGCGGTACGACCGCGAGGACCCGTACGCCGTGAGCATGGCCTTCCCGCCGCCCGCCACCCTGGAGGGCGTCGAGGTGTCCTGGGCGTTCTCGCGGGAGCTGCTGGCCGAGGGCGTGGAGGGGCCGGCCGGGCTCGGGGACGTACGCGTCCGTCCGTTCGGCTACGACCGCACGGTCGTGGAGTTCCACGCGCCGGAGGGCGTCGCGGTGGTGCATGTCCACACGTCGGAGGTGCGGCGTTTCCTGGAGCGGTCGCAGCATCTGGTGCCGACGGGCCGTGAGTGCCAGTACCTGGATTGGGACGGGGATCTCGGCCGGCTCCTGGGCGAGTAGCGCGACGAGCAGCGCGCCGAGGTTGCCGCCTGCGCTGCGTAACCATGATCGATCCGCTGGGGACGGGACCCGGCGCGCCCCCGGCGTGACCTGCGCCTCCGCCCCCACCTGCGAGCAGTGCGCATAACGGAACGTAACCGGACATCGCCGAGACGGGCTTGGCCCCCGGCTTATGGAGCCTTAACCTACGGTTTCGTAACCTACGAATCCGTAGGTATTTCCGTATGCATGTCTCCCGTCCCCAGGAGTCCCCGTGACGCTCACCTCTCCCCACCTCGACAGCTCGGCAGGGTGGACCGACGCCCGGCTGCTGTACGCGCTGGAGGAGGTCGTGGAGAAGGAGCTCAACCGGCACCTCAAGGTCACCAAGGACTGGATGCCGCACGAGTACGTCCCGTGGTCGGACGGCCGGAACTTCCCGGGCTTCTTCGAGGACGGCGAGCCCTGGGACCCGGCGCAGTCCAAGGTCACCGACATAGGCCGGATCGCGCTGGTGGTCAACCTCCTCACCGAGGACAACCTGCCCAGCTACCACCACGAGATCGCATCGCTTTTCGGCCGCGACGGGGCCTGGGGCACCTGGGTGCACCGCTGGACCGCCGAGGAGGGCCGGCACGGCATCGTGATGCGCGACTACCTGCTCGCCTCGCGCGCGGTGGACCCGGACAAGCTGGAGCAGTTCCGGATGGCGCACATGAGCGAGGGCTTCGAGTCGGACAACCGGCACTCGATGCTGCACTCCGTCGCGTACGTGGCCTTCCAGGAGCTCGCCACCCGCATCTCGCACCGCAACACCGGCCACCAGTCCGGCGACCCGGTCTGCGACCGCATGCTGTCCCGCATCGCCACCGACGAGAACCTGCACATGGTCTTCTACCGCAACCTGCTGGGCGCGGCCTTCGAGATCGCCCCGGACCTCACCATGCAGGCCGTGCGGGACGTCGTCGTCGACTTCCGTATGCCCGGACACGGCATGCCCGGTTTCGAGCGGGCCGCCGCGCAGATGGCGATCGGCGAGATCTACAACATGCGCATCCACCACGACGACGTGCTGCAGCCCGTGCTGCGCTTCCTCAAGGTGCTCCAGATCGACGGCCTCGGCCCGGAGGGCCTGAAGGCGCAGGAGGAGCTGGGCCTGTACATGAACGGCCTGGACAGCGAGGCGTCGAAGTTCGACGAGAAGCTCGCGGCGCGCAAGGCGCGCATGGCGGCGCGCGCGGAGGGCTGAGACGGGCCGCGCGCAGTCCGGGGTCACTCGTCCGTGTGACTGGTTTTCTCCGGTTACGCGATGATCTGCCAGTGTGGTCCGCCATGGAACGTGATCTCCAGGTGGACACCGACCAGTTGGGCCGCTTCTCGCGCGCGCTGCGCGAGTCCCTCACCTCCCTCGCCACCGCGAGACGGGCGCTGGAGCAGGCGCGCGCGGACCAGCTCGGCACCCGCGAGCTGGACGAGGCCTGCGACGGCTTCCAGGAACGCTGGAAGCACGGCGCGGACCAACTGGGCGTGAGGATCACGGCCGTCCACGACGGCGTCGCCCTCAGCCGCGAGGGCTACGCCCAGCTGAACCGCGCGCTGGCCGACGCGTTCCGGACGGTGGGCCGTGGCTGAGGCGGCGTACCCGCATCTGGGCTGGGACCCGACGCCCGGCAGCCCCGCCGAGATCGCGGCGCTCCGGGCCCGGCTCACGGCCTCGGCGACCTCGCTCGGCGCCGCGCACCGCCTCGTCGACCGGCTGCTCTCGGAGAGCTCGTACTGGACCGGGGAGGCGGCCGACGCCTTCCGCGCCGCGCTCGACGGCGACCTGCCCCGGTACCTGAAGAACGCGCACCGCTCCCTCACCAAGGCGGCCGGCCGGCTCGGCGCGTGGCACGACGACCTGGTGGGGCTCCAGGCCACGGCACGCGGTTACGACAGCCGGGCCGGCCTGGAGGCGACCGCCGTCCGCAACGCGGAAGCCCGGTGGACGGCCGCGGCCCGCAACGCCCAGACCCCCGAGGGCGACCTCAAGGCGGCCGTCGACGCCGTCGACCGGGCCCGCACGGCCCTTGCCACCACCCGCGCCCACGCCCGCGAGCTCGCCGAGACCCACCGGACGACCGCGGCCCGGATCGCGAAGGAACTCGACGCGGCCACGGACCGTCTGGCGCCCAAGGAACCCGGCTCGCTGGACAAGGCCCTGGACTGGCTGGACGAGAACCTCGGCGACGTGCTCGGCGCGACCTCGGCGACGCTGGGCCTGGTCGCGCTGTTCGCGGGCCCGCTGGCCGTCCCGCTCCTGTTCGTCGCGGCGGGGGCGAGCCTCGGGGCGCTGATCCTGCACAGCCGCGACCCCAAGATCCGGGCCGGGCTTGCCGCCGGCCCCGGCGACGCGCGCTTCTGGACCTCCACGGCCACGCTCACCGGCGACGCCGTCGGCACGCTGCCGGGCGTCGGAGCCGTCGCCAAGGGGGCCGCCGGCGCGGCCGCGGCGGCCCGCGAGGGCGCGGCCGTCGGACTGGGCGGCCACGCGGGCCGCTTCGCGAGCGAGTCCGGCACGGCCATGGGCACGTTGAACGACGGCGGAACCCCCCTCGCGAACTGGGTGGCCACGCGCACCGGCCGCCCGGGCGCGGCGCCGGCGGTGGACATCGGCTCCGCGGCGACGGGCGTGGCCGCGTCCGGTACGGGCCTTGTGGCCTCGCAGGACAACGAGACCGCCCGCACCGCCGCAGCCGCAACGGAGGGCGCGAGGGCCGTTCCGGAGCTCGGCAACCACGTCAGATCGGGCGCCGAACTCTTCGGCCGGGCGCGGTAGGAGGGCCTCGGGTGACCACGAGCGACTGCTGGTTCCGGCTGCCGCCCGGCTTCTTCCCGGTCGATTCGGACGAACTGGACGACTGGGAAGAGCGGTTGAACGCGGCGACGGAGCTGGTACGACCGGACGGGCCGACGGCCTCGGGCGCTGCCGCACTGCGCAACCTGCTGAGCTCCCTGCCCGAACAGGGCGTCACCTACGCGGCGTTCGGGTTGCACCCGACCGAGGAGGGCGAGCTGCTCGTCTCGCTGCTCACCTTCGCGGACGTCGACACACGCGCCCCCGGCCCGGCCGCCGCGGCCGCCCGATGCGCGCTGGCCCTGGCGGCCGCCGACGCCGGTCGCGTACGGGAGCGGGCGCTCGTGACCCTCGCCTGCGGGACTCCCTCCGCGCTGGTCACGGCCCTGCTTCCCGCGCCGGAGTCCGGCGGGCAGCCGTCCGGGACCTTTCAGGCGCGGCTCGTCGTCGCGCGGCCCAGCGGGGCCGGGGTGGTGGTCGTGGACCTCACCACCCCGGCGACCGAACTGGCCGCGGCCTACACCGACATCCTGCTCGCCGTCGGGCAGACCGTCGCGTTCAGCGACCCGGACGCGCCACGGGCCGAACCCGTGTCGCGTCCGAGCCGCCTGCTCGAACTGCAGTGATGTGCCGTGGCCGGGGCGCCCCCGTGACGCCCCGCCCCCGTTCAGGCCTGGCCCTCGTCGCGGCGCAGCCGCAGACGCTCCTTCTCGGAGAGGCCGCCCCAGACTCCGAAGCGTTCGTCGTTGCGCAGGGCGTAGTCCAGGCAGGCCAGCCGGCCCTCGCAGGCCGAGCAGAGCTGCTTGGCCTCACGGGTGGAGGAACCCGGGGCCGGGAAGAAGAACTCCGGTCCCGCCTGGGCGCAGAGCGCGTCCTCGCGCCAGGACATGTCGGGCTCGGTCGAAGAGGTGGGTTCGATGGTGTCCGTGTACATGCCGGACACGTTGCCTGGCGGTCATAAACACGCCGTCAACGTTCGATCAACGCGGCGCGCCGCGCGGGCGTTTCGCCCTCGGCGCCTTGCCCAGACTGCCCGCTCCGGGTGATGATCACACCCATGACGACCAGAAAGGCCGATGCGGCCTAGTCCCCCCGTCCCGCTCTCCTCGGACCGCGCGCCGCCGGTGTCCCGCACCGCCGCCGCACCGGAGCCCTTCACGAGGAGACCACGAACCTTGCAGACCACCGCACTCTCTCCGTACGCCCACCTGCCGCGCGCGTACCGCGACCATCACATCCTGGCCAGTACCGTCGACGCCTTCGGGCGGGCGCACTGGCTGCTCGCCGAACGCGCCCCGGAATCAGAGCCGTACGACGCCGTCGTCGTGACGGTCGAGGACGACCGGCACCGTACGACCGAACTCAGTGCGATCACCGCACGGTTCCCCCGGTTCGACGCCCTGCCCGACGGCGGATTCGTCGTCGCCGCCGCGCGCAGCCGTCCGAGCGAGCAGCACGTGCAGGTCTTCGACGCGCTCGGCCGGGTCTCCTGGACCTTCCGGGTCGGCGACGCGATCGAGCACCTGCTGGCCGACGAGTCCGGCGCACTGTGGGTCGGTTACTTCGACGAGGGGATCTTCGGGGACGACCCGCTGAGCGTGCCCGGCCTGCGGCGCTGGGGCATCCACGGCGAAGAGCTGTGGACCCACGACTGGCGCGCCGACGGCGAGATCTCCGACTGCTACGCCCTCAACGTCCACGGCACGCACGCCTGGGCGTGCACCTACCACCTGTTCTCCGTACTGGAGATCCGCCCCGACCGCGGGACCACCGTGGTGCGCGCCAACAAGGTGCACGGAGCCAAGGCCCTCGCCGTGCACGGCGAGCGGGTCGTGTTCTTCAGCGGATACGGCGAGAACCACGACCGGTTCGTGAACGCCGAGCTGTCCGACGGCGAGGTCCGTCCTCGGACCACCAGGCGGCTCACCCGGCCCGACGGCGCCGGCATCGGCCGGCGTCGCCGGGTGGTCTCGCGCGGGCCCCGGATCTACGTCCAGGAGAAGCCGTTCACCGAGTGGGCCGTCCTCGATATCAGCGCCGGGTGACCCGCCGCGGGCGCGGGTGCGACAAGCACAGCATTGCTGCGTTCCGGTGGTGTGCGGCGGGACCGGGAACCGGCGCCCGGGCCGCGGCACTCTCCCCTGGCACCAACAGCACCTGGGAGTGGCCATGACGCACAGCACCTTCGACACCGTCGCCGCCTTCGACACGCTGGACACCCGGAGCACCTTCGGCACCCTGGACGCGTACCCCGCCCGCGACCCGTTCGCCGACCTGGACGACTACCTGCTCCCCGCGCCCGACGCCCGGGACCGTCTGCCGTACCACCTCTCCCCCGCCGACCAGCACCGCGTGGACCTGCACAGCGCACTGACCGCCGCCGGGATCCCGCCCGGCGCCGGGGACACCTCGGCGATCGACGCGCTGTCACTGCTCGACGCCACCACGGTCGCCGCGGTAATCCGCTGGATCGACTGCGGTACCGGACGGTCCAGCGCCGGCTGGTGACGTCGGGCCGAGACCGGGGTCAGTCCGCCTGCTTCTCCTCCGGCGCCTTCTTCGCCCGGCTCGGCTGGACCCGCTTCGGCTCGCCCGGCATCTTCGGGTACTCGGGCGGATACGGCAGGTCGCCCAGGCCGTGCTCCGCCTCGTCCCGCCGGGCGAGTTCGAGCAGCGGCTCCAGGCTGAAGCGGTGGTCGTCCATGTCCGCGTGGACGTCGCCGACCTCGGCGTACCGGGTCAGCATCGTCCGGATGTCGAAGTCCCGCGGGACGGCGTCGTCGATCTCCTCCCAGCGCAGCGGGGCGGAGACCGGCGCGTGCGGCCGGGGCCGTACCGAGTAGGCGGAGGCGATCGTGCGGTCCCGGGCGGTCTGGTTGTAGTCGACGAAGATCCGCTCGCCGCGCTCCTCCTTCCACCACTTGATCGTCACCCGGTCCGGCATCCGGCGTTCCAGTTCGCGGCCGCAGGCGATGGCGGCGCGCCGGACCTGGGTGAAGGTCCACTGCGGCTCGATGGGCACGAAGACGTGCAGGCCGCGACCGCCCGAGGTCTTGGGCCAGCCGCGCAGCCCGTGCTCGTCGAGGACGGTGCGCAGTTCGTGGGCGGCGTGGACGGCGTCGGCGTAGTCGGTGCCGGGCTGCGGGTCGAGGTCGATGCGCAGCTCGTCCGGATGGTCGGTGTCCTCGCGCCGCACCGGCCAGGGATGGAAGGTCACCGCCCCCAGATTGGCGGCCCAGAGCACGGCCGCCGGCTCGGTGGGGCACATCTCGTCGGCGGACCGGCCGCTGGGGAAGGTGATGTGCGCGGTGGGGATCCAGTCGGGCAGGTACTTGGGCGCGCGCTTCTGGAAGAACGACTCGCCGGTCACCCCGTCGGGGTAGCGCTCCAGGGTGGTGGGACGGTTCCGCAGCGCCCGGGTGATCCCGTCGCCGACGGCCAGGTAGTAGCGGACCATGTCGAGCTTCGTGTATCCGGGCTCCGGGAAGTACACCTTGTCCGGGTTGGACACACGCACGGTCCGCGTGCCGACCTCCAGCTCCACCGCTCCCGCCTTGCCTGCCATGCCCGTCAGCGTAGGGTGAACCGACAAGCGGCGCATTTCCGGTCGATGCCGGAGAATCGGGCCATGGATCTGCCCGTGATGCCGCCGGTGAAGCCGATGCTGGCCAAGGCCGTGAAGAAGATCCCGCCGGGGATGCAGTACGAGGCGAAGTGGGACGGCTTCCGCGCCATCGTGCATCGCGACGGCCCCGAAGTGGTGATCGGCAGCCGTACCGGCAAGCCGCTGACCCGGTACTTCCCCGAGCTCGTCGCCGCGCTGCCTCCCCGGCTGCCCGAGCGCTGCGTGGTGGACGGCGAGATCGTCATCGAGCACGACGGCCGGCTGGACTTCGACCGGCTGACCGAGCGGATCCACCCCGCCGACTCCCGGGTGCGCACCCTGGCGGAGCGGAACCCGGCCCGGTTCGTGGCCTTCGACCTGCTGGCGCTCGGCGACGCGTCGCTGCTCGACACTCCGCTGAGCGAGCGCCGGACCGCCCTGGAGTCGGCCCTGCGCGACGTGGACCCGCCCGTCCATCTGGCGCCCGCGACCACCGACCCGGAGGTGGCCGCGCGGTGGTTCGAGCAGTACGAGGGCGCGGGGCTCGACGGAGTGATCGCCAAGCCGCTCGACCTGCGGTACCGGCCGGACGAGCGGCTGATGTACAAGATCAAGCACGAGCGGACCGCCGACGTGGTGGTGGCCGGCTATCGCTTCCACAAGAGCGGCCCGGTGGTCGGCTCGCTGCTGCTCGGCCTGTACGACGACTCCGGCGCGCTCCAGCACATCGGGGTGTGCGCGGCCTTCACCGCGAAGCGGCGCGAGGAGCTGGTGGAGGAGCTGGAGCCGCTGCGGATGGACCCGCCGGACGGCCATCCGTGGGCGGCGTGGGCGGACGAGGCCGCCCACGCGGGGGCCCGGCTGCCGGGCGCTCCCAGCCGCTGGTCGGGCAAGAAGGACCTGTCGTGGGTGGCGCTGCGGCCGGAGCTGGTGTGCGAGGTGGGGTACGACCACATGGAGGGCGACCGGTTCCGGCACACCGCCCAGTTCAAGCGGTGGCGGCCGGACCGGTCGCCGGAGTCGTGCGGGTACGCGCAGCTGGAGGAGCCGGTCTCGTACGACCTGTCCGAGGTGTTCTCCGCGTAGGGCCGCTCGTCGCCGGGCTCGGAGGCCCGCTCATTGCCGGCTCGGAGCCGCTCGTCGCCGGCTCGGAAGCCCGCTCGTCGCCGGCTCGGAAGCCGCTCGCTGCCGGCTCGGAGGCCCGCTCGTCGCCGGCTCGGAGGCCGCTCATTCCTTCTCGTAGAGCGCCTCTATCTCCGCCGCGTACGCGCGGGCGACCGCGTGTCGCTTGACCTTGAGGGACGGGGTGAGCAGCCCGCTCTCCTCCGTGAACTCGCCGGGCACGATGCGGAATCGGCGGATCGACTCGGCCCGGGAGACGGCCCGGTTGGCGTAGTCGACGGCCTTCTGGACGTCGGCGATCAGCTCGGGGTCCTCGCAGAGTTCGGCGAGCGGGGTGTCCCTCGGACGCTTGCGGACGGCGAGCCAGTGCTCCATCGCCTCCGGTTCGAGGGTGACGAGCGCGGCGATGTAGCTGCGGTTGTCACCGACGACCAGGCACTGGCCGACCGGCGGGCGGCTGCGCAGCCGGTCCTCCAGGACGGCCGGGGAGACGTTCTTGCCGCCGGAGGTGACGAGGATGTCCTTCTTGCGACCGGTGATGACGAGGTAGCCGTCGTCGTCGAGGGCGCCGAGGTCACCGGTGGCGAGCCAGCCGTCGTCCAGGACCTCCTCGGTGGCGGCCGCGTTGTTCCAGTACTCCCGGAAGACGATGCCGCCCTTGATCAGCACCTCGCCGTCGTCGGCGATCCGTATCGCCGTGCCGGGCACGGGCCGGCCGACGGTGCCGGGGCGCGGCTGGAGGGGCGGGGTGACGGTGGCGGCGGCGGTCGTCTCGGTGAGGCCGTAGCCCTCGTAGATCAGGACCCCGGCGGCGTAGAAGAACAGGCTCAGGCGGCGGTCGAGCGGGGAGCCGCCGCTGATGGCGTACCGCAGCCGGCCGCCGAGCTCCTTGCGCACCCGGCGGAAGACCAGCAGGTCGTACAGGGCACAGGCGAGCGTGAGGCCGGGGCCGGGCCGGCCGCCCTTGCCGAGGAGGTGGTCGAGGGCGGCCTCGGCGAAGCGGACGGCGATGGCGTCGGCGCGGGCGAAGGAGGCCGCGCGGCCCATCTTCTCGGCGGTCGCCCGCCCGGTGTCGTGGATCTTCTCGAAGAGGTACGGCACGCCGACGACGAAGGTGGGCCGGAACGCCCGGAGTTCCGGGCGCAGTTCGTCGGGCTTGATGCTGGGGAAATGGCCGATCTCGATGCGCGCCATGAGGCAGGCGATCTGGATGGCGCGGCCGAGGATATGGGCGAGCGGCAGGAACAGCAGGGTGGAGGCGGCCTGACCGGTGATCGCCTTGAAGACCGGGTGCAGCAGCTCGACGGTGTTGGCGGCCTCGGCGTGGAGGTTGCCGTGGGTGAGCACGCAGCCCTTGGGCCGGCCGGTGGTGCCGGAGGTGTAGCAGACCGTCGCGATGCTGTCGGCGGTGAGCGCGGCGCGCCGTTTCGTCACCTCCTCGTCGGTGATCTCCCGCCCCAGCGCGGCGAGTTGCTCCATGCCGCCGGCGTCCGTCTGCCAGCTGACGACGCGGGCCGGTTCCGGGAGCGAGGCGGCCGCCTCCTCGACGGCGGCGGTGTTCTCGGCGGTCTCGGTGATGACGTGGCGGGCGCCGGAGTCCTGCAGGATCCAGGCGATCTGCTCGGCGGAGGAGGTCGGGTAGACGGGGACGGTCTGGCCGCCGGCCGCCCAGACGGCGAAGTCGAGGACGCACCATTCGTAGCTGGTACGCGCCATCAGGGCGACGCGGCCGCCGGGTTCGAGCCCGGCGGCGACGAGCCCCTTGGCGGCCGTGGTGACGTCCGCGGCGAACGCGGCGGCGGTGACGGGGTTCCAGACGCCCTGCTGCCTGCGGCGCAGGACGACGGTGTCCGGGGCCTCGGCGGCGTTCGTGAAGGGGATGTCGGCGGGGGTGCCGGCAGCGGGCGGCGGTACGAGGGGTGCGCTGCGCGCCTCGCGCACCACGCCGTCCTCGCGCATCAGCTCGACCTGGTGACGGCCGGCGAGATCGCTGCGCCGGCCGGCCTGCCTCAGATCCTTGCGTACGCCCATGGCGGGCTCCTGTTCACGGCGAGGGGACGGGGAGTGACCGGTACCTCTGGACTTGCCGTGACCGTCAACTTACTCGCGCGTAACGAAAATTCAACGGGTCGCGCACGACGGATTGCCTCGCTCGCCGAGGTCGCGCGGACCCGCTGCCCGGTGCGACGTCAGGAACGGGAGCGGGCCGGGGCGGGTGTCGTGGCGGGTTCGGTGGCGGTTGACGCGTCGGCGTCGGCCTCGTCGGCGTCTCCCGCGTCCCGGGGCTTCTCGGTGGCCCCCTCCTCGACCTCCTCGACCTCCTCGACCTCCTCGACCTCCTCGCCCTCCGGCCCGTCGAGCACCCGACGCCCGAGCCGGCCGGCCGTCCGGCCGAGCCACAGCAGCAGCGCCGTCGGCGCGAAGATCGAGTCCGCCGCGATCATCACCATCGAGAAGTACGGCAGCCCCATCAGCACGCCGATGCCGATGTGCTCGCCGATCAGCAGCACCAGCAGGACGTTCTTCGCCTTGCGGCGCAACAGCGCGAACGGGAAGGCGACCTGGACGATCACGGTGCCGTACGTCATGGCGAGCACGAGCACGCTGCTGGAGGCCAGCGCCTCGCTGAGCATCGGCCAGGAGGTCAGGAACTCCTGGTGCAGCGCGTAGTACACGGCGGTGCCCTGCTGCCAGCTGGAGCCCGGGATCTTGTACCAGCCGGCGCACGCGTACACGATGCAGACCTGGAAGGCGATCACCACGAGCGCCCCGTTGTGCACCAGGTTGGCGATCCGGTCGCAGACGGAGCGCGGCACGTCGGGGGCGTACGCCGACACGGCCCACCACACGGCCTGCGCCAGCCACAGCACGCTGAGGGTGACGATCCACGGGACGATGAGCCGGCCGGTCGCGCCGAGGAACACGATCGCGGCGCCGGAGACGGCCCACAGGACGATCCCGGTACGGTCCCGCAGGGGGCGGCCCTGACGCCCCTTCTCCCGCCGGGCGTCCAACGACCACACCTGGGCGCAGCGGGTGAACACCAGATAGAGGGCGAGGATGTGCAGCAACCGGTCGCCGGCGTTGGTGACGAACTCGTTGCGGTGCTGGAAGGACAGGATCCCCAACGCCATCACGACCGAGGTCGTACGGGTCCGCCAGCCGAGGAGGACCGCGGCCGCGGCGGCGATCGCGAGGACGTAGAAGAACTCGTAGTACGCCCGCCCCTGCCACCACAGCAGTCCGTCGAACGCGCTCGGGCTCGCCCAGGACTCGGCCATGGCCCAGCTCCACGGGGCGTCGGGGCCGTGCATGTCGAGCCGGTCCGGCCAGTGCCGGAGCAGGTAGAAGAGCCACACCCCGGACAGGCCGATCCGGAGGATCGCCGTCTGGTACGGGGCGTAGGCCGCGGCGGCGGCGCGGTCGATCAGCCGCTCGACGGTCCGGGTGACGGTCGCCGCCCTCGATGTCTTCCCGGCGCCACTCCCCGTCGCGCTCGCCGTGGCGGTCGTGTTCGTCGTCATCGTCCTGTCCGCCGTCGTACTCATCGTCCGCCCACCGTTCCCTCGAAGTCGTCGCGCGTGACCTTCAGCCACGGGAATTCGCGGGACTTCCACACGTCGCTCACCCGGCGGCCGGTCCACTCGGGCGGCTGGATCGCCTGCGTCAGCTGACGGAACTGGATGCGCTGCGCGGAGCGGCCGGCCAGCACCGGCCGGAGCCGTTCGAGGGCGAGCCGCTTGAGGTACTGCTCGGTGAGGGCGCCGAGCTTGCCGATCGGGCGGCCGGCGCGGTCGTGTGTGCGGCTGAAGTTCTTCCAGCCCTGGCGGAACTGCTCCATCGTCATGCTGGGGACGAGCGTGCCGCGCAGGGTCCGCAGGTCGTACGCGGTCATGTCCACCCAGGCGGTGGCGGCCTGCTTCCCGTCGGCGGTACGCACCTCGGCGCGGGCCATGACGCGGGTGTTGTCGAAGAGCGGGTTCGGCGCGAAGACGCCCCAGTTCTGGGCCAGTTCCGGGAACATATAGGTGTCGATCGTGCTCTTGTGCTGAGCGCTGACCGCGTTCTTCGGCGCGACGTGGAAGAAGACCATGCCGGCGTGGACGAGGACGGCAACCGTCACGGCGACCGCCGCGACGGCCACGATCAGCCGCGCGAGCCGCGATTCGCCCTCGGCGAGCCCCGGTTCACCCGAGGCCGTCGCGTCCGCCTCCGGGGCGCGGGATATGTCCGCGCCGTCCGCTCCCGGCTCCGCTTCCGCTCCGGCCCGCATGTCGCTCCCCCTCAGTTCCACCCGATTAGTTCGACCCGATTAGCTCGACCCGATCGCGCGCCCGATGATACGTGCCGCCGACGGAACGTGAGATGGCACACATCCGCCCGCGCGCGAGCGGCCGCCGGACCCGACATTCCGCCAGGACATTCGATGGACATACGGGCGATCCCGAGCCGCCGGACGCCCCGGAGATCGCGTGGCGCGCCGTGCACCTGCGGGAACGCGGTCTGGCGTAGTACGGGCCTCGCGAGGTGCGCGGCGAGGGCGATCGTTTCGGCGGCCGAAACGGTTGCCGTGCGGAGACATCCCCGTCGCGGAACAAGGAAGCGCATCCGGTACGTATGGGAGGAGGAGACCCCACCTCGTCCTACCCCAGTCGCACCCAGAAGGAACGCCCCGTGATCACCTCGCCCTTGGTACCCGTCCCGATTCCCGACCGCGTGGCCGCGCTCATCGGGTCCTGTCTGCCGCAGCACGTGCTCCAGGCGGAGTTCGACGCGGTGTGCGCCGCCCGTGAGGTGAACCGGTTCCGGGGGCCGCTGTGCACGGAGGACCGGGCGGACCGCGAGCACGCGCTCGCCGCGCTCGCGCGGGCCAACAAGATCCTCGCCAAGCACCACCCGCTGCTGCCGGTCCGCCCGGGCCAGTAACCGCCTGGGGGCGCGGAGGCAGCCGGGTCGGCGACCCGCGGGCCCCGGACCGTACACCGGTTCGGACCTCCCCGCATGCGGCCGTGATCGCGCGGTGTGAGGGTGCGAAAGTGACCACCACCAGCGCAGCAGCCCCCGCACCGCCGGCGGCCGAGCCGCCCGTGCTCGACGACCGGCGCCGCAACATCGTCTTCGGCACGATCATGCTCGGCGTGCTGCTGGCGGCGCTGGACCAGACGATCGTCGGGACCGCGCTGCCGACGATCGTCGCGGACCTCGGCGGCGGCGCCCACATGTCGTGGGTGGTCACCGCCTATCTGCTCGCCGAGACCGTCGCCACCGTCCTGGTCGGCAAGTTCGGCGACCTCTTCGGCCGCAAGGTGATCTTCCAGATCTCCGCGATCGTCTTCATCACCGGCTCGTTCCTCTGCGGCCTCGCCTCCAACATGACGCTGCTGATCGTCTGGCGCGGCCTGCAGGGCATCGGCGCCGGCGGCCTGATGGTCACGGCCATGGCGCTGATCGCCGACGTCATCCCACTGCGCGACCGGGGCAAGTACCAGGGTGCGATCGGCGCGGTCTTCGGCGTCGCGACGGTGATCGGCCCCCTGCTCGGCGGACTGTTCACCGACCATCTGACCTGGCGCTGGGCGTTCTACATCAACGTGCCCATCGCCATCCTCGTCGTCATCGCAGCCGCCCGCACGATCCCCTCGGTGCGCTCCGCGAGCCGCCCGGTCATCGACTACCTCGGCATCGCCCTGGTCGCGGTCGGCTCCAGCGCGCTGATCCTCGGGACCAGTTGGGGCGGCAACGAGTACGCCTGGGACTCGGGCGTCATCATCGCGCTCTTCGCCGGCGGCCTCATCGCGCTCGGCCTGTTCTGCTGGGTCGAGACCAGAGCGGCCGAACCGATGCTGCCCATGCGGCTGTTCGCCAACCCGGTCTTCACCGTCTGCTCCGTGCTCAGCTTCATCGTCGGCTTCGCCATGCTCGGCGCGATGACCTTCCTGCCGACGTACCTCCAGTACGTCGACGGCGACTCGGCCACCATCTCCGGCATCCGCACGCTCCCGATGGTCGTCGGCCTGCTCATCGCGTCGATCTACAGCGGCAATGTGGTCAGCAAGACCGGCCAGTACCGGATCTTCCCGATCGTAGGCTCCCTGGTCATGGGCGTGGGCCTGTTCCTGCTCTCGTTGATGGGCCCGGATACCAGCACCTGGCTCGAGTCGTTGTACATGTTCATCCTCGGCCTGGGCATCGGCCTGTGCATGCAGGTGCTGACCATCGCCGTGCAGAACACGGTCGACTACGCGGACCTGGGCACCGCCACGTCCGGCGTCACCTTCTTCCGCACCCTCGGCAGCTCCTTCGGCACGGCGGTCTTCGGCACCATCTACGCCAATTCGCTGGAGCCCAACCTCAAGGAGGGCGTCGCCGAGGCCGCCCAGATCGCCGGCGTGTCGGACCCGTCGGCCATCGCCCGGGCGGCGCAGAGCCCGGAAGGGCTGCACGACCTGCCGACGGACCAGGCCGCGCCGCTGGTGCAGGCGTACGCGGACACCCTGCAGACCGTCTTCCTGTGGACGGTGCCGGTCGCCGCCGTCGGCTTCTTCGTCTCGCTCTTCCTGAAGCAGGTCGCCCTGCGCGACACGGTCCGGGAGTCCGCCCCCGACATGGGCGAGGGCTTCGGCTCACCGACCAGCGGCGGCGACTCGGCGAAGCTGCTCGAGCTGTCGGTGGCCCGTATCCTGCGCCGTACCGACCTGGACACCGCCTACCGGATCGTCGACGCCTCCGACACCCGGCTCGACGTGGCCGGCGCGTGGGCGGTGATGCAGGTCGAGCTGTACTCACGGCTCGTCGGACACGCCAGCCTGGGCCTGATCTCGGCCGGCCGCCGGGTCCCGCCCGAGGTTCTGCTGCCGGTCTTCGACCGCATGGTCGACGAGGGCTTCCTGGAGCGAGACGGCAACATCCTCTCGCACACCCAGCCCGGCCGACGCGAGGCCGAAGTCATCACCCGCGCCTGGGGCGACTGGCTCACCGCCCAGGTCGAACGCGAACACGGCCACCCCAGCGGCCCCGAACTCCGGGCCGCCACCGACGCGATCGCAAAACGCCTGGTCGCCGAGGACCTGGCAAGAGGGCTGACGCGGCGACTCGAGAAGGCAGGAGCGGGGACGGCGTAGGGACCTGTCGACTTCGCTACACCTTCCGCGCCGCCACCAGCCGGCACACCGGGCTCCCGTCTTCCCGGAAGCCCAGGCCCTCCATCGGATGGAGGGTCACCTCGAAGCCCGTTTCGCGCAGGTCGCGCACCACGTCGGCCAGGCGGAAGGTGCGGTAGTACATGACGAACTTGGGGCGCCAGAGCGCGTTTCTCACCCGCATGACCGCATCGAAGGACCACAGGGTCCAGTAGTCGCGGGAGCCCACACGGGCCGGGGCCGGTTGAGGGAAGGCCAGGAGGCCGCCGGGGCGGAGGGATGCGTGGAGTTGGGTGAAGAGGCGGGGGCGGTCTCGGGGGAGGAAGTGGCCGAAGGCGCCGAAGCTGACCGCCAGGTCGAAGGACGGGGTGAAGGGGAGGGTCAGGGCGTCCGCGCGGATCAGCGTCGCCGTGGGATGGGCCTGTCGGGCCTCCTCCAGCATGCCGGCGCTGAAGTCGATGCCCGTGACCCGGTCTGTGCAGACCTCCTCGAGCACGGACAGGCCCGCGCCCGTGCCGCAGCACAGGTCGAGGCCCGTGGCGAACGGGCCCAGGGGGCGCAGGGTGTCCGTCACCGCGGTCAGGACGCGGTCCGAGGTGCGGAACGGGGTTGCGTCGAACTTCGTCGCCAGCAGGTCGTAGCCGTGCTCGACGGACGACAGCGCCTGGACGGCGAGTTCGCGGAAGCTGGGGCCCTGGGGGGTGAACATCGCCGGTCAGCCTAGCTCGGGCAGGACCTGCCGCGGCCACGGTCCCTGCTGGGCGCGCGGACGCCACTCCCTCGGGTAGCCGACGGAGACCTCCTCGAAGCGCACTCCGTCGTACTCGGTCGTGCGCGGGATGTGCAGGTGACCGTAGATCATGAGCTCGACGGGGAAACGGACATGCCAGTCCGCCGTGAGCTCCGTGCCGCACCACTGCGCGAACTCCGGGTGCCGCAGGACGAACGTGGGGTCGCGGACCAGGGGGTAGTGGTTGACCAGGACCAGGCGGTGATCATCCGTCAAGTCCAGGTCCATCAGGCGTTGTTCGGTGTACTTCACCCTTGCCCTGCACCAGTCGTCCCGCGACTCCAGCGGGTCCGCGTGCAGCAGGTGTTCATCCGTGCAGACGATGCCCGCCGCCTGGGCCACCGCCAGCGACTGTTCCTTCGTCTCCGTTCCGACGGGGCGCCAGGTGTAGTCGTACAGCGTGAAGAGCGGGGCCACGGTCACCGGTCGGCCGTCCGGGCGGCGCCACACCGGATACGGGTCCTCCGGGGTGTGGACGCCGAGGCCGCGGCAGATCTCGACGAGCCGGCGGTAGCGGGCCTCGCCGCGCAGGGTGACCGGGTCCCGTGGATGGGTCCACAGCTCGTGGTTGCCGGGGGTCCACACGACGGTCTCGAAGCGGCCGGCGAGCAGAGTGAGCGTCTGCTCGATGTGCTCGACGAACTCGCCGACGTCTCCCGCCACGATCAGCCAGTCGTCGTCCTGGGCGGGTTTCATCGCCTCGACGATCGCCCGGTTGTCCGGATGCCCGACGTGCAGGTCGCTCACTGCCAGCAGACTGCCCATGCCGTCACAGTAATCGAGCAGTCGTGCGGAGGGGGCGGGTTCAGCT
Organism: Streptomyces sp.; assembly: GCF_036566765.1. Lineage (GTDB taxonomy): Bacteria > Actinomycetota > Actinomycetes > Streptomycetales > Streptomycetaceae > Streptomyces. The sequence goes on from NZ_DATCVQ010000765.1 coordinate 19,685, forward strand.
GATCACGCAGCGCCACGCGGAACAGCGCCACGCGGAACGACGTCAGTCGATCACGCAGCGTCCCCGCTGGTCGCCGAGCGTCCAGTTCGGCGCTGTCCCGGTCAGCTGGCAGGCGAGCAGGTACAGCGGAATCGGCGGGGTGTACGGCGACGTGCCGTCGGGGCGGTGGATCAGGCGCGGGCCGCGGTCCGGGATGACGGCGCCGGGGGCGTAGCAGGACGGCAGTGGCCAGGTCAGGTCCAGGTCGGAGCCCTCCGGGACGAGCCACCACCACCAGTCTCGGTCCGCGTACACGCAGCCCTTGGCGGGCAGCCGGGACAGGATGCGGAAGCCGTGCCGGGCGGGTACGCCGACCGCGTCGCAGCCCAGGTGGGCGCGGAAGCCGGGGGGTACGACGAGCTGTGCCTCGCCGCCCGAGCGGGTGATGCCGTCGTCTTCGGGGGAGGTGCGGGCCGCGGGAATCCGGCCGGCGAACGATGCACGGCGGCCGCGCGGCCCGAGCAGCGTGGCCATCGACCTCAGCACGGCAGCTCCGTGCCGTGGGCCAGTTCCGCCCAGACGACGCGCCCCGTTCCGTGGCCCGTCGGGTCGGCGCCCCACGCGCTGCACACGGCATCCACCAGGAGCAGTCCGCGGCCGCGCTCCTCCGCGCCGCAGTCGCGGATCCGCGGGCCGGCCGGGCCGCCCTCGTCATGCACGGCTATCCGCAACCGGTCGTGTCCTTCGCGGAGTTCACAGACCACGCGGGCGCTGGCGGTGTGCACGACGGCGTTGGTGACGAGTTCGGAGACGACCAGGACCACCGTGTCGCGGACGTCCTCCCCACAGCCCCAGAGCGTCAGTCGCTCGTCGGCGAGCGCACGGGCCCGGGCGACCGAGACGGTGCGGGCCGGCAACTCGAAGGTGAAACGCCGGACGTGCGGGTGGGGACGGCGATCGTCGGTCTGTGGCCGCGGGTCCATGGGCCGGGGGTCCATGAGTCTCGGGGTGAGCGCGTTACCAGAGGCCACGACCGGTTCCTAACAGTGGGGAAGCAGTGCAGAGCCTCGCCTCTCCTCGGGCGTGGCGCAGCAGCCGCGTGAACTGGTTCACCGGAACACTGTCCTCCCGACTCGGACACTTGGCAAGTAGCACTCTGAAAATTGCAGAGTGCGGTGTTCTCTCTGGGAGCCTTGCATGGCACACTCGTCGAAACAGCGCGTCGGGGAGGTCTGAGAGTGAGCGAGCCGCGGTCCGCCCCGACGGTGGGACAGGTCGTACTCGGCAGGCGCTTGCAGGACCTCCGCGAACGCGCGGGCCTCAAGCGCGAGGAAGCCGCCAAGATCCTCCGGGTCGCCCCGGCCACCATCCGACGGATGGAGACCGCCGAGGTCTCGCTGAAGATCCCGTACGTGCAGATGCTGCTCAAGGCGTACGGGGTGCCCGACGAGGAGGCCGACGGCTTCGTCATGCTCGCGGAGGACGCCAACCAGCCCGGCTGGTGGCAGCGCTTCCACGACGTGCTGCCCGGCTGGTTCTCCATGTACGTCAGCCTGGAGGGCGCCGCCAGCCTCATCCGGGCGTACGAACCGCACTTCGTCCCCGGACTGCTGCAGACGGAGGGCTACGCGCGCGGCGTCATGCGCAGCGGAGCCGTCGGGGCGAGCCGGGCCGAGGACATCGAGCGCCATGTCGCCCTGCGGATGGAGCGTCAGTCTCTCCTGACCAGGGAGGACGCCCCCAAGCTCTGGGTGATCATGGACGAGACGGTGCTCCGCCGGCCCGTCGGGGACGGCCCGGAAGTGATGCGCGCCCAGCTCGACCGGCTGCTCGACGCATGCGAGCTGCCGAACGTCACCCTGCAGATCGCGGAGTTCGCGTCCGGCCACCACCCCGGCACCTACGGACCGTTCGTCCTCTTCCGCTTCGCCGTGCCCGAACTCCCGGACATGGTCTACAGCGAGTACCTGACCGGCGCCGTCTACCTCGACGCGCGCCCGGAGGTGGCCTCCCATCTCGAGGTCATGGACCGCATGGCGGCCCAGGCCGCGACTGCACAACGCACGAAGGAGATCCTCCGGGGTCTCCGCAAGGAGCTGTGAATGAATCGCATATACAACGGCATGCCTGCCGCGGAGCTCGGCGCCGAGGGCTGGCACAAGCCGTGGAGCGGCGGCAACGGGGGCAACTGCTTCGAGGCCATGAAGCTGGCCGACGGCAGAGTCGCCGTGCGACAGTCCGCAGACCCTGACGGTCCCGCCCTCATCTACACCCACGGGGAGATGGCCGCCTTCATCCAGGGGGCCAAATCCGGTCAGGCCGACTTCCTGCTCACCTGACCCTTCCCTCACACGGATCACATCGCGTACCCCTAGCCTGTAGTGACGGACCACCGCAGTGACGGACCACCGACCACCCATGGAGCGCCGATGACCGGGCAGGACCCCGCCGCCGTACGGATCGACACCAGCAAGCCGCATCCCGCGCGGATGTACGACTGGTTCCTCGGCGGCAAGGACAACTACCCGGTCGACGAGGAGATGGCGAAGCAGCTGCTGACGGTGGACGCGCGCGGCCGGGACATGGCCCGCGTCAACCGCGCGTTCATGCACCGGGCGATCCGCTGGCTCGCCGCCAACGGCGTACGCCAGTACCTGGACATCGGCACCGGCATCCCGACCGAGCCCAACCTGCACCAGATCGCCCAGCAGGTCGCGCCCGAGTCGCGGATCGTCTACTGCGACAACGACCCGATCGTGCTCGCGCACGCCGCCGCCCTGCTGCGCTCCACGCCGGAGGGGGCCACCGAGTACATCCAGGCCGACGCCCGCGAGCCCGAGGCGATCCTCGAACGGGCCGGAAAGGTCCTTGACTTCGAGCGGCCCATCGCGCTCTCGATGCTCGCGCTGCTGCACTTCGTCGGCGACGAGGACGGCGCGTACGAGCTGGTGCAGAAGCTGGTCGACAAGCTGCCGTCGGGCAGCTACGTCGTTCTGTCGCATGTCACCGGCGACTTCGACCCGGAGGGCGCGGCGAAGGCGACCGCCATGTACAAGGCGCGCGGCCTGACCCTGCGGCTCCGCTCGCGCGACGAGATCGCCCCCTTCTTCGCCGGCCTCGAGATCGTCGAGCCGGGCGTCACGCTGACCGCGGACTGGCACCCCGAGCTCGGCGAGCCCGTGCCGGTCGCCGGCGACGAGCCGATCCCGGGCTGGGCCGCGGTGGCCCGCAAGCCGTAGGGCTCACGGGCCACTTCCCCACGGAGGGTCAGCGCGCCCCGGCCGGGGGCACCAGGGTGACGAGGAAACTCCTCGCCGTACCGGTGTTCCCGGCGGAGTCGATGGTGCGGTACTCGATCTTGTGCGTGCCGTAGTCCGGCGTCGCGTCGTCCCACGGGACCGCGCGGCTCCGGCCGAGCTTCCCGTACACGAGGCCGTCTATGAGGGTGCCCGACGGTGAGAAACGGAACGGTGCGTCGGCGTCGGTCGGCCAGCCGTAGTACGTGTACCAGCCGTCGCCGTCGACCCGGAACTGGCTCACCACATGGCCCTGTTGGTCGTCCCGCGCGGTGAGCCGCATGGTGAACTCGCCGTCGTAGACGTACTCGACGGGTCGGCCGGGCCGCCGGATCGTGCGCAGCGGCTCCGACAGCTCGTACGCGGCCGTCGCCTGCCGGGCGTCCACCGTCCACGTCAACTCGGCGTCCGTTCCCGGGATTCGGGCGGCCAGGGTGTGCGCGCCCGGGGTGAGGCGCAGTGAACCGAGGTCCAGATCACGGTCGTTGCCAGGATTGACGACGGCCCGGCCGTCCAGCCGCCACCCCACGGCGAGGGTGCGTTGCAGCGGATGCGTGGTGTCGGCGTGCACCACGGACCGCGCGCCGACCGGGGATCCGGTCGGGGTGTGGCCGGTGAACGCGGGGGCGACTTCCTCGGGTCGGGTCGTCCGCTTCGGGTCGACCTTCCAGCTCACCGTGCGGGTCAGCGCCGCCGAGGCGCGGACGGCCGGGTCGCGGACGAACGGCGTCGGGTCCGACACGGTGGCGGTGAGCGTGTGCACGCCGTGGGAGAGATCCAGGCCGCGCAGATCGAGCGTGCGCGCGTTGTCGGTGGCCAGCGTGCGGCCGTCCAGCCGCCAGACGACGGCGAGTTCGCCGCCCACCGGGTGCAGCGTGTCCACCCAGACGGTCCGGTCGGCGCCGATCGGATCGGCGTTGGGGGTGTGGTCCTGGACGAGGTTCACCTTGGCGGAGATCGCCTCCACCATCACCTCCCGCTCCACCTGGTCGAAGGCGTAGCCGAGGGTCTTCATCAGCGAGTGTCGGCTCGGCCGCCAGACCCCCTTCGTGCTGTACATCCCGCCCTCGTGCCGGCCGATCACGCCGCCCGACTCGCTCTCCTCGCCCAGCCACCGCCACCACTTGGCGCGCTGCTCCCGCATCTGCTCCTCGGTAAGCAGGGTGTGGTGCACGGAGGACGGCTCCGGCCCTTCGTACGCGCCGCCGGGCACGCCGCGCCCGTAGTAGTCGTACTCGTCCTGGAGCTTGCCGAGGGAGTGGCCGATCTCGTGCGGGGTGATCAGCGAGGACAGGGCGTTGCCGCCGGACGCGGTGGCGTAGCTGCCGCCCGCGCCGCCGTACGTGTCGCTGTTGGCGAGCGCCACGATCTGCCGGTTGGACGGCGTCGCGCCGGGGACGAGGTCGGCGAGCTCGCCCGCGAGCCCGCTGTCCACGGTGAGCAGCCGCTGCACGCTCGACGGGTTGCAGCCGCCCCAGAAGGCCATGCCGAGCGCGGTGTCGCGGCGCGGCGCGTCGAGACCGGGGTCGCAGTCGACGCCCGACTCGGGGGAGGCGACCTCGACCGCCCAGACGTTGATGTAGGAGCGGTACGAGGCGAACGGCTCGACGCTCCACAGCACGTTGAGGTGTGTGTCGACGTCGGCGCGGAACTCGGCGAGCTCCCCCGCGGTGTAACCGTCGCCCATGAGCACGAGGTTGAAGCGCTTGTCGGCCGGGCCGGTGGTCTGGATCGGGACGACGGTGGCGGCCGCGGCGAGCGCCGACGGCCCGGTGGGGGGTTCGGCGGCCGCCGGGCCCGCGCCCACCAGGCCGGCGGCCAGCAGACAGGCCGTGGTCAGGCCGGCCGCTGCTCTTCGAAGACGTATGCCAGGAGAGGTCATGGGGCGCGAGGTTAGGGCGCGCCCCGAGTGTCGTAAAGATGTTCGCCAGCCGACATCAGCCGGCCGACGTTCTTCAGCCGACGTCGAGGGAGTTGCGCAGGCCGAGGCGGTAGCGGAAGCGGTCGTGGCGCTTGAGGGCCTCGATCGCCGGGGCCCGGAAGAGCGACTCCACGGTGCAGCGCGCGGCTGTCGAACCGGCCTGGTCCAGCAGGGCGTTGACGGCCTGGCGGGCGGAGGTGTTCGCGCCCTCCATCGTCGCCAGGTCGATGGGGACCGACACGTAGTCGCCGGCGAGGAACAGGTTCGGGACCTTGGTCGCGGCGGAGGGGCGCAGATGGTAGGTGCCCACCGGGTGGATCAGCAGTTCGTCCTCGTTGACCGGGTTCGGCCCGCCGATGCCCGAGACCCCGGGGTCCAGGAACCAGGAGTGCAGGTCGGCGTCCTTCAGCACGGTACGGCCGGTGTCGTTGAGCGCCGCCTTCAGCTGCGCCCAGACCTCCTTGGCGACCTGCTCGCGGGTGCACTCCTTCGCCGTCTTCCCGTACAGAATCCCCGGCTTGTCCCACTCGGAGACGTCCACGGACAGGCAGTCGACGACCGAGCCGTCGCCGTACACCTGCGCGAAGGCGCCGCCGGTCCAGTGCCGGGCCTGGGCGATCGCGGTCAACGACCAGGGAGAGTCGATGCAGTTGACGTGGCCGTCGACCATCGGCGGCCGCGCGGTCAGATAGAACTGAATGCCCGTCATCCAGTCGGTCTGGAGCCGGTCGCAGCGCGCCAGCATGGGGTCGGCGGCACGCAGCGCGGGGCCCCAGGTGCGGCGGGCGTGCTCGACGGGGAGCGCGCAGACGTAGTGATCGGCCACGACGGACCGGCGGGCTCCGTCGGCGTCGTCGACGAGGGCGGCGGTGATCCGCCCGTCGCCGTACGCGAGTTCGCGCAGCGACCAGCCCATCTTGAACTCGACGCCCAGGGTGCGCAGATGGTCGACCCACGGGTCGATCCACGCCTCGTTGGTCGGGGCGTTGAGGATCCGGTCCGGCGGGCCGTCCGCACCCCGGCCCAGCGCGTTGAAGACGAACGCCTCGCCGAGGGCGCCGACGGTACGGGTGCTGGCCTCCTCCGCCTTGGTGGCCACGATGTTCCGGGTGACGCCGATGGCCAGGATCCGCTGGTACGCGAGCGACATCTCGGCCGCCCGGGTGAAGGTCCACCACGGGGTGCGCTCCCAGACGTCGTCGCGCCGCTCGTCGCAGCTGGTCAGGAAGACGAGAGCGCGGTTGACGAAGTACGCGGCCTCGTGGAGCGGGATGCTGCGGACGGTCTCCACGAAGGCGGTCAGCGCCCGGCGCACGTCCTCCAGGGTGAGGTCGGCGGGCCGTTGGCCGGGCCAGGGGATCGGGGCGCGCAGGTCCTCGGAGCCGGAGCGGGCGAACATCATCTCGGGCGGCGCGACGAGGTTGTCCCACACGCCGTGGGCGTTGCCGGGGAACGGGATGCGGCGCATCGTGTCCGGCAGGTTGTGGTAGATGCCCGGGATGAAGCGGAACCCGTGCTCGGCGGGGAGCGGGCGGCGCGCGCCGCGCGCGCTCTCGGGGACGTCCATGGAGCGGGCCTTGCCGCCGAGGGCGCGCCGTTCGTACACGGTGACCCGGAAGCCGCGCTCGGCGAGTTCGTGCGCGGCGGTGAGACCGGCGACGCCGCCGCCGAGGACGGCGACGGTGGGGGCGGAGGAGGTCGGGCCGGCCGCCGCGT
>NZ_DATCVQ010000766.1:0-8231 GCF_036566765.1 Streptomyces sp.
GTCGCACCACCACGGGAACCACAGGGGAAAGCGCGGCTTGCCCGCGGGCTCAGCCCGGTGGTTGGGCTCGGCTCCGGCGGGAGCGGACGGCGTGGGTCACGCGTGTCGCGCCGTAACCGATGAGCCAGGGCAGCACTGTGATGCCCACGACGTAGACGCCGAGAAAGCCCAGGAGTTCCTCCAGCCAGGTCTCCTCCTTCAGGCGGATCAGGCCGGCTATCTGGACGGTCCCCAGGACCGTTCCTAATCAGTGAGCAGGAGTGAGTCTTGGACCCATACCTGGTCAATGCGCGCATCCCGAACGGTTTTGGATGCACTGGTTGCCCGCGTTCCCTGTTGAGTCCCCGCTCGGCGGCGTGCATCGTGTGCACGCTCCGTGACGGGTGGGCGGGTTCCCTCACTCCCTCGGGCCTCCGGTCCGGCCTGGACGGTCCGATGCCCAGCACCATCACTCTGGTGATGCTGGGGCGGTGCCGTCCGTCGCCGGATCGGGTGCCCGAGGGCGCGTCGTCCGATCGCGATACCGGCGGCATCATGTCGGGACATCTTTCGGCGTGGGGTGACCAGCGGCTTTTGCCAGTGCTGGGCGCCCCACTGGGAGGTGTAGGCCGGGTCCACGGCCACGATCGACAGACCGGCTTCGGCCGCCATGGAGACGAGCCGGGCCTTGAGCTTGCCGGTGGGGATGCCAGAGATGAGATGCCGGAACTTCTTGCGCCGGCCGTGCTTCTCGCGGGTCTTATCGGCGGTGAAGTCGAGGTCTTCGATCGCGACCGCCGCGACGCCGCAGCCCTTCGCCCAGTGCAGTACCTGGGTGATGGCGTGCCGGATCTGCGCGTCCCGGTGATCCGCGGTGCCGGTCAGGTCGTAGAAGAACCGGCGCGGGTCGCCGACTGGGTTGCCGTCCGGGTCGAGCCGGTAGGCGGCGAAGTGGTCGGCGTTGGTGTCCACGCCCACCATGCCGTTCGCCCGTGCGGCCTCTAGGGCGTGTATCGGAAGCGGATCATCCGCGTAGGGTGTCGGCATGTCGCTGAGCCACATAACCCTCTCGTCCGGTCGTTCGATCGAGCTCACCGAGCTCCGGATGGCTACGACCTACGGGGGGATGCTGGAGGGCTATCCGTGCCAGCGCATCAACGACATGAAGGTCAGCGGCCTCCTGCGACAGGCCGAGCATGCGTTCTCCTTCGCGCCAGTGCACCTCGTTCCGCCCTCCCGCGAGTACCCGGACCAGACCGCCGGCGCCTTCGGTCCCGTTGAAGTGCTGCCTTCCGTGGCTTGCATCGGTGTTTTCGGCTCTACAGCGGTCGATCCTGAACTCGACGCAGTGCTGCACCGCTCCGCTCTCATCCTGGCCTGGTTCCAGGCCACCCCGGATGTCCCGTCGGGCGAGAATGCTGATGTTGCACTTCGCAGCATTCGCTGGGAAGAGTTGGCCCGGGACTACGAGCTCTAGGGACACGTGCTGATCACAGCCACTCGTTGATGGCCGCTACGAGGACAGTGGCCTCATAGCGGACGGCGAGCTTGTCGTATCGCGTGGCGACAGCCCGGTGTCTCTTGAGCCGGTTGATCCCGCACTCGACCGAATGGCGCTGGCGGTAGTCGACCGGGTCGAAATGCGGCGGCCGGCCGCCAGGGGAACCGAGCTTCTGGCGGTTGCGTGCCTGGTCGGCCTTGTCGGGGATGGTGCAGCGGATTCCGCGGCGGCGCAGGTAGGCGCGGTTTCTGCGGGAGGCGTACGCCTTGTCCGCGCGGACCCGGTTGGGGCGGACGCGTGGCCGACCCGGCCCGATGCGGGGCACGCGGACCTTCTCCAGCACGGGTTCGAACTGCGGCGAGTCCCCGCGCTGCCCAGCCGTGATCACGAACGACATGGGCTTCTGGCCCTGCTCGACGGCCAGGTGCAGCTTGGTGGTGAACCCGCCGCGCGAGCGTCCCAGCCCATGATCTCCGGGCTCGGTGAACAGACCGCCCGGCGGTTCCTTCTGCAGATCACCCTGATTGCGAGCCCCGCCCGCGTGCTGATGGGCGCGGCACACCGTGGAGTCGACGCTCAGGTCCCACGTGATCGCACCCTTCGCGTCCGCCAGAGACTGGAGCCGCGTGAAGATCCTGTGCCAGATGCCGTCCCGCTGCCACCGACGGAACAGGTCATAGATCCGACCCCACGGTCCGTACTCGACGGGGACGTCCCGCCACGGAACACCGGTCCGGACCCTGAACCGTATGCCGTCGATCAGCCGTCGCCGAGGCCAGACCGGCGGCCGCCCCGACTTCCTCCCCTTCGGCAACAACGGCTCCAGCACCGCCCACTCTTCGTCCGTGAGATCTCCCCGACCCATGAACCGTGATCATCCAACGCTCAAGATCCACTTTCGACACAGGCCCTAGCGGCCCGCTGGCACCCGACACCTGCGGACGGGTGCCAGGGCGTGAGGCCGGGCGTAGCACGCCGAACTGCGACAATCCTTACCCGGATCCTTTTGCGAGGCAGCCATGTTCACCGCCTTCCACCGCCGCAAGGGCGGCGTCCTCGAGCTCGGCGTGCACGCTCCAGACGAGCGGGGCCCGTTCGGCGTCCTCCCCCAGCGCCGGCCTAGCCGTACGAAGCCTGCAGCCTGCTCCTGCCGCGCGCGGTGGCCGGCGGCGGCCTGGCGGCGCCACGACCGGTAGGTGGTCTCCAAGCCGTTCAAGCGGCCCTTCAGCTCCGGGAGGGCGTCTGTGCGGTCCGCGGCCGTGGCCCACGCTTCGAGGTCGGCATGAGTGGGGGTCTGCTTCCCGGCCTGGAGCCTCGACACCTTCGACGGCTGCCAGCCGAGGCGGGCGGCGAACTCCTTGCCGTTCAGGCCGGCCTCGGCACGCAGCTCGCGCACCCGCGTACCGAGGGCTTCCCGGCCGCTCTGAAAGTCCGTGCTCACACGGACGAACGTACCCGCCGAGCGAACTCGGCGGTCGGGATCGCGTGATGCCATGCGGCGTCCCGGGCCTGGCAGGCGGCGGCGACCTCGGCGGGGTCCTCGGACACGATCACGCCGAGAGTGGTGTCGTCCTCGTCGAACACGAACCGGACCAGCGTCCGGGAGTCGAAGAGCCAGAAGTCGTAGTCCGGCAGCCCGAGCGTACGGGCCTGCTCGCGGGACAGGTTGCGGATGTCCTCGCCGGCGGCCACGTTGCCCAGCCCGGACGCGAGAAGAAACTCCTGCCCCTCGGTGAGAGGGGTGTCGACGAGCCGGACGCGCTCGAACCGCTTCCCTGCCTCGGTCTGCCGGCGGACGTTCTCACGCCAGGCGTCGAACGGCTCGGCGGCGATGTCCTCGCCGGCCTTCCAGCGGGCCCACTTCGGGCTGCTGCGGTCGCTGGCATAGCCGCGGCGGGTCTCCAGCCGCCAGGCGGTGTGCTTGAACTCGGAGAACAGGCCGGCGATGTCGGCAAACGGGACCATGTCGCGGAGCTCGGCGCGCGGCGCGTACCGGACGAGGAGGTCACGGGGCACGGTCACGAACGTCTCGGACTCCTTGACGTCGCGGAGCTGGGCGAGGTGCTCGAGGTCGGTGACGCGGTCGCCCTGGACGAGGATGTCGTCGGTGCCCTCGACCTCGTACAGGGTGGGGCAGTCGCCTCCGTCGCTGGTCGTGCCGATGAACCTGAGCATCATGGGGCTCCGTCCTAGTCGGGGTGAGATCCCAGCATGCTGCGGCTTGCCTGTGCGGGCGCGGGAATTGCGCGAGATTGCAGCCGCAGCAGGCCGACTGCCAATCCTGGGGTGTCCTACAGTCCCTTCATGGGCCGGGGAGACGCGCCCGCGTGGGCGGCATTGGTGCCCGCGGCGGGCCGCCGGCCGCACAGGATCGAGGCGGGCGTAGACGTTCAGGGGCAGCCCGGGCCCGACCGTGGGTTGGTGCACAGGTCCGTTCCCGGACCGCCGTTGTTGGTGTTCCTTCCGGGGCCGCCGGACAACGTGTCATCGCCGTCGCCGCCCGCGAGCCAGTCGTCGCCGGCGTTGCCCTCGAGGTGGTCGTCGCCGCCGTTGCCGGTCACGGTGTCGTTGCCGGCACCGCCGCAGACGAGGTCGTCACCGCCGCGGCCCATGATGATGTCGTTCCCGTCGCCTCCCATAATCACGTCAGGTCCCGGTGTGCCGCGGAGCGTGTCCCTTCCCGGTGTCCCGACGATCGAGGGTGTGACGGTCGCGCATGTCGCCACCGGCACCGGCACCGGCACCGGCACCGGCACCGGCGATGGCACCGGCGCGGGCACTGACGCCGTCGCCACTTGCGCCGCGCCTTCGCCGACGTTGAGATTGGCGACCATCCGGTAGGCGCTGGGGTCGATCACCGACACCCCGCCGTAGATGTTGGTGATGAAGCCGTCCGTGCCGTACGGACTCGTCGCCACGCCCCACGGGCCGCCGCCGAACTGGACAGTGGCCGCCACCTTGTTGTCGCCCGTATCGATCACTGACACGGTGCCGCTGCCTTGGTTGGTGACGTAGACGTTGGCGCCGTCCGGGCTCACCGCCACCCCCGTCGGTTGGTCGCCGACGTCGACGCTGGCGACCACCGGGTTGGTGCCCGTGCCGATCAGGCTGTTGTCGATCACCGACACGGTGTCGTCGTCCTGGTTGGCGCTGTAGAGGAGGGTGCCGTCCGGGCTCACCGCCACTGCCGCCGGCTCAGCGGCGGGCACGCTGGCGATCACCGGATTGCTGCCGGTGCCGATCAGGGCCGTGGCGATCACCGACACGTCGTCGAGGGTGGTGACGTACACGCGGCTGCCGTCCGGACTGACCGCCACCCCGGTCGGTTGGTCGTCGACGTCGACGGTGGCGGTCACCGGGTTGGTGCCGGTGCCCATCAGGGCGACGTCGACCACCGACAACGAGTCGCCGTCGGTGTTGTTGGTGACGTAGACGTGCATGCCGTCCGGGCTGATGGCCACCCCTGTCGCGCTGACGAAGGGGACAGTTGCCCGCACCGGGTCGGTGCCGGTGCCGATGAAGCTCGTGTCGATCTGTGCCAGGCCGCTGCCGGTACTGGCGACGTAGACCTGGTTGTCATTGGGGCTCACCACCAGCGCCCAGGGCGTGTCACCGACACCGTCGACGGTGGTCACTGCCTTGGTCTCGGTGTCGATCATCGAAACGTTGTCGCTGTCGGCGTTGGCCACGTACACGCGGGTGCCGTCCGGGCTCACCGCGATCCCTTGTGGCCGGTTGCCCACGGCGATCGGCACCGGATTGGCGCCGGTGCTGAGCACAGAAACCTGGCCCTTGACGCTGGCGACGTAGACGTGAGTGCCGTCCGGGCTCACCGCGATCCCCACCGGAACGTGGCCCACGCGGACCGTGCCCGTCACCGCGTTGGTGGCGGTGTCGATCAGCGAGACGGTGTCAGCGAGCTCGTCGGTGACGTAGACGCTTGCACCGTCCGGGCTGACTGCCAGCCCCCACGGGGTGTTACCGACATTCTCGATCGTGGTCACTGCGTGGGTGCTCGTGTCGATCACCGAGACGGTGCCGCCGTCGGAGTTGGCGACGTACACGCGGGTGCCGTCCGGGCTCACCGCCACCCCGGCCGTCTCCGCACCGACGCCGTCGATGGGCGTCACCGTGGAGGTGCTGGTGTCGATCACCGACAGGTCGGCGTTGATGCTGGTGACGTAGACGCTTGCTCCGTCCGGGGTCACCGCCACCCCCTGCGGGCCGTGGCCGACGCCGTTGATGACAGTCACTGCGTTGGTGGCAGTGGCGATCACCGAAACGTTGTCGCTGTTGCTGTTGGCGACGTAGGCGCGGGTGCCGTCCGGGCTCATCGCCACCCCCAGCGGTTCGTCGCCGACGTCGACGGTGGCGATCACCGCGTTGGTGCCGGTGCCGATCAGGCCGGTGGCGATCACCGAAACGTTGTCGCTGTACTCGTTGACGACGTAGGCGCGGGTGCCGTCCGGGCTCACCGCCACCCCCGACGGACCGTCGCCGACGTGGACGGTGGCGATCACCGTGTGGCTGCCGGTGTCGATCACGATGACCCGGTCGCTGAGGGAGTTGGTCACGAAGGCATAGCCGCCCGCGGGGATCGCGGCCGCCGGTCCCGCCGGGACCGCGATAACTGTGGCCGCTGCCATGGCCAGGGACGCCAGCGCGCCGGCCACCCGCCGCGGCCACCGCCCTTCCAGCTGCGCGCCCCGCCTGCGTCGGTCGCCGACGGCGCACTGACCGACCACCGCCACGCGGCCGTACTCCCGGCTCTGGTCCACGCTCGACACTCGACCTCTCACCACTCGCCAGACCCCGCTCGCGACGGAGCCGCGGATACGTCCCTGGCTACGGCGAGAGCCGGCTGTCTCGCACCAGGCACCACCGCGCCCGAAAACGCTCGGCAACCACACCACGGCCACCCCCCGCCCCGACGGCACCCCAGCCCGGCGACCCACCACCGACCACCCATCCAGCCGCACGGCCGGTGCACCTGGAACCCGATGCCGCACCCAAGGCGGCGCCCCGCCGTGTCAGACTTTGCCGCGATCCCGCTGATCCGCGGGCGGGCCATCCCTGCCGCATGCCGGGGGTTGATACTGGTGGGCTCGCGTATTCAACCGTCGCGAGTTGACCCACCTCACTTCGACCCTGCTACTGAGCGTGACAGCCGTGGGGGAGATTCTGCATGTCAGGGGCATCCGGTTGGATGAGCACGTGACTGTCTATGACGTAGCTCGCCAGCTCCCTTCCATCGCTGACCTGCGGAAGCTGTGCCGCTCACTGGCGGTGCTCGATGCGATCTTGAGCCCGGACTGGGAAGGTCGGTACTACTCCTTCAATGCCGGCTGGGCCGACGGCGAGGAGATGGCGTCGATGCGCAACGGGTCGGGGGACGAGTACTCCATCGTGTTCTCGGCGGCCGGGGCCTATGTCCGTGGCTTCGACCACGAAGCACCGATGAGCCCATATAGCAACGATGGCGAGCCCTGGCCGGGAGTGATCGACGAGGTTCCGGAGGTCTTCAAGCCCTTCGTCGAAGAGCCGGCGTTCACCGACGAGGACGACGTTCCCGTTGTGACGGCCTGCCTGTGGCGGGAGGCGACGGATGATCGGTGGCGGCACGGCGCGATCGACTTCCCCGCCGGGTGTTCCGACCCCGACGGGGCAACGGGCCTGTTCGAGCTCCTGGTCGACCGTTCGCCGGAAGCGTTCCAGCGATTCGCCGAGGACTGCTACGAGGTTCCCGTGGACCTGGAAGCGGTGCGCAATGTGTATGCCTTGCGACCGCTGAGCCAGAAGCTCGTCTCATCGCTCAACTCGGAGGTCACCCTCGTAGACCTGGCCGAGGATATCGCCGAGATCGGCTACCCGCAGCCGGTCCGGGACGTGACCTGAGCTTCAACCGTCGGTGAGTCGATGGGGAGTCCAGCCGGATGGTGACCGTAGGTGGTCGCCTGCAGCATATCGGCTCCAGGTCCCGCCGCCTTCTCTGAGGAGGCGGCTGGTGGTCTTGTCGTGGTAGCCGAGGGCGTCCGCGACGACGGGGGCGGGCAGTTCGAGGAGTTGTTGCCGGATGGCGGTGCCGCGGGCGGCTGCGACGGGGATGCCGATCTCGCGCAGTCGTGAGGACATGTGGTCGGGACGGGCCGGCCGGCCCGCCCGGCGGCCGGGGAAGAGCCAGCGGGATGCCTGATTGGTGGCGGTGTTCATGTTGTCGCGCTCCGCGATGTATGCCAGTAGCAGGGCTGCCGCTGGTGCGGGGACGGGAGAGGCGGGCTCCCCGAGCCGCAGAAGCGTGGTCTCTCCGTCGTGGAGCACGTCGTCGACTGTCAGCTGGACGATCCGGGTCAGGGGTTGCGCGTAAAGAAGGACGATGACGCCGGCGACACGGAGGCGCATCGGGGTGTCTGTGTCGGTCAGCAGTCGGCCGAGTGCGGCCAGACGCTCGTCCTCGCTCAGTGCGGGTCGTCTGGAGATCTTCATGGTGGGGATGGACAGGGAGTGTGGACATCGGCGGCTCGTCCTGGCCCAGTTGAGGAAGGCCTCAGGCAGGTGCGGCCGTGTTCGGTGTTGTCCGCGAACCAGGCGTCGATGTCGAGCTGGTCGCAGGACCCACGTCGATCGCAATGGGCCGCTCTGCCACGGCACCGCAGCCTGCGGGAATGCGCGCAGTCCCGCTCCGGCCCAAGGTAGAGGATCACCCTCTGCGCAACGAGCCTTTATCCAATACCGGCAACCGCTGCCGCAGGAC
>NZ_DATCVQ010000767.1:0-27732 GCF_036566765.1 Streptomyces sp.
CGCCCCGGGTCCGACATGCCCGGCAGCGGGGCGCGGCGCACCATGAGGGCATGGACGGTTCTCTGGAGAGCGTCAGCGGGCCGGGGCGGGTGGCGGAGCCCGAGGAGGGCATCAGCACGCAGGAGCTGGCGCTGGCCGCCCGCAACCACGGGATGCCGCTGGAGGGCCTGCGGTACGACGTGACACCACCGGGCCTGCACTACGTCCTGGTGCACTACGACATCCCGGCCCTGGACGCGGCCGGGTGGGAGCTCGCCGTGGGCGGCCGGGTGCGCACCCCGCTGTCCCTGGACCTGACGGCCCTGCGCGAGTACCAGGCGGTCACCCAGCGGGTGACCATGGAGTGCGCCGGGAACGGGCGGGCCCGGCTGACGCCGCGGCCGGTGAGTCAGCCGTGGCTGGTCGAGGCGGTCGGGACCGCCGACTGGACCGGCGTGCCGCTGCGGATGCTGCTCGACGAGGCGGGCGTGGAGCCCGGGGCGGTGGAGGTCGTCTTCACGGGCGCGGACCACGGCGTCGAGCGGGGCGTGGAGCAGGACTACCGGCGCAGCCTGCCCCTGGCGGTGGCCGTCGGGGACTGGCCGGAGGTGCTGGTCGCGTACGCGATGAACGGGGAGCCGCTGCCGCCGCAGCACGGCTTCCCGCTGCGGCTGGTGGTGCCGGGCTGGTACGGGATGGCGCAGGTGAAGTGGCTCCGCGAGGTGACCGTCGCCGACACCCCGTTCACCGGCTTCCAGCAGGCGGTGGCGTACCGCTTCCGGCAGTCCGCCGACGAGCCCGGGGAGCCGGTCACCCGCATCGCGCCGCGCGCGCTGATGGTCCCGCCGGGCTTCCCCGACTTCATGTCCCGGGACCGGGTCGTACGCCCCGGGCTCGTCGCCCTGGAGGGGCGCGCCTGGTCCGGGTACGCGCCGGTGGAGCGGGTCGAGGTGAGCGCGGACGGCGGCAACTCCTGGATGGACGCCGACGTGGGGCGGCAGGCCCCGCATCCCTGGGCGTGGGCGAGCTGGCGGGTGCTGTGGACCGCGTCGCCGGGCGAGTACGTGCTGATGGTCCGCGCGACCGACGCGGAGGGGCGGGCCCAACCGCTGGAACAGCCCTGGAACCGCGGTGGTTTCGCGAACAACCTCGTACAGCACGTCCGGGTGCTGTGCGTGAGCGCCTGACAGCGGAGGGCGTTCGGGCGGCGGCGGCCCGACAGGTCAACCCCTTCGTACCGTGGGATATTTGTCGTAGGAGCTACCGAAGGGGGCGCAATGTCCCGCATCGAAGAATCCATCGACATCTCCCGCAGCCCCGAGGACGTCTTCTCGTACGTGATGGACCCCTCGCACACACCGGAGTGGCAGGAGAGCGCCGTCTCGGCACGGAAACTGGGCGAAGGGCCGATGGACGTCGGCTCCCGGTTCGCGGTGCAGCGCCGCTTCGGCCGCCGCGAGATGCCCATGACCATGGAGGTCAAGGAGATGGACCCGCCGCGGAGTTGGCACTTCCACGGCGTGGACGGCCCGATCCGCGGCGACGTCATGGGCAGGATCGAGCCGCTCGACGACGGCAAGCGGTCCCGGCTGACGCTGTCGCTCGACTTCGAGTCGCACGGCATCGGCAAAGTCCTGGTACCGCTCGTGGTCAAGCCGCAGGTCCGCAAGGAGATGCCGCGGAACGAGGAGCACCTCAAGGACCTGATGGAGTCCGGCACCGTCTAGGACCTGCGCAGATGCGGGGGCCGCCCGGCGCGCGGCCGGCCCCCAACATGCTTGCCCGGGCTACTCGCCGAGCATGACGCTCGACAGGCTCAGTCGCGGAGGGCGTCGGCCGTGGGGACGACCACGCCGAACAGGTCCGTGACGGTGGTCAGCGCGGCGGCCTGGAGTGCCTCGGCGGGCAGCACGCCGCCGTCCGGGGAGGCCAGGGGACGGGTGGCAGTGGTTTCGGCGACGACGGTGGGACGGTAGCCGCGGTTGAACGCGCCCTGGGCGGTGAACACGACGCACATGTGCGTCATGAACCCGGCCAGGACCAGGTCCTTGCCGCTGCCCGGGGCCGCGCCCAGGTCGGTGAGCGTCTTCTCGAGGTCGGTGGCGTTGAAGGAATCGGGGAACCCCTTGACGACGACGGGCTCGCCGTCGACGGGCGCGACCTCGTCGCTGATCGCGCCGATGTGCGCGCGTATGTCGTACGGGGTGTTCTCGCCGCCGTCGTTGACGATGTGAACGACCGGGATGCCGGCGGCACGGGCCCGCGCCAGGAGTCGGGCACCCGCCTTGAGGGCCTCCTCGGCGCCGGTGAGGGCCATGACGCCGGTGCGGTAGGTGTTCTGGAAGTCGATCATGATCAGGATCGACTCGCCGAGCCGCGGCGGCTGGTTGTCCAGGCCGACGACGTCACGCAGGGACGCGGACGCGGTGGTCACTGACGGGGCCTTCGTGGACAGGGTGTTCGTGGTCATCGGGAACCTTTCATCGGGAAGAGGGCATGGCGAAGTCATCCGCCTCGCTTCATGCCGAGGGGAAAGCGGCGGTCAATGGGTCGGGCCCGGACGGCCCGGGTTCAGACGGCCCGGGTTCAGACGGCCTGGGTACGGAACCGGCGGCGATAGGCCGCCGGGGTCGTGCCGAGCTGCCGTCTGAACGCCCGGTGCAGGGTCTCCGGCGAGCCGAGTCCGGAAGCGGTGGCGACCTCGTCGAGCGGGGAGTCGCCGGTCTCCAGGAGCCGCCGGGCCACCTCGATGCGGGCCGCCTCGACGTAGGCGGCAGGACTCGTACCGGTCTCCTGACCGAAGACCCGGGCGAAGTGCCGCTCGCTGAGGCACATCCGGGCGGCCAGGGCCGGCGCGGACAGGTCCTCGTCGAGGTGGTCGGCGATCCACAGCCGGAGCTCGTCGATGTCCCGGCGGGTGGCGGCAGGACGGCTGAGCGGGACCGAGAACTGACTCTGCCCGCCCTGCCGTTTGAGATACATGACCAGCTGACGGGCCACCGCCAGCGCGGTCTGCTCCCCCTGGTCCTCGGCCACCAGGGCCAGGGCGAGGTCCAGGCAGGCGCTGATCCCGGCCCCGGTCCACAGTCGGCCGCGGTCGGTCCGGACGAAGATCGGGTCCGGGTCGACGGTGACCTCGGGATGGTCGGCGGCCAGCTGGTCGGCGGTGGACCAGTGGGTGGTCGCCGTACGGCCGTCGAGCAGCCCGGCCGCCGCCAGCAGGTGCGCACCCACGCACACCGACGCCACCCTCCGGGCGTGCGGGGCGGTCTCCTTCACCCACGCGACGACGGTGTCGTCGATGCGGGCGACCGGCCCGGCCTCGGTCATGTCGACCGCGCCGGGCACCAGCAGGGTGTCCACCTGCCCGCCGACGTCGCCGAACGCCACGTCGGCGAGCAGCCGCACGCCCGCCGACGTACGGACCTCGCCGGCGACCGGGCCGGCGAGGCGGACCTGGTAGCCGGCGCGACCCGCGGTCTCGCGGTTGGCCAGCGCGAAGACCTCGGCCGGGCCGGTGACGTCGAGGAGGTCGACATCGGGGAAGACCGCGATGACGACACGGTGCGGAAGGGGCATGCCCTCATCCTGCGCGCTGACGCGTCATGGCCGCAATGACGATTCCCTGTCACATCCGGACACGAGGACCGCCGCGGAAC
This sequence comes from Streptomyces sp., assembly GCF_036566765.1. GTDB lineage: Bacteria > Actinomycetota > Actinomycetes > Streptomycetales > Streptomycetaceae > Streptomyces. The sequence goes on from NZ_DATCVQ010000767.1 coordinate 3,639, forward strand.
GACGTCGCACTCGGTGACGAGTACCTGGTGTTGAGTACCTACGACCGCGCGGTCTGAGTACGTCGCCCCATCCGCCGGGGCGCGGCCGTTGATCGAATAGGGGCATGACCTCCGACGCCCAGCGGCCGCAGCCCCGCATCCAGCACGTCACCGTGGCCGGCGCCGCGCTCGCCGCCGCCGTGCTCCCCCTGGTGGTGGGCGTACTCCTCGCCAAGGCCGCCGCGGCGGACCCGATGACGTCGGTCAACGCGCTGATCACCAACGGCGCGCACCGGCCCCGTATCTCCCCGGCGCAGTGGCGCAGTTGCGGACGGGACGCCCTGCGCCGGCGGGCCGCGTGGCGCAGGGCGGCGCGCGACACGAGCAACGAGGGTGCCCGCGTGGCGTGAGGGTCTCGGGGATGCTGGCAGGACCAAGCGTCCGCTCGGCTTCCTCCGGAGGTGCGTCGTCGACAGCTCCACCGCCACCGCGCTGCTGGGTGTGTACAAGGGGTACGGCGCCGAGGCCGTCGCCGCCGTCGAACGGCACGAACAACTCCTCTGCCGCCGCGTCGAGATCGGGAACGACTATCTGCCGCACGGCGGTTGGTCGGACTTCAATCCGGCGACGATGTGCGGATACCAGCTGGACCCCTGGCGCAAGTGGCGCGACGAGCGGCCGGGGTCGGCGTTCGTGTACGGGATCCCGCTGCTGGTCGACGGCTTCGAGGGAGCGTTCGCCCGGGGCGCGGCGGGCGAGTTCGACGCCGCGTACGCGCGGGCGGCGCGCGCCCTGGTGGAGTCGGGGCACGGTGACGCGGTCGTCCGACTCGGGTGGGAGCCGAACAACCGCGTCATCGGCCCGTGGCAGGCGACCGACGACCCGGCGGGGTACGCGGCGCTGTTCCGGCACGTGGTCGCCGTGTTCCGCTCGACGCCGGGCGCCTGCTTCACCTTCGAACTGTCGAGCGCGCTCGGGGTGCAGCCGGGTAGGCGGCTGCGCTCCTTCGCGGACTACTACCCGGGGGACGCGCACGTCGACTGGCTCGGCATGAACGTCTATGACCTGAAGTGGGGCGACCCGCACATCTCCGCCCGCGACCGCTGGTCCTGGATCCGCCGCCAGGACATGGGCCTGAAGGCGCACGTGGCTTTCGTCCGCGCGCGAGGCAAGCGGAACGTGTGCTCCGAGTGGGGTCTGTACCGTCGCGGGGACGCGTTCGCGGGCGGCGGGGACAACCCGTTCTTCATCGACCGGATGGCCGAGTACTTCGCCTGGGGCGCGGTCGCCTACCAGTCGTACTTCGACCACGACTGGGGCGGCGGCGCCCTCGCCGACTTCCCGGCGGGGCGAACCGCGTACGTCCGACGCTTCGGGTGACACCGACCGATCCCCCGCGCCCCGAACTCGCACACGCGCTGCGCACGTACGAATAGCTGGGCCGACCGGGCAGGCACGCGCGGATCGGCCTCACACATGAGTGTGACACCGGCGGATTACGCCGTTCGAAACCCGAAGCGGCACGGAACTGGGCAGCGAACCCGCGTGCGCCCCCGCGCGATACCCGCCGAACAGCCCATTGCCCGATTTGCCTCCGCATAAATGACTACTTATGCCCATACTCTCGGTCCTGCGTTTTCCGAGAGAGTGCCCCGCTTTTCGGTTCGTCCGGTCATCTGCCTTCCGGGCGTCCGTGCGGCGGGGCGTGAGGCCCTTCCGCTTCCCATTCCTGGAGAAACAAATGCGCGTTGCCGTGACCGGTGGCGGTGGATTCCTTGGGTCACACCTGTGCGAGGCGCTCTTGCGGCGCGGCGACTCGGTGGTGTGCCTGGACAACTTCTCGACGGGCGACCCCGAGAACATCGCACACCTCATGTCCGACCCGGCCTTCGAGTTCCACCACGCCGACGTGAGCGTGTCCGTGGAGGTCGCGGGCCGCGTCGACGCCGTCGCCCACCTGGCGTCCCCCGCCTCCCCGCCCGACTACCTGCGCCAGCCGCTGGAGACCCTCGCGGTCGGCAGCCGTGGCACCGAGAACGCCCTGCGCCTGGCAATGCGCCACGACGCCCGCTTCATCCTCGCGTCGACCAGCGAGATCTACGGCGATCCCCTGGTCCACCCCCAGGAGGAGGCGTACTGGGGCAACGTCAATTCCATCGGCCCGCGCAGCGTCTACGACGAGGCGAAACGATACGCTGAGGCGGTCTCCGCCGCGTACCGCCGCACGCACGGCGTCGACGTCGGCATCGCGCGGATCTTCAACACCTACGGCCCGCGGATGCGGCCGCACGACGGCCGGGTGGTGTCCAGCTTCATCACCCAGGCGCTGACCGGCGAGCCGCTCACCGTCTACGGCGACGGCAAGCAGACCCGCAGCTTCTGCTACGTCGACGACCTGGTCCGCGGTCTCGTCGCGCTCCTCGACTCGTCCGAGATGGGCCCGTTCAACCTCGGCAACCCGGTCGAGCGCACGGTCACCGAACTCGCGGAGATCGTGCTGGAGATGACCGGCTCGACGTCCGCGGTGAAGTACCACCCGCTGCCGGTCGACGACCCGGTCCGCCGCCGCCCGGTGATCAACCGCGCCCGTGACGTACTGGGCTGGGAGCCGGAGATCGACATCACCGAGGGCCTGCGCCGGACCGTCGCGTACTTCGGTTCCCGGCCGGAGCGGCTCGGCGCGTCGGCCGCGGCCATCCGCGGCGGCCAGGACGAGACGGTCCCGCTGGCCACGCCGGCCCCCGCCCCCGCGCCGCAGACGATCCCCGGCCCGGCGACCGCCACCGCCGGCGTGACGTCCGGCTCGTCCGTCTCGGGGAGCTGACCACGTCGCGGTGCGGCCGCGACTCCCCCTCCCTCCCCCGCCCCACGGCCCGATTCGAACCGCCCGGAGAACTCGCTGTCATGACGTCGTTGGAGCAAGGTCCCGCGCTCGGGATCGGCACCGTCCAGGTTCCCCCGGTCCTCGCCCCCGCCCCCGGTTCGCCGGAGGAATGGCGGGGGCTGGGGAACGAGATCAAGGCTCTCTCGAACGGCTCGGTGGCGTCCGTCGGCCCGGACGGCCCCGTCCTGGCGATGCCCCGGCACAACTTCGAGACCCTCCCCGGCAGCTTCGTCCGCGCCTTCTCCCGGGGCGACCGCTTCCTGGTCGCGCTGCTCTCCCTGGGCTGGGCGGCCTGCCTGGTGTGGTTCTGGGTGTGGTGGCTCCAGCCGTCCCACCGGATCGGCTGGATCGGCCTCGTCGTCAACAGCGCCCTGCTGCTCTACCTGGCCTATCTGCCGGTGCACTTCCTGGTCGCGCTGATCCGGATGCGGCGCTTCGACCCGGCCGTCGAGGTGCCCGCGCTGCGCACCGCGTTCGTCGTCACCCGCGCCCCGTCCGAGCACTGGGACATCGCCCGGACGACCCTGGAGGCGATGCTCGACCAGGACTTCCCGCACGCGTACGACGTGTGGCTGTGCGACGAGGACCCCACGGAGGAAATCCTCGACTGGTGCCGTGCCCACGGCGTCGGTGTCTCCTGCCGCCGCGGCCGCGCGGACTACCACCGCGCCGACTGGCCGCGGCGGACCCGGTGCAAGGAAGGCAACCTCGCCTACTTCTACGACCACTGGGGCTACGAGCACTACGACGTCGTCGCCCAGCTCGACTGCGACCACGTCCCACACCCCCGCTACCTCGCCGAGGTGGTCCGCCCCTTCGCCGACCCGGCGATCGGCTACGTCGCCGCCCCCAGCGTCTGCGACGCCAACGCCGACCAGTCCTGGGCGGCCCGCGGCCGGCTGCAGCGCGAGGCCCTCTTCCACGGCCCCGTCCAGCTCGGCTACTCCGCCGGACTCGCCCCCCTCTGCATCGGCTCCCACTACGCCGTGCGCACCCGGGCCCTGCGGGACATCGGCGGTCTCGGCCCCGAGCTCGCCGAGGACTTCTCGACCTCGTTCCTGCTCAACTCGGCAGGCTGGCAGGGCTCGTTCGCGATCGACGCCGAGGCCCACGGCGACGGTCCGATCACCTTCGGCGCGATGATCACCCAGGAGTTCCAGTGGTCTCGCAGCCTGGCGGTGATGCTCTTCGGGATGCTGCCGCGCCACCTCGGCCGGATGCCCGGCAAGCTGCGCCTGCGGTTCGCCTGCGCGCTGCTCTACTACCCGCTGCTCGCCCTGACGACCACCGTCGGCATCCTGCTGCCGCCGATCGCGGCACTCACCGGCATCCCGTGGATCAACGTCAACTACTTCGAGTTCCTGGCCCGCTTCTGGACCATGTCCGTCTGGCTGATGCTGCTCACGCTGCTCTGCCGCCGGCGCGGCCTACTGCGCCCCAAGGACTCCCCCGTCGTCAGCTGGGAGATCTGGCTCTTCGGCCTCGCCAGGTGGCCCTACGTCGCCTGGGGCGTCGGCGCGGCCCTGATGCAGAAGCTGCGGCCGCGTCAGATCACCTTCAAGGTGACGCCGAAGGAGCGCGACGGTCTCGAGCGGCTGCCGCTGCGCGCCGTGGCCCCCTACCTGCTGATCACCACGGTCCTGTCGAGCGCCGCCGTGATCGGCCAGTTCACCGGGCCCGCCGTCGGCTACGTCTTCCTCTGCATCCTCGGCGCCTTCTCGTACACGGCGGTGACACTCTCGATCGGCGCGCTGCACATCGGCGAGACAGCGCGCGCAGCGGGCGTCCCGCGGTACCGGGCGCTGCGCACCGCCGCCGTCCCGCTCACCGCGGGCCTGCTCTGCCTGCTCCCCCTGGCGCTCGCCGTCGCCGTCTTCCCCACCTATCTCGCCGGCTTCTACGCCTGGTGACGATCCCCGAACCGATCGAGAAACGAGGTCCCCCGTGCCCCAGACGGTCCTGGTCACCGGCGGTGCCGGCTTCATCGGCAGCCACACCTGTGTCGAACTCCTGCGGTCCGGCCACGAGGTCGTCGTCCTCGACGACCACTCCAACAGCTCCCCCGAGGCGCTCGAACGCGTCGCGAAGATCGCGGGACGTCCGATCGCCGCCGCCCACACCGCGGACGTGCGCGACCGGCGGGCCCTGGACGCCGTGTTCGCGAGCCACTCGATCGACGCGGTGATCCACTTCGCCGCGAAGAAGGCCGTCGGCGAGTCGGTGCGGATCCCGCTCGCGTACTACGACATCAACGTCGGCGGCACGACGGCGCTGGTCTCGGCGATGCACGACCACGGCGTGCACCGGCTGGTGTTCTCGTCGTCCTGCTCGATCTACGGCGACGCGACGACCGTCCCGCTGACCGAGGACTCCCCGGCCGCGCCGACCAACCCGTACGCCAGGACCAAGTGGACCTGCGAGCAGATCCTCGCGGATCTGAGCCGGAACCTCCCCGGGCTGAACGTCCTGGCCCTGCGGTACTTCAATCCGGCCGGCGCCCACCCCACCGGGCTGCTCGGCGAGGACCCGCGCGGGGTGCCCAACAACATCATGCCGTTCCTCGCCCAGATCGCCGTGGGCCGCCGCGAGGAGCTCAGCGTCTTCGGCGACGACTACCCGACGCCCGACGGCACCGGGATCCGCGACTACATCCACGTCGTCGACGTCGCCGAGGGACACCGGGCGGCCCTGGACCACATCGACGACGAGCCCGGCATGCGGGTCTTCAACCTCGGCACCGGGCGCGGCTCGTCCGTCCTGGAGCTCGTGCACACCTTCGAGCAGGTCTCCGGGCGGCCGATCCCGCACCGCATCACCGAGCGCCGCCCCGGCGACGTCGCGGAGCTGGTCGCCGATCCGGCGCGGGTCGCCGCGGCCTGGGGCTGGACCGCGCGGCGCGATCTGACCGCGATGTGCCGGGACGCCTGGACCTTCCAGCAGCAGAACCCGTACGGCTACGCCCCCTGACGCGTTCCGTGCCCCGTCCCCTCCCCCATCCTCCGCTCAGACAGGAGTACACCGCATGCGGTTGACCGTCATCGGTACGGGATACCTCGGAGCTGTGCACGCGGCGTGCATGGCCGACATCGGACACGATGTCCTCGGCGTCGACGTCGACATCGAGAAGATCAACGCCCTGGCCGAGGGCAGACCACCCTTCTACGAACCGGGACTCGACGACGTCCTGACTCGGGCGCTCGCCTCGGGACGTCTGCGCTTCACGACCAGCCTGCGCGAGGCGGCGGCGCACGGCGAGGTCCATTTCATCTGCGTGGGCACTCCGCAGCAGGCGGGGTCGCAGGCGGCCGACCTGCGGTACGTGGACGCCGTGGTCGACGGGCTCGCACCGCATCTGCCGGCGTCCTGTCTGGTGGTCGGCAAGTCCACGGTCCCGGTGGGCACCACCGCGCGCCTGACGACCCGCATCGCGGGCCTGGCGCCGGAGGGGGTACGGGCCGAGGTGGCGTGGAACCCGGAGTTCCTGCGCGAGGGCTTCGCCGTCGAGGACACCCTGCGGCCGGACCGGCTCGTCGCCGGTGTCACCAGCCGGCAGGCCGACGAGACGCTGCGCCGGGTGTACTCCCCGATGATCGAGGCGGGCGTCCCGTACCTCAGCACCGACCCGAACACGGCGGAGCTGGTGAAGGTCGCGGCGAACTCCTTCCTCGCCACGAAGATCTCCTTCATCAACGCGATGGCCGAGGTCTGCGACGCCTCGGGTGCGGACGTGGTCACCCTCGCCGACGCCCTGGGGTACGACACCCGGATCGGCCGGCGGTTCCTGAACGCCGGTCTCGGCTTCGGCGGCGGCTGCCTGCCCAAGGACATCCGGGCGTTCACCGCTCGCGCGCAGGAGCTCGGCGTCGGGCAGGCAGTGGCGTTCCTCGACCAGGTCGACGAGATCAACAAGCGGCAGCGGGCCCGGACCGTCACGCTCGCCCGCCAGATGGTCGGCGGCGACCTGACCGGCCGCCGGGTGACCGTCCTGGGCGCCACGTTCAAGCCGAACAGCGACGACGTACGCGACTCCCCGGCGCTGGCCGTCGCCGCCGCGCTGCACCGCGAGGGCGCCGACGTGCGGGTCCACGACCCGGAGGGCACCGCCAACGCGCAGCTCGCCCACCCGGAGCTGCGCTGCAGTTCCGACCTGCTGACCGCGTGCAAGGGCGCGGAGATCGTGCTGCACCTCACCGAGTGGGGCCAGTACGGCGAGATCGATCCGGTCAAGCTGGCCCGCGTGGTGCGCGAGCCGGTGCTCGTCGACGGGCGCAACGCGCTCCCGCACGAGGAGTGGCGGGCCGCGGGATGGACCGTCAAGGCCCTGGGCCGCCCCGCGCCGTCGGACCGCTCCTCGGCCTCCCAGGTCCGGGAGCCGCTCCGCACCACGATCGCGTCCCCGGCCTCCGAGCCCGACCGTTCCTCGGCATTGGCCTAGCCGCTGCAGACCGGCACGGAGCAACCCCTCTCTGCGGACGCACCCACACTGCCCCGCCCTCGCGGACACCGGCCGCGAGGGCGGGGCAGACGCTTGGGGCGCGACGGCGGTCAGAGGCCGGCCAGGGCCCGCAGCCGGTCGAGTTTCGACCGGGCGCCGAAGACTCCGGCCCGCTCCCGTGCCGTCCGCAGGTCGACGAGTCGAGCCAGTTGCGCGATGACGACGTCGAGGGGCGGTCCGCTCGACGTCAGGTCCTCGGGTTCGTCGTCGGCCGCGCGCGCCGCGGGTTCCTGGAGGAAGGGCAGCACGAGCCGGTGATGGTGGTAGGAGGAGACGGCGCCGTGCCGGTTGCACAGGGCGAGGAACAGGCCGATGTTCTCCCGGAGTTGAGGGGTCACGGCCGACTGCGCCGCCTCGCGCAGGAAGGCGTCGAGCAGCGGTTCGGCCAGGACCGTGGCACGCAGCGCGGCCTGGTCCTCCGGTGGCAGGTAGGGCTGCTTCTCGGTCAACACGGCCTGGTAGAAGGGGTCGTGCGCGGAGCACAGGCCGAGCAGGACGTCGATGGCATTGATCGCCGCGAAGTCCCCGGCGTTCGCGCCCCGGTACTCCCCCGCGCCGACGCGGTACGACTTGAAGTACGGCCTGATGTTGAGGAAGAAGCGGTCGACGTCGAGGTTCTTGTTCAGGGTCGTCCCGAAGTCCATGGCGTCGTCAAGGCCGGCCTGTGCCTCCCGGAGCAGGTATTCCGTGAGCGGGCTGGACGCCCCGAGGGCCGGGACGCGTCGCAGCGCGGCGGCCGTGCGCTGGTAGGCGAGGGCGGACAGCGCGTTGTGGACGATGAAGGTCCGCTCGTCGTCGAGCGTGGTGAAGGTACGGAAGCGGTCGCCCACCGCCCGGTTGAACAGCGCCTGGTGGGCGAAAACGAATCGGGGGGCCACGCCGAGCGAGGTGCCGAGGGCGCTCGCGAGAGGCCAGGCGGCGGACTGCGGGCCGTCGATCTCGTGCCGGCGGCAGGCGGCGAGGTACATGCCCACCGAGCCGAGGAGTTCGTACCGTGTGTCACGGTCGCCGCCGAGCGCCGCGCGCCCGTCGTCCGCTATCCCGCGGACCAGCTCCGCTCCCTCCTGTGCCATCCGCTGCTTGAGGCGTTCGAGCTCGGCGTCGCCTCGGACGAGCGGCCTCCCCGCGGCGAGACATGCCTCCTCCACGCGCGTGTTGAGTGCGACGAATTCGGTCCTGATCCATCGGTCGAAGGCGTCCACGGCCCTGTTCAACGAGCTGACCTCCACAACTGCTGTCGTCAGTAAGGTTCCTGCCTCCATTCGATCTTCCAGATGGTCTGCTCGCCAGTACCATTGGCGGTGCTGTGAACCGAACCAATGAGAACGACCGAGGCTCCGACTTCCTCCAGTTGCGACGCCCCTCGACCCCCGCGGCGGGGCTGACCACATGGCTGGTCGACGCGGTCCGCGCGGCGATCGCCGACGGCCGGCTGCGGACGGGTGCGCACCTCCCCGCGACGCGCGTGCTGGCGGCAGACCTGAAGGTCTCGCGTGGCGTGGTGGTCGAGGCGTACCGGCGGCTCGCCGAGGAGGGCCTGGTCAGCGGGCGCGCGGGCGCGGGCACCCGGGTCACGACGGTGATGACGGCGGCCGGCGGCACGGCGGTGGCGACCGCGACGGGCCCGGCGTCGGGCACGACCGGGCCGGAGCGTCCGCGAGCCGCCGACGCCCCCGCCGAGTCACCGCCCGCCATGCCCCGGCTGCCGCTCGGGCCGTTCGCGCCGCCGGTGGACATCGACCTCTCGCCGGGCCTGCCGGACCTGTCCGGCTTCCCCCGTTCCGCCTGGCTGCGGGCGGAACGCTTCGTCCTCGGCGGGGCGTCGGCGGACGCCTTCGCGTACGGCGATCCCCGCGGCGCGCTCACGCTGCGCCAGGAGCTGGCCGGCTGGCTCGGTCGGGTACGAGGCGTCCGCGCCGATCCGCGGGACATCCTCGTGGTGGGCGGCGTCGCCCAGTCCCTCGCCCTCGTCGCCCAGACCCTGCGGCGCCGGGGCGTCACGGAGATCGCGGTGGAGGACCCGGGTTCGCGCGGCGCCCAGGACGCGCTGTCGTACTGGGGGCTGCGCCCGGTTCCCGTGCCCGTCGACGAACAGGGGCTGCGCGTCGACGAGTTGGTCCGTACGGGGGTGTCGGCTGCGCTGCTCACGCCGGCCCATCAGTTCCCCACCGGGGTCGTCCTGGCACCCGGGCGCCGCCGCGAGCTGCTGAGCTGGGCGCACGACGGCGGCCTGGTCGTGGAGGACGACTACGACGCGGAGCACCGCTACGACCGGGCGCCGGTCCCCGCGCTCCAGGCGTCCGCGCCCGAGCACGTGGTGCACACCGGCAGCGTGTCCAAGACCCTGGCCCCGGGCATGAGGCTCGGCTGGCTGATCGCCCCGCAAGGGATGCGGGAGGAGCTGATCGCGGCGAAGCACGCGAGCGATCTGGGTACGCCGGTGCTGCCGCAGCTGGTACTCGCCCGGCTGATCGCCGGCGGCGACCTCGACCGGCATCTGCGGCTCACCCGTGGTCGCTACCGCAGCCGCCGGGACGCCTTCCTGACCACCCTGACCGCGCGGCTGCCCTCCGTGCGCGTCCAGGGCATCGCGGCCGGGCTGCACCTGCTGATCACCTTCCCGGAGCTGACCGGGACAGTGCCGGACACCGAACTCGCGGACCGGGTCCGCGCCGCCGGGGTCCTGACCCACCCGCTCTCCTGGCACCGCGTCGCCCCGGGTCCGCCGGGCCTCGTCCTCGGGTACGCGGCGCACCCGGCCGACCGGCTCCGCGACGCCGCGCACCGCATAGCCGCCACGGTCCGCGCGGCGCAGTCCGGGGGCGCGGGCCCGGTGCAGGGGCCGTGAGGGCGGGGGCTACGGACGGGAGGTTCGTCCTGCCGCGCCCGACTGTCCCCGTCTCGTCAGGCCTCCGGGGCGGGGGAAGACCTTGGACTGCTTGACGCTGCCGAAGGCGAAACTCGACTCGATCGAGGCGATGCCGGGGATGGCGTGGATCTGCGTACGAACCAGCGTCTCGTACGCCTCCAGGCTCTCGATGACGATGCGGAGCAGGTAGTCGCTGCTGCCCGCCATCAGGTAGCAGTCCTGGATGTGGTCGATGAGGCCGACGTGCTGCTCGAACACGTTGACCGCCTCGGCGGTATGGCGCTCCAGGCCGATCCGTACGAAGACGGTGATCGGCAGCCCGTAGGCGACCTGGTCGACCATCGCGGTGTACCCGCTGATCAGGCCGGACTCCTCCAGGCGCCGGACGCGGCGCAGACAGGGTGAGGGGGAGAGCCGGACCCGGTCGGCGAGGTCCTGGTTGGACAGCCGTCCGTCCGCCTGCAACTCACCGATGATCTGGAGATCCACTGCGTCCATCGTCGCTCCTTGGCAGATTCTGCCCCCAAGCTAGGCCTGGAGAGCAGAACTGGCAATCGGCTGCCCCGGCGAAGCTCCTATGGTTGCCGATCGGGGCGGGGCACCGGGTGCTTTCGGCCCACCGACACGTGTCCGCCGGAGCGTGTCCGCCGACACAGCTCGGCCGATCCCTGCCGAACCGGAGGAACCTTTCAGTGGTCGCGACGAACACGGCCGCGGCGGCACCGCCCGCCGCCGCCTGGCGGGCCGGCCTGTCGCCGCAGGCGGTGGGCATGCTCGCGCTCGGGGTGACCGTGCTGATCTGGGCCGGTTTCGCGCTGAGCGCCCGCGCCCTCGGCGCCTCCACTCTGCTGCCCGCGGACGCCGCCCTGCTGCGGTTCGGCGTGCCGCTCGTGGTCCTGGCGCCCGCCCTGTGGCGACGCCGACGTCAACTGGTCGCCGTACGGCCGGGCCCCGCGCTGAAGATCATCTGCGGCGCGGGAGTGCCGTTCTTCCTGATCGTGATGTACGGCGGTTCGCTGACCTCGGCCGCGTTCGTCGGCGCGATCGTCCCCGGCATGGTCCCGCTGTTCGTCTCGGCTCTCATGGTGGCGAGCGGGCGCGGAGTGCCGCGCGGCACGCAGACCGCGGGCCTGCTGCTGATCGTCGCCGGAGTCGGCGCGCTGGTGTGGAGCCACACCGCCGCGCTGGACGGCGATGTCCTGCTCGGCGCGGGTGCGCTGCTCGTCGCCAGCGGACTGTGGGCCCTGTACACCGTGGGACTGCGCGAGGTGGAGCTCGACCCGGTCGGCTCCATCGGGCTGCTGTGCCTGCCGTCGTTCACGATCATCGCCCTGCTGGCCCTGACCGGGGTCCTGCCCACCGGGCTCGGCCGGGCGGCCGGCGGCGACATCCTGCTGTTCCTCATCGTCCAGGGCCTGGGCGTCGGGCTGTGCGCGGGCCTCCTGTACGCCTTCGCGATCCGCCGGCTGGGACCGGAGCGCTGCGCGGTCGTCGGCAGCCTCAGCCCCGTCGCCGTCGTCCTGCTCGCCGTTCCGCTGCTGCACGAGTCGCCGACCGTGTCCGTCCTGGTCGGCGTGCCTCTCATCACCTCGGGTGTCGTGCTCGCCAACCGGCGCCCCCGAACCAAGGTTCCCGCCGATGCTTGAGCTTCTTCCCACCCCGCCCGCCGACCCGCTGTGGGACCTCACCGCCGAGTTCGCCGCGGACCCGCGCCCGGAACGTCTGGACCTCGTCCTGGGCGTGTACCGCGACCAGACCGGCACCACGCCCGTCATGGCTGCGGTCCGTGAGGCGGAGATACGCCTGGCGGAACGTTCCGTCTCCAAGGAGTACCGGGGGCTCTCGGGCAACGCGGCGTTCAACCGCGCGATGCTGTCGACGGTCCTGGGCGCCGGGGCCCCGGCCGCGCGCGCCATCGCCGTCCAGACCGTCGCGGGCACGGGCGCGCTGCGTCTGCTGGCCGACCTGGTGCGGCAGACGTACCCGGGCGCCACGGTGTGGATCAGCGACCCCGCGTACGTCAACCACCGGCCGATCCTCGAGGCCGCCGGCCTGAAGGTGCGCACATACGGCCGGCTGGACGCGGCGGGGCTCTTCGACACCGCGGCCATGCTCGACGACCTGCGGGCCGCGCGGCGGGACGACGTCGTGCTGCTGCAGGGCTGCTGTCACAACCCGACCGGGGTCGACCCCTCCGCCGAGATGTGGGAGGAACTGGCGGAGCTCGCCGCGGCGTCCGGCTGGGTCCCGCTGGTCGACCTGGCGTACCACGGCCTCGGCGACGGTCTGGCGGCCGACCTGAGTGCCACGCGGATGCTGGCCTCGCGGCTCCCGGAGACGCTGATCGCGGTGAGCTGTTCCAAGAACTTCGGGCTCTACAGCGACCGGACCGGCTGTGCGATCGTCCTCGGGCCGTCCCGCCAGACGCTGCGCCAGGTGGAGACGGCGCTGCAGAACGCCGCGCGCACGCTGTACTCGATGCCGCCGGAGCACGGTGCCGCCGTGGTCGCCACCGTCCTGGAGGACGACGCGCTGCGCGCGATGTGGCGGGCCGAACTCGATGTCATGCGGGACCGGATCGCGTCCAACCGGTCGGATCTGGTCACGCACCTCGCGGCGCTGGGCCGGGACGCCGAAGCGGCGTCCCTGGCGCGCCAGAAGGGCATGTTCTCGATGCTGCCGTTCACCCCGGACGAAATGCGCCGGCTGCGCAGGCAGTTCGCCGTGTACGGCACGGCCTCGGGGCGCATCAACATCGCGGGCATCCCGGCGCACCGGATCCCGCAGCTGGCGCAGGGCGTCGCCGCGGTCCTCGACGCCGTGGGCACGCCCCGCTCGGCACCGTCCCGCTGACGTGGCCCGGCACGTCACTTCGTGTCGGCGTCCGCCTCCGCGATGAGTGCCGTGCCCACTCGGCGGAAGCCGAGGCGGCCGTAGATGCGGGCGACGTCCTCGTCTCCGGCGGACAGGAAGACCGTCCGCACGCCTCGCTCCCGCGCGTCGGCCACAAGCGCGGCGGTGACGGCGAGGCCGAGTCCGCGTCGGCGGGCGGCCGGCAGGGTGCCGACGCCGACGATCTCGCTGACGGGGCCGACCGGCTGGTGCTGCCCGGCGCAGAGCACGGCGTCTTTCTCGACGGCCGCCGCCACACAGGTCAGCCCGGCCTCGATCCGGGCCGCGACGCGTTCCGCCGCGCCGCCGTCTGCGTGCTCCCGCATCAGCTCGGCCAACTCCGGCAAGCCCGCCTCGCCGACGCCCGTGCCGGGATCGGCGAACGCGAGGTGCGGGACGGTAACCGCGCCGAGCAGCGCCGGGTCGTCCGCGGCGAGCAGCCGTACGACCGCCCCGTCGGAGCCGGGCGCATCCACCGGGCCGGCCGCCGCATCGAGGTCCAGCGCCATCAGCGGGTGCGCGTGTGCGACGAGCCCGGACGCCTCCACCGCGGCGCGCAGCCCAGGCGTGGTCTCGTCCACCCACTCGAACGCCTCCGGCACGCCGAGTTCCCGCTGCCGCGTCCGTACGCGCTCCACGTCGGCCGCGGTCGCCACGGACGCCGAGCCCAGGGCGGGTCGCCCGTAGTAAGGCCAGCCCGCGCCTTCCTGCACGAAGAGGGTGAGCGGGCCGAAGTCCTCGGCCCGGGCGGAGGAGCGGGGCACGGCGTCGTAGTACCGCTCGATGCGGTCCAGCAGGTCCTGACGGCGTTCGGGATCAAGATCAGAAGTCACGGCGAGCATCCAAGCACGCGCCCGAACAGTCGTGCGCGGCATTTCCGCCCGTCCCCACCCCCGTCCCCGCCCCGTCAGTACCAGAACGCCTTGACGACCTCGTGCCCGGCCGCGGCCGCCCGCCCGTAGAACCCGCGCAACCCGTCGTGGTGCTTGCGTATGTACTCCTTGACCTGGGCCGAGTCGAACCCGACCCACGGCGCGCTGAGCTTGTCGCCCACCACGCCCCACAGCGCGTCGACGTCGGCCCCGTCCAGGAACTCGGCGGTCGTGCCCACCTCGCGGGACCCGAGCAGCACGAACGGCGGTCTGCCGTGGTCGGGATAGTCCACGACCCGCCCTCCGTACACGGGCAGCTCCCACCCCGGGTCCGCGCTCCCATCGACGGAGGGAGTGGCCGAATAGAGCTCGTGGAGCATCCCGAAGTCCTTCTCGATCGCCTCGGCGACCCCCGCCGCGTACTCGACTTCGAGCACGTCCCAGGCGTCTCCCATGAACGTCTCCAACCACGCCGCGTCCGCCCGCACCTCGCCCTCCGGCACGGCCCGCAGATGCATGTGAAAGCTCATGCCGTTCACCTCTCCCCCGTTGCGGCCCGACTACCGGACCATGGAGAAGACGCTAACCCCCGGCACTGACAACGGTCGCGTCACGAACAGCGCCCGTCCGCCGAGCGGCCGTTCGCGGCCGCCTACCGTGGCAGGGGAACGGGGGGCCGGGTGGCTTGGATGCGGCGGTTGATACGGGGCGGGGTGTGCGCCGGGCTGGTGGCGGTTCTGGGCACGGGGTGTTTCGCGCCGCAGCCGCCCCGGTTCGGCGAGGGAGCGGACGTCGTGCCCGAGGAGGCGGAGCGGGTCGACATGCCCGTACGCCCCGGCAGCGACGGGGACTGGACGCTACGGCTCGGCACGCTGCGCATCTACGGCGAGGGCGCCCGCCTTGCGCGGCTCGCCGGCGAGCAGAGCAAGGGCTGGCAGGCCACGCTGCCCGCCGAGTTCGCCCTCTCCTCCCGCGAACCCGGCGCCCCGCACTCCGCCCTGGACGCCGGTGGGACGGCCGTCCTGGTCGGCGGACGGGAAGGTCACATGGGGCCGTCGGCCCTCGCCGGCGTCGATCCCGAGCACGGCGGACTCTCCTGGCGGCACGAACTCCCGCCGTCCACCCGGGTGTTCCTCGCCCAGGACGGCTCCAGCCCAACCCTCGTGACGAGCACCTGCACCGCCCGCTCCTGCGTCCTCACCGGCTGGGAGTACTGGAACGGGCAGCGCCGGTGGACGCGGACCGTGCCCGGGCCCGTCCGCGTGCTGGACAGCTGCCGCACCGACGGCCTGGGGCGTGAACCCCGTCCCGGTGACCTCTGCCTGCCCCACCTGGTCACCGCCGACCGCGTGGGCTTTGTCTCCGTGGAGGCCGGACAGGTCTCCTGGAACAAAGGACTCCGGCCGTCCTCCGGCACGGTCGATCGCATCACGCAGGACGGCGACCGTACGGTGATGGTCACCGCCCCTGCGAAGGGCACCTGTCGGGCCGCCGCCCTCGCCTCCGGCGTCGACTCCGGGGAGGGCGACCGCGGTTGGCGGCAGGAGTTCGTGTGGGACCAGCCTCAGGCGCAGCGCGACCCCGTCACCGGCTGCCGATGGGACCGTCGTCTGCCCCTGGCCGTGGGCTACAGCCTGGTCCTGCCGGACAAGGCCGGCGCGCTCGTCGTGCAGCCGTACTTCGGCCCGCTCCGCCCGTTCAGACGGCTGGCCCCAGGCGAGTACGCGGTGTCCTACGGCCCCTGGCAGCAGGAGGTGATCCGCGCCGCCGGCCGGCCCGACCGGCCGCTGAGCCCCACGGACACGGCCCGCCTCCGCCCCACGGACGTGGGCCCCCGCGCCCGCTGGATCGGGCCGGGACTCTGGCAGGACGGACGCCGTCTCACGCTCTTCGCCCAGGGCCAGAAGCTCTGGGAGGCCACCTCCGACTGCCGGGCCCACAGCGCCTACGGCGCGGAGACCGGGTTCACCTACTGCGACGGCGACGAACTCGTCCGCGTACGTCCTGTCCTCAAGGACTGAGGCGGCTCAGTACGTCACCGTGATCCGCCGCTCCACCCCGTCCACCCGCACCACGCCGCCGTACGGGATCACCACCTGGGGGTCGTTGTGCCCGAGGTCCACGTCGAAGACCGCGACGGCGTCGGGCGCGTACGCCGCCAGCGCGCGCAGCACCGCCTCGCGCTGCTCGCGCGCGTACCGTCGCCTGCCCTCGGCGTCGTGCGGCCGCTGGAAGGACCAGGCCTTCGCGCGCCCCATGAGCACGGCCGGGAACCGGGCGAGCAGCCCTCGCTCCCCCATGTTGCGCAGGATCCGGAAGACCTCGTCGGCACTGGGGAGTTCCTCCGAGGTCTCCAGGAACAGCACCTCGCCCTCGTACGCGGCCGGGTCGCGCGCGATCTCCCGGTCGGCCATGAGCATCCAGGACAGGATCTCCAGGTTGCCGCCCCAGGACCGGCCTTCGACGACCCGCTCGGGGCCGTGCCAGATCCAGCCCTCCCCCGGCTCCGTGTCCGGCTCGGTCGCGAAGGTGGCCGGATCGGCCCAGTCGCGGTCGATGTCCCGGTACCGCTCGGCGGGGTGCAGTTCGTACGGGCCGGAGGTGAACAGCGCCGCTCGGAGCGAGTCGGCGGTCATCGGGTGCAGCGCCTGCGGGCGGCCCAGCTCGGTCATCACGCTCGCCCCGTGGTAGCCCACGATGCCGAGGTTCCGCAGGAACAGCAGCAGGTTGGTGTTGTCGCTGAAGCCGAAGAACGGCTTGGGGTGCGCGCGGAGCAACTCGCGGTCGAGCAGCGGCAGCACGGTGATCTGGTCGTCGCCGCCGATGCTGGCCATCACCGCCTTGATGTCCGGGTCCGCGAACGCTGCGTGGATGTCGTCCGCCCTCTGCCGGGGCGTGGCGCCCATCTTCCGGGTCGTCGGGTACTCGACCGGTTCGAGCCCGAACTCCTCGCGCAGCCGCCGCAGGCCCAGTTCGAACGGGAGCGGGAGGATCCCGGGGAGCCCGGAGGAGGGCGAGAGCACGGCGATGCGGTCGCCCGGGGCCGGCTTGGGCGGATGCGAAGGCACGAGAGGGATCGTCATGACCAGAGCCTAGAAGCGACGGTGCCGCCCGGGCATCCGGGTTTCCCGCAGGCAGCGGCACGGCACGCCGAAGGGGCCACGACGGCTGACCGTCGTGGCCCCTTCGCCGGGTTCCGGTTCGCTCACTGCTGCGAGAGGAGTCCGCCGCCCTCGCCCGATCCCGTGAGCTCGCCCCCGCTGAGGTTCCCGACGGTCTCGTCGAGGACCGAGCCGACGGCCGTCGGGTCCGGCAGGAGGTTGAGTCCCTCGGCGCCGACGGCGGCCGAGGCGGGCGAGGGGCTGACGATGGCTGTGACGACGCCGGCGGCGAACGAGGCCACGGCGAGCATGCTGCGCTTCTTCATGACCAGAACAACTACCGAGCACCGATTCGGTCACGCCCGCGTCGCCACGAACCCACGGCCGCGTCAGCGCCCGCCGGCGACCCGCAGCACCGTCCCGCTCGTGTAGGAGGCGTCCGCCGACAGCAGCCAGGCGATGGCGGCGGCGATCTCCGCGGGCTGCCCCGGCCGCCCCAGCGGGGTGAAGGCCGCCGACTTCGCGGCCCGGTCGGGGTCGCCCATGGCCGCGTGCATGTCGGTCTCGATCGTGCCGGGAGCGACCGCGTTGACCCGGATGCCGGCCGGCCCGAGCTCCTTGGCCAGGCCGACGGTCAGGGCGTCGGTGGCCGCCTTGCTCGCCGCGTAGTGCACGTACTCGCCGGGGCTGCCGAGCGTGGCGGCGGCGGACGACACGTTGACGATGGCGCCGGCGCCGTGCGCCGCCATGTCGCGGGCCGCCCTGCGGCAACACAGCAGGTACCCGAGCAGGTTGACCTCGACGACACGGCGGAGGTCCTCGGTGCGGGCGTCGACGAGCGAGCCGAGCGGCCCGGTCACCCCGGCATTGTTGACCAGGCCGGTGACCGGCCCGAGTTCGCCGGCGGTGTCGAACAGCCGCTCCACGTCCTTCTCGTCGGACGTGTCGACGCGGACGGCGACGCAGCGGGCGCCCGCCGCGCGGACCGCGGCCGCCGTGGCCTCTGCGGCCGCGTCGTCGCGTACGTACCCGAGGACCAGGTCATGGCCTTCGGTCGCCAGCCGGACGCAGGTCGCGGCGCCGATGCCGCGGCTGCCTCCGGTGACGATGGTGATGGGACGGGTGATCGGGCTGGTCACCTGGTGGGTGGCCTGGCCGGTGACCGAACCGCTGATCGGACGGGACACGTTGTTCTCCCCTGGATCGTGCGTGTGGGGTGGCGTCCGTGCGGGGGCGCCGTGCGCTCAGCGCTTGAGGTCGTGCGCGAGTGCCGCGTAAATGTACTCGCTGCCCCAGCGCTCGCCGTCGAGGTCGTTCTCCACCAGATGCGCCTCGCGCCGCATGCCGAGCCGCTCACACAGCTTCACCGAGCCGGTGTTCTCCACGTCGAGCCGGGCGAAGATCCGGTGGGCGCCGAGGTCGTCGAACGCGGCCGCGGCAACGGCCCGAGCGGCTTCGGTGGCGTACCCCCGGCCCTCGTGCGCCGGGTGGAAGACCCAGCCGATCTCGGCCTGGTGGGCGTACGCGCTGGACAGCTTGACGACGACCTCGCCGATCACGCCGGGCTCGTCGGCGCGGCAGACCGCGAGGACGAGTTCGTCACCGTCCTCGGCCCAGCCGGTCGGGGCGGAGATCTGCTCGATGACCTCCGCGCAGCGCTCGCGGGTCCGCGGCGGCCGGTACAGGTAGCGGGCGACGCTCTCGAGACCCTGGTACGCGTGCATGTCGTCGATGTCGTCGGCGGTGAACAGGCGGAGGATCAGCCGTTCGGTGGTGACGGGCAGCGTGATGAGGTCCATGTGCGCTCCTGGGGTCGTGGTTCGCGCACGAGGTTATGCGCGATCTTCACCCCCGGGCACCCGGAATCCGGCCGGGCGCTGCGGACCCGGCCGGATCTCGGCGGTTCCTGTTCGCGCGTCAGTCCTCGTCCCGGGGCTGCGCGGCCCCGACCGTCACCGAGTTGCGGAGCCGGTTGCCGAAGTAGTCGACGGGCCCCGGGTCGACGCCGAACGCCTCCGGGTCGAGGCCGGCCGGCACGTCACCCTTGCAGCGCGGCCTGAGGTTCCCGGCGCCGGCGCTGTCGGTGACCGGGGTGGCCATGCCCCGCAGACACGGATCCTCGTTGGAGCCGGTCGGCTCCCCGCCGAGGAATTCCTGGCGCGACGCGGCACGCCAGTCCTTCAGGGTCGTGTAGCGCTTCTCGCCCCACTGCAGGGCCCAACCGTCGGTGCTGTAGTAGTCGTTGCCCTGGAGGCGCAGCGTGGCGGGGTTGTACGACGACTCCGCGTCGACGAGGGGGCCGCCGTCGGTGGCGAGGATGTTGTTGTGGACGCGGACGCCCCGCATGCCGTCGCGCAGCCGGAGCGCCGGCGGCCGTTCTCCGTCGAGGCTCGCGGTCCGCATCAGGACCGTGTTGTGGTAGATGTCCAGGTTCCTCATGCGGGTGCCGTAGGCGACGATGCCGCCGTACTCGGGCAGCTTGCGCGAGTCGTCCCAGCTCATGTTGAAGCGCACGACGTTGTTCTTGTGCGCGCCGGTCGGCTGTCCCGAGTAGACGAGGAAGCCTGGCCCGTCGTTCCCGTACGCGAGGTTGTACTGCATGACGGAGAACGACACGTTGTTGTCGAGGCCGAAGCCTCCGCCGTCGACCCGGGAGCCCGTGCGGTTGCGGTACGACTTGTTGTTCTCCAGGACGACGCGGGTGGAGTCGTACACCCAGACGCCCTCGGGGCCCTCGACGGCGTCGACGGCGGACTTCGCGCCGTTGTCGTGCGACACCGAGCGCATGACCTTCGCGTCCTGGACGCTGCCGAGCGCGATGCCGCTGCCGGTGTTGCGCTCGTCGCTCTTCGGGTCGCCAGTGTTGGCGTACGCCTTCACCCGCTCGATCCGCAGCCCTTCGTGCGCGTATGTGGGGCGGGCGGCCTCGAAGTCGGGCCCGTAGAAGGCGATCCCGGCCTCGAGGTTGTGGTGTACGGAGGCGTCGGTGATCCGCACGTCGCTGAATCCGGCGGCCGAGTCCTTGTCCGCGCCGACGCTGATTCCGTTCTCGAAGCCGCTCGCCTCCACATTGGAGATCCGGACGTGGCCGAGCCGTTCGGCGTCCGGGAGGCTGTTGTGGAAGGCGATGCCGTCGGCCTCGCGCATCGCCGCGCGGTCGCCGACGAGCGACAGGTTCCGGATCTCGACTCCGGCGGTGTTGCGCACGGTGATGCCGGAGGTGCCGCGGGGCGCGATCGTCGCGCGGCCGGTCCCGTACGAGTCGATGACGACGGGTTTCGCCGCGCGGCCCGCCTCGCCCTTCTCCAGGGTGAGGCTGCCGCGGAACCGCTTGCCGCCCTCGAGCCGGAGCCGGTCGCCGGGCTTGAGGTGCACGTCGTTCGCGTGGGCGAGGGTACGCCAGGGCTTGTCCGGCGACATACCGTCGTTCTTGTCGTCGCCGTCGGGGCTCACATAGAACGTGAACGGGCCTCCGGAGACGGGGCGGGCCGGCCGGTAGACCCCCGGCACGTCGCATCCTGTCAGCAGCAGAAGCACCGCGGCCGAGACTCCCGCGGCGGTCCTCGTCGTACGGCTCCGCTTCACCGCGTTCACTGCGCACCCCTTAGGAACGTTCCCGTGCCGCATCAAGCACACAACGCAACAGACTGCCAGAAAAGGCGTATAAGAAACGCCGACGGCGGCGCGGCATCCGAGTCACGTGCGCACCGCCATCCGCACCGGTGATCCACTCGGCACGGCAGGGCCGGCCGCGAGGCGACCGCCGTTGGCGATCACCGGCCGGGGCGAAGGGAATCGCGTCAACTCCGTTTGACGAGCGGGAATCCGACTGCCGACCGGGCCTACGATCAGGTGAACATGACGGCTGCAGCTCAACCGCGACTGATCCCCCGCGCGTCCAGCCGGGGGCGCCGCTGCCGCGACGCGTAGATCCCATATCGGGGGATATGACCGTATTGCCTGTTCTGTGGTTAAGGTGTCCGGCATGACTGAGGGGCTGGAAATTCACGGGGTGCGGGCGGTGCCCGAAGGCATGGTGTGGGTTCCGGGAGGGACCTTCGCCATGGGCAGCGAGGCCTTTCATCCGGAGGAACGGCCCGTGCGGCCGGTCTCCGTCGCAGGCTTCTTCATGGACATCAGGCCGGTGACGAACGCCGAGTACGCGGCCTTCGTCCTGGCCACCGGTCACCTCACCGCCGCCGAACGGCCCTCGGCGCGGGGCGTCCCGTCCCGGGTCCCTGGCTCGTTCGTCTTCCGGCCGACGGACGGACCGGTGCCGCTCGAGGACCGGAACCGGTGGTGGGCGTACGTCCCCGGGGCCGACTGGCGTCACCCGCAGGGCCCCGCCTCCACGCTGGAGGACCGCGCCGACCATCCGGTCACCCATGTCGCCTACACGGACGCGACCGCGTACGCGGCCTGGGCCGGCAAGCAGCTGCCCACCGAGGCGGAGTGGGAGTTCGCGGCCCGGGGCAGCCTGGCCGGCGTCGCGTACCCCTGGGGCGACGAGCTCGCCCCGCACGGCCGCCGGATGGCCAACACCTGGCACGGCGACTTCCCCTGGCGGCGCAACACGCCACCCGGCACCTCCCCCGTCGGCGCGTACGACCGCAACGGCCTCGGACTGCACGACATGGTCGGCAACGTCTGGGAGTGGACCGCGGATCCCGCGTCCGCGGAGCTCGCGGCCGGCTCCGCGCACCCCTGCCGGGTGCCGGACGCCGACCGGACGACGGACGCCGGTGCACAACGGGTGGTCAAGGGCGGTTCGCATCTGTGCGCCCCGCGTTCGTGCCATCACTTCCGCCCGGCCGCCCGTGTCGCGGAGCCGGAGGCGACCGCGGCCTGCCACCTGGGCTTCCGCTGCGTCAGCCGTTGAGCGGACGAACCGTGTCGTCGGGAAGGAACGCGTTCGGGATGTCCCGAGCGTCGACGCGCACCGCTTCCAGGACCGGGGCGAGCTGGGCGCGGAGGGTCCCGGCGCGGGGCGTCAGCGAGCCGTCGAAGGCCGCCGAGCCGATGGTGAAGGCGTCCGCTCCGGCGGCGGCGAGCGCACGGACGCGGTCGATGCTCGCGATGGAGCCCGCCACGACCAGTCGGCCCTCGGTGGCCCGGCGGGCGGCCCGGACCAGGTCCAGCGGGTCCGCGTCGGTGGCCCGGTAGGCCAGCAGGTCCACGCCCGCGCAGCCGACCGCCTCGGCGCGCCGGCAGTCCGCGGCGATCCGGTCGGGGCTGCCCGCGAGCCGGGTCGGGTGGCCGACGGGCTCTCCGGCGAACGGCAGGTAGTCGATGCCGGTACCGCGCAGCAGGGGCAGGGTGTCCTCGATCCAGGTGCCGCCGAGCAGTTGGTCGACGCCGAGCTCGACGGCGGTCCGGACGGACTCGAGGGCCTGCTCGCGGTCGGTGCTGACGACTTCGAGGCAGCTCGTCGCACCGAGCGCACCGATGAAGGTGTTCAGGCGGCCGAGGGTGGCCCGGTCTACTCCGACATCCTTGAAGCCGATGTGCGTGAGGCCGAGATCGGCTATCTCTTCGAGGACGTCGAGGCAGTCGGTGACGGTTCGGTCGGCGCGGGTGAGCATGAAGATGAAGTCCACGGTGGCGTGGTTCCTTTCAGGGGCGCGCGGGGCCGGCGAGTGCGTCGGCGTGGCGCAGCGCGGTGAGCAGGGCGGCGTGGTCGGCGGCGCCGGTTCCGGCGAGGTCGAAGGCGGTGCCGTGGTCGACGCTCGTGCGGACGAACGGCAGGCCGATGGTGATGTTGACGCCGTGCTGAAGTCCCAGGTACTTGACCGGGATCAGGCCCTGGTCGTGGTACTGCGCGACGACGGCGTCGAACTCGCCCGTGCGGGCGCGCAGGAAGACGGTGTCGGCGGGCAGCGGCCCGTCGGCGTGGATGCCCTCGGCGCGGGCGGCGGCGACGGCGGGGGCGATGACGTCGAGGTCCTCGCGGCCGAACAGGCCGTTCTCCCCGGCGTGCGGATTGAGGCCGGCGACGGCGATGCGTGGGGCGGGCAGGCCGCCGCGGCGCAGAGTACGGTCGGTGAGTCGGATGATGTCGAGTTCGCGGTCCGGCGTGAGCGACTCGATGGCGCTGCGCAGGGACTGGTGGACGGTCACGAGGACGACCCGCAGCTCGTCGGTGGCCATCATCATGGCGTAGTCGGCGGTGCCGGAGAGCTCGGCGAGGATCTCGGTGTGGCCGGGGTGCGGGATCCCGGCGAGGCGCAGGGCCTCCTTGTTGATCGGCGCGGTCGCCATGGCCCGTACTGCTCCGCTCAGCGCGAGCTCCACCGCGCGCCGCACGTACCGGTACGAGGCGTCGCCCGCGCGGGCGTCGACGACGCCCCACGGCAGGTCGGCGGGCAGCTCGCCCTCGACGAGGACGTCGACGGCGCCGGGGGCGTACGCCGCCTCGTCGAGCGTGGCGATCGGGCGGACGGCGAGCCCGCTGCGGACGACGCGCTCGGCGTGGGCGAGGACGCCCGGGTCGCCGATCACGACGACGGGGACGGCCGTACGGGTGGGGTCGGCGCAGGCCTTGAGCACGATCTCGGGGCCGATGCCGCAGGGGTCCCCCATCGTGAGGGCGATCGGCTTCATGACGGGTCCCCCGCGCCGAGGGTGAGCCGGCAGAGCCGTACGAGCGTGTCGTCGTCGCCGAAGCCGCCGGCCTTGACCAGGACGGGCAGCGGTGCGGCGCCGCCGAGCAGGGTTCCGCGGGCGACGCCGGGCTCGGGTTCGTCGACGAGGTCGAGGCCGGTGCCGTCGAGCGCGTGGAGCACGGTGGCTGCCGTCTCGCCGCCGGTGAGGACGAGCGCGTCCACGACGCCTTCCGCGGCCAGGGTCCGTACGGCGACGGCCATGGCGTCGGCGACGGCGCGGGCGGTCGTGAAGGGGATGCGGTCGTCGGGGGTGCCGAGGGTGAGGACGGGGGCGGTGCGGCGGCGCAGCGCGGCGGCGGTCTCGGCCGGGCCGGGGCCCGCGGTGACGCCGTCGGCGTCC
>NZ_DATCVQ010000768.1:0-4987 GCF_036566765.1 Streptomyces sp.
CGGCGCAGCATCAGCACGGCGAGCGCGGCGGCGAGGACTCCGGCCGCCGGGCCGAGGACCCAGCCGAGCAGCGGCCAGAGCCCGGCGACGAAGGCGAGTCCGGCGGTCACCAGGGCGGCGACGGGCCGGGAGCCGCCGGCCGTGAACGGCACGGGGCGGGCCAGGTGGCGCAGGTACGCGGGGTCGCAGAGCTCGTCGAGCCGGGCGAGCCTCGCGGCGCTGCCGGCCGGGGCGGAGCGGGCGGACAGCGCGACGAGCCGGGCCGCGACGGACCGCAGCGGCAGCGGGCGGGCGATCAGGGCCTCGGTGTGGTCGCGCAGGCCCGGAACCACCCCGGCGCGGGTGACCTCGGGCGGCAGCACGGGCAGCGCGATCCCGAACTCCTGGATCCTGCCGCGGTGTTCGAAGGTGAGTCGGGGCCCGCTCGCAGCGGTGAAGGCGTCCGCGACGGTGGTCCGGAACCGGGTCAGCGCCTCGGCGAGCCGCTCCAGGCCGCCGGGCAGGTCGACCTCGCGGCCGACGGCGGTGAACAGCCCGGCCGGACCGCGGATCTGCTCGCAGTCGGCGACCACGTCGGCGAGCGCCGCGTCGCAGTCCCGCAGGCGGTCGCCGGCCCGGCCGCCGGCCGGCAGCCAGTCGTGGCCGGCCAGGCTCGCGGGCACCGAGTCGTCGAGGAGCGGGGCGAGTTCGGCGGGCACCTGCTCGCCCGCGCCCTGGGCGGGCACGTCCTGTCCGGCGAGCCGCTCCAGGGCCTGCCGCCAGACCCTGGTCCTGGCCTCGTCGGTGAGGTCGTGCTCCAGCAGGCGTACGGAGGGGACGGCGACGCCGTGCACGACGCCGCCGAGGGCCCGCAGCACTTCCTCGAAGACCTCGGGCGTGGCGATCACGTCGACCAGCGGGCGCAGGGCCGCGTCGGGGTCGTGACCGCGGCCGTCGCCGTGCGGGTCCAGCAGCCACAGCACACCTGCGGAGGGCGGGCGCAGGGTGAGCGAGCGGCGCAGGGTCCGCTCGCCCTCCGCGCCGACGGCCAGGCAGACGATCCGGGCGGGGCCGTAGGAGGAGAGGCGCTCGTAGTCGCGCTGGTGGGCGACGATCCGGTCCGCGTCGTCGATGACGACGAACCGGCGCTCGGGGCCGGACTGCGGGACGTCGAGGGCCGCCTTGACGTCGTGATCGGGGTCCCTGAGATCCAGGACAACGGCGTGCCCGGGCAGGGGGCGGAGGTTCATTCCTCCTCACCGTCCGTCTCCCACGGGTAGCCGGTGCTCTCCGGCTCGCCGGACTCGCGAGCGTCGAAGGAGTCCCGGGAACCGAACGAGTCCCGTCGGTCGGCCGATTCGCGGCGGTCGGCGGGGTCGGCGTACGACGGCTGCGGCCGCTCCTCCCGCTGCCGGGGCACCCGCCGCTCGTCGTCGGGCGAGGGTCCCGGCCCCGAGTCCGGGGCGTGCCGGTCGTACAGCGCCTTCAGCGTCGGCCGGGTCGCCCGCGACGAGCCGGAGAAGCGCATCTCCAGGGCGCCGGGGACGGTGTGCTCCCAGAAGTGTCGGAGCGGCGCGAGCCATTCCTGGTCCTCCGCCCCGTACTCCTCGGTGAGTTCGTCGAGGAGCCGGAGCTGGCGCGGCAGCACCTTCTCCACGAAGTGGACGAAGAGCGGCGACGGCCCGACGGGGGTGTTCGCGAGGCCCGTCGGCAGCGTCCTCATCAGGCGCTCGCAGAAGTCCTCGATGATCTGACCCTCGTCGAGCAGCGCCCAGCGCTCGTACTCACGGAGCATCCCCGCCCAGCTGGACAGGGAGCCGTCGAAGCTCTCCAGGCGCAGCGACATCGTCGCCGACTCGCCCTCCTGGAGCCGGATGCGGACCAGGTCGGGCGAGTCCGCCGGGCCCTCGGTCTCGATCCGGCCGTTCCACATCGCGCAGAGCAGCCGGTGCAGGATGCGCTGCCGGTCCTCCTCGGTGCTGACCAGCCAGTCGTCCTGGTAGCCGAGGCGCTGGCGCCAGTGCAGGAAGTCGTCCTCGCCGGCCGTCTCGCGGGCCTCGGACCAGAGCTTGAGGACGCCGCGCACCTCGGAGATGTCGGTGAGGTTCATGCCGCTGCGGAAGAGCACGACGGTGATGGACTCGGTGTCGACGGCCCGGTACTCCTGGGCGGCGCGCGGCGGCAGGTTGAGCTCCTGGGCGAGGTAGCTCGACGCCCGGCCGTCCGACTCGCCCGCCGGGTGCACGATGAGGATCTTCATCGGCCCACTGCCGTCCGGGGTGAAGCCGACCGGCAGCAGCCCGGCGAGCCGGGAGCGGAACTGCTCCAGCCAGCGGGCGTCGACCTTCGACTCGGCGGACTCGTCGCCGGCGGCGGCCCGCAGCAGCAGGCCCATCGAGGGCAGCAGCGGCCGGGAGAACCGGTCCTCGTTGGCCTCGCCGAAGAGCTTCTTGACCCGCTGCTCGACGACCTGCTTGATCTCCTTGACGGCCGAGCCCGGGGAGCGGCGGACCGCGTCCAGGGCGCGCAGCCAGTCCTCCGGCCGGAGCATCCGGTCGAGCAGCCCGGCGGCCTCGGTGTTCTCCGGCAGGCCCTCGCTCTGCACGAGGCGGTCGAGGACGTCGTCGTAGAAGGCGCGCAGGCTGTTCTGCGGCGGCAGCAGGTAGGCGATGCCGGTGCGGTCGTCGCGGTAGAGCTCGCGGCGGCGGTCGGCGAAGAGCTTGCCCTCGTCCTGCTCGTGGGCGCGGAGCACCTTGGTGAGCTCGGCGAGCTCGTTGGCGATCCGGGTGAGCGGCGGCCGCCACTGTGCCTCGCCGGCCTGCCAGCCGCGGTGCCACAGGGCGTTGGCGCGCCAGCGGTACCAGCCGTCCTGCTCGGCGAGCGCCTCCTGGACGTCGGGGTCGCTCCAGCGGGCCGGGACGAGTCCGCCGACGCCGCCCTTGATACGGGGGATGTGCGGGGCGGCGGCCTGGACGTGCGGCGGGCGTTCGGGGTCGTTCTTGCGGTTGTCGAGCATGCCGGTGAAGCCGACCCGGCCGATCCGGTCGGGGTGTCCGGGCAGTCCGCCGAGCACCGTCTCCAGCTGGAACGGGCCGATCAGGCCGAGGAGTTCGCGGGCGCCGGTGCCGGGCTTGAAGTCCTCGGTGAGCCGGGGGATGTCGCGGGCGAGTTCGCGTTCCAGGCGCTGCAGGGCGTCGTGCATGTCGCCGAGCCGGTCGCGCAGGGCCTGGCTGATCGCCTTGGCGCCCTTGGGGAGTTGCTCGGGGACCTCGATCTCGGGGGCCTCGCGGGTCCAGAGTCGGCCGATCCCGGAGCGGGCGAACAGGTCGTGGACGCGTTCGGCGGCGTCGGGGGCGGGCCGGCGGGCCCGCTCGGTCATGCCGCGGACGGCCTGCGCGAGCAGCCGCGCGGCGACGATCTCGGCGAGGTCGTCGACCGGGACGGTGAGGGAGGCGGCGAGGCTGGTGGACATGCCGCGGTAGCCGATGCCGGAGCGGGCGGGCGTGGAGCGCTCGACGCTCTTGTTGATGAAGCTGGCGGCGAAGGACTGGTAGTCGTCGTCGGCGCGGGCGGCGGCACCGGTGTCCTCGCTCAGTTCGGTGCCGATGAGGGACATCACCATGGCGGTGATGGAGCGGCGCAGGTCCTCGGTGCGGATGACGGCGGGCTTGGAGAACAGGAACGCGGTCTGGACGGTGGACGGCCGCAGGGCGACGACCCCGTCGCCGGGGTAGTGGACGCTGATCCGGCCGCGCTGTTCGACGTCGCCGACGTCGGCGAGGGCGTCCGGTACGTTCTGGTCGTCGACGAGGCGGGAGAGGTCCACCAGGGCGCGGGCGGAGTTGAGTTCGGCCTCGCGGCCGCCGCCCGCCTCGGGCGGGAAGGCGGACGGCATGACGACCAGCGGGTAGATCTTCACGCCGGGCACCTTGGACTTGCGGAACTCGTGCCCGATGAGGTGGATGAAGTCGTAGAAGATCCCGGCGCCGGTGCCGCCGGCGACGGAGAAGGCGACGAAGACGTCGCAGCCGCGGATCCGGCCGCCGCCGACGCGCTGCAGGTCGCCGGCCGAGTTGCCGATCGCGCCGATCGCCTCGCGCAGCTGCCGCAGCACCGGCTCCAGGCCGGCGCGCATGGTCGCGAACAGCGCGGCCCGCCCGACAGTGGGCAGCTGCCCGGCCCCGTTGTGCAGCGGGGCGACGCGGGGCTGGCGGGCCTGCGGCGGGAGCCAGCCGCGGGTCTCCTCGTGCAGGGCGACCCGGAGCATCCGGGTCACCTCGGGCGAGCTGTCGTAGTCGGTGGGCAGCAGGTCGCGGACCATCCGGGAGGTCCGCGCGTACGCGGCGCCCTCGGCGCCCTTGGCCCGGAACTGCGGCTGACGCAGCAGCTCCGCCTCGCTGAAGTCCGCGTACACGAACTGCAGGCACTCGGGCAGCTGGAACGGCAGCCGCCGCCCGCCGTCGACGAGCGCGGTCCCGTCGGGCCCGCACAACTCGCGCCGCAGCCCGCGCTCCAGCTCGCTGCCGATGCGCCCGCCGGTCCCGCCCAGGCCGACGAAGAGCATGGGCTGGTAGATCTTCATGTCGTCTCCCCTTGGAGCGCGTTCTCGTGCGTGCTGCTGCGGTGGTCGGTGGTGCGGCCGGTCAGAAGTTCGGGTCCCATGTACGCGCTCCGGCGGGGTGTTCGTCGGGGTGCGGGGGCGTGCGCTCGGAGTGCCTTTCACCGTGTCGGTCACCGTCGCCGGGGCGGGACCAGCCGCTCCGCGGGTCCCGCTGGCCGGGCACGGGGCCGCGGCGGCCGCGCGCGGTGAGGCGGCCGAGCAGCCGGGACGGGCCTCCTGTGGAGGTGCGGCGGCCGGTGGGCCGGACGCCCTGGACGAGCAGGGCGCAGTCGTCCCCGAGCTCCGCGGGCTCGCCGGGCCGGACCGCGACGTCCCTGCCCCGGTTGGCGCGGAGCAGCAGCTCGCCGCCACCGGTACGGCGCAGCCGGTGCGCCCCGGCCCCGCCGG
>NZ_DATCVQ010000769.1:0-4565 GCF_036566765.1 Streptomyces sp.
GCGGAGTGCTGAACCTCAGCTGTCGTGAGTTCGTGGTCTGGTTGCGGTGGTCGTGAGTCCGTCGCCGAGTGCGCTTCTCCGGTACAGAACATGCCGTCCGTCACGTGTCCGGGTGACCAGTCCTGTGGAGTGCAGGACACGCAGGTGTTGGGAGACAGCGCTTGGGGTGACCCTGAGACGGCGGGCGAGCTCTACGGTGGGCAGTGGCTCTTCCAGGAGGCTGAGCAGTCTCGCTCGGGATGAACCGAGCAGAGACACCAGGGCGGTTGTGTCGACGGTCGGCATCTCCGAGCCCCACAGCGTGGCTACTCCCCGGCTGGGATAGACGAGGCTCGGCGGCTCGTCCGGGCTCACGGGAGGCGCGGGCTTGTGTGCGAACACGGACGGCAGGAGCAGTAGCCCCCGGCCAGATGCCGCAACCCGGTGCCTGCTGATCATCTTGTGGATGTACAGCTCTCCGCCTTGCCAGCGCAGGTTCGGGTGCATGTCGGCGAACAGCAGTCGGGCGCCCCCCAGGGCGAGCTGGCGGGCGCGGTAGGTCATGTCGGCTTCCAGCACCAGCCGCATCTGCGGCCACACCGGCTCGATGGCCACCTCCCAGTACTGCCGCAGGAGATGGCAGATGGCGTCGCGGAGCCTGGCGACAGGTGCGTCTTCGGCGGCGGTGGCGTCGCGGAGCGCTTCGGGAACAGGGTCGGGTGCGTGCGCGAGCAGCAGGTCGTGGCGGACCCGAGCGCAGGACGCCTGGCGGACGACGGAGAGCTCTTCTTCGAAGGCCGGCGCGAAGCTCGCGGGATTCGGGGTCAGGAAGTCGGGGAGGGTACGCCTCTGCGCGACCAGGGACATCAGTAGGCCGGTGTCGAGCGTGCCGAGTGTGCCGAGTACGGACCTGCGCCAGGGCAGATGCAGCGCGGACAGGCCCGGATCCTGCAGCACCCGCAGGCTGAACAGGGTTTCGTGCAGGGGTGAGAGGGCGAAGCGGGTGTCCGCGAGGTCCTCGACGCCGAGAGCAAAGCTGATCATTAAGCCATACGCTACATCGATTGGCGGCGCAACGTCGATGCCGTGGACTTCCTCCCATGACACCCACAACTCATGTGCGGCGGACGGCGGTTGTCACCGGTGCTGCCCGCGGTATTGGCGCCGCTGTTGCCAGGCGTCTGGCGGGCGACGGCTTGGCGGTCGGCGTGATCGATCTGGACGGGGCGGACTGCGCCGATACCGTGGAGGCCATCACAAGTGTCGGCGGCGCAGCGCTGGCCGTCGCCGCTGATGTCGCCGACGAGGCCGCGGTCACTGCGGCCATCGCCCGGATCGCCGCCGCGTTCGGACCGCCAACGGTGCTGGTCAACAACGCCGGCATCGGACCCCGTGCCGACCTTGTGGACATGACGACGCAGCAGTGGGACACGGTCTTGGGGATCAACCTCAGCGGCCCGTTCTTCGTCACCCGGGCCGTCTGCCCGCATATGGTGGCGGCCCGTTGGGGACGCATCGTCAACATGTCGAGCATCTCCGCGGTTGGTGATGCCGACCGTGTGGACTACGCCAGCGCGAAGGCGGGTTTGATCGGATTCACCAAATCCCTCGCTCTCCAGCTCGGCCCGCATGGCGTGACCGCGAACGCCATCGCGCCGGGATTCGTCGTGAGCGACATGACCAGGGCCTCGGCCCGGCGGCTCGGCCTGAGCTTCGAGGAGTTCCGGCACGGGGCGGAGCAGTCCATCCCGGTCGGCCGGGTGGGTCTGCCTGACGACATCGCACATACCGCCTCCTTCCTCGTAAGTCCCGGGGCGGGGTTCGTCTCCGGCCAGGTCATCTACGTCGCCGGCGGGCCGGTGGACTGAAGAATGAGCCGCCGGAAGATCCTGATCCTGGCTGTCACGTGCGCCGTGGCAGTGGGCAACATCTACTTTCCGCAGGCCATCGGTCCGCTGGTCGCCGCCGGGCTGCATGTGTCGCCCGATTCGGCCGCTGCGGTGGTGACTGCCACACAGATTGGCTACACGGCCGGGATGGTCTTGCTGGTGCCGCTTGGCGACCGGCTCCCGCACCGCTCGTTCCTCGTCGTCCTCTTCGCCCTGACCGGTCTGGCACTGCTCGCAGCAGGTTGCGCACCGGCTCTGCCGGCCCTCATTGCCGCCAGCACGCTTGTCGGCCTGACCACCGTGGGCGCGCAGATCGTCGGCCCCCTGGCGGCTGGTCTCGTGGCCGCCGACCGCCAGGGAGCGGTGATTGGCATCCTGCTGAGCGGATCGACCGGCGGCATGCTGCTGGCCCGGACCTTCAGCGGCACGCTCGGTGAGTGGCTGGGCTGGCGGGCCCCCTACCTGGTCGCCGCGGTCCTGGCTCTGCTTCTCGCCACCGTCTTGGTGTTCGCGGTGCCGACCACAACCCCGTCCTCCCGCCAGCCGTACACAGCGCTCCTGGCCGAGCCGCTGCGCCTGCTGCGCACCGAGCCAGACCTGCGCCGCTCGTGCTTCTACCAGGCAACCGTCTTCGCCGGGTTCTCTGCGGTCTGGACCTGCCTGGCGCTCCTGCTCGCCGGACCGGCCTACGGGCTGGGTGCCCAGGCGGTAGGAATGATCGCCCTGGTCGGCGCGGCGACCATGGTCTGCACCCCGCTCGCCGGCCGTCTGGTGGATCGCTACGGCCCCGATCCAGTGAACCTGGCCTGCATGCTTGGTGTCCTCGTTTCGGCCGCGATCCTCACCATTGGCGCCCGGGGCGGCGCGCTGGGGCTGGCCGCCCTGACACTCGGCACGCTGCTCCTCGACGCCGCGATGCAGTCCGGCATGGTCGCCAATCAAGTCCGCGTCTACGCCCTGCGCGTCAACGCCGGCAGCAGGCTCAACACCGCCTACATGACCTGCGCCTACCTGGGCGGCAGCGCAGGTTCCTGGCTCGGGGTACGCGTCTGGAGCCAGGCTGGCTGGTGGGGCGTGTGCGTGCTCGTCGCGCTGCTTGCCGCACTCGCCCTGGCCCGCCACCTACTGGCGCTGTACAAGTTCGAGGAAAGCCCGGCCAGGACCCGTGTAGCGAATGCGGATGACCACGGCCACCACCCTGACACTCGTGGAAGTGATCAGGCCTCGTACGGCACCTCCGTTACTCGGCCTCGCCGTCGTCTGACTCGTCGTGGGCGTGGGGGTCACGCAACGGGCGCAGGCCAGGCACCGCGGGCCGGGTGAAGGCATAGCGGCCGAGGAAGTTTATGTGGTCGTACTGAAGCGGAGAGAGGCGGGCAAGCAGCTCGTCGGTGACAGGGAAGCCGTCAGCGGCGAACTGCTTGACGGCGGCGTCAATTGCAGAGGCTGTTGAACAGCACGACCGCGTACAGCGCCAGGCCCAGGGCGCCAAGCTGGTCCTCCATGCCCTCGCGGTAGTGCTGACGCAGCTCGCCGCGCTGCCCGAAGAAGATCTTCCGAGCGAGGCGGTGGCGGGCCTCAGTAACGTTGAGCTGGGCACCGATCATCCGCCGGTACCCCTCATCGGAGACGAACTGGAGCAGGTGCAGGGTCTTGAAGATCCGCCCATAGTGCGCGAACGCGTCGCCCAGCCCGGTCGGCTTGCCGTCCCGGGAGAGCATGCGGATCAGGTCGTGGCCACGGACCTCGCCCAGGGGCAGGGAACCTGCCACACCGAGCATGTCGCCCCAGTGGGCACGTATCCGGTCCAGGCGGATCGTGTGGTTCGAGACCGGCTGGAGCGGCCCGTAGTCCGCTGCGGCATTCGTCCGCCACAGCCGTGCATCGGAGATGTCGGCGATCCTCGGCGAGAACTGGTAGCCACAGATCGCGAACAGGCCGAAGACGATGTCGGAGTACGACGCGGTGTCCATGATGACGGTCTCCGGCTTCGGCCCGCCGTCCCGGGCGTGGATGGCGTCCAGGATGAACAACGAGTCGCGCAGCGTGCCCGGCACGACCACCCCGCCCAGCCCCATCACCTGGTCGTTGACAACGTTCAGCGAGGTGGCGCCCTTGTGGCGCAGGCCGAAGTACCGGGGGTTCGAGCCCGCGTACAGGGTCTGCACGGGCACGGTGAAGCGGATCCCGTCCGCGGAGGCGACCAAGCCGCCGCCACAGGCCCGTACGACGTCGATCTTCGCTTGGGCCTCGATGAACAGGCCGCTCGCCGCCGAGATGTTCTCGGCCACGCAGCGCCGGCCCCGGCGCCGGGGACCACGTCGGCTATGACCCGGACGGTTTTCTCAAACGCCCGCCGTATGACACCGAAACGCAGAAGGATCTGGAGCTGGCCCGGGGGCGGGTCAATCTCAATCTGTACACCCGCTTCGGCAAGAGCACCGGACCCACCGCCAAGGAGTGCGCGGCGGCGGCCTCCAACACGGCCGGAGCGCTGCCCGAGGTCCTGGACAGCAAGGATTTGAATGGCAGTACCGGCCGGATCGCGGAAGGCGACCTGCTGTGCACGCTCACCAGTGAGGGCAATCTCGCGATGCTCAAGATTACTCGCGTGGTCCCGAACCAGCTCTGTGCCAGCTACGACGCGGGGGCGGATCCGACGCCCGACTACCAGACTGAGGCCACTCTGTTCGTGCC